>NZ_OZ186799.1:0-174453 GCF_964272715.1 Streptomyces sp. SudanB182_2057
GCTGCAGGTTGCAGTTGATGACGAACGTGAGGTTGTCGAGTTCCTCGCGGGCGGCGAGGGCGAGGGCCGCGGTGGACTCCGGTTCGTCCATCTCGCCGTCGCCGAGGAAGGCCCAGACGTGGCTGTGGCTGGTGTCCTTGATCCCGCGGTGGTGCAGATAGCGGTTGAACCGGGCCTGGTAGATCGCCGAGAGCGGGCCGAGTCCCATGGAGACGGTCGGGAACTCCCACAGCCAGGGCAGTCGCCGGGGGTGGGGGTAGGAGGGCAGGCCGCCGCCGGCGGCCTCCATCCGGAAGCGGTCCAGGTCGGCCTCGTTCAGCCGGCCTTCGAGGAAGGCGCGGGCGTACACGCCGGGTGAGGCGTGGCCCTGGATGTAGAGCTGGTCACCGCTGCCGTCGGCGTCCTTGCCCTTGAAGAAGTGCTGGAAGCCGACCTCGTAGAGCCATGCGGCCGAGGCGTAGGTGGCCATGTGCCCGCCGAGGCCGCCTCGTTCGTTTCCGCGGGTGACCATGGCGGCGGCGTTCCACCTGTTCCATGCTGTGATCCGCGCTTCCATCGCCTCGTCGCCGGGGTAGGCCGGTTCGGCGGCGGTCGGGATGGTGTTGACGTAGGGGGTCACGGACGGCGGCGGCAGCGGCACTCCGGTCCGGCGGGCGTGATCGACGATCCGTCGCAGCAGCCGCGCGGTGCGCTGTGGCCCGACGGCGCCGACCGCGCCGTCCACGGAGGCGAGCCATTCGGCCACCTCCTGCGGGTCGGGTTCCGGCAGCTGGTCCAGCTGGTGGATCGGGGACATGGGATCGCCCTTCTGTGACGCGGGCCAGACCGGAACCGGGTAGGCCACTTGGCGGCGGCCGGTTTGTGTGGGTGGCACCGGCCGACTGGTCGTCGAAACCCTCGCGCTCATTACTTCCGCATTATGGAAGTTCGATTCCTCATTACAGAAACTACGTGCCGTCAGGTTGCATGGTCAATTGCTACCGGCCGGTAATTTCCTCGACGCCGGGGTTGGCCCATTCGCTGCCGTCGGAGGCGAACACGTGCGGACTGCACCGCACCCGGTGGCGGCGGGCGCACTGGAAGTCGAGGGTCACCAGGCGGCGGGCCCGGCCGTCGTCCAGCCCCTCGGCGATCAGGTCGCCGCGCACCCCCGGCGTCTCGCGGGCAAGGGCGATGATCTCCGAACGGGCGCCGATGGGCCGGCTGTGCGCCCAGAACGCCTGCCGCACGGCCAGGTCGAGCGCCTCGGCGGCCTCAAGTCCCTGCTCCTTGGCCAGTTGCACGGCCTCCAGCGCGAACAGCGAGGTGGAGGGGAACTTCCAGTCCGGCGAGCGCCACATCTGCCACCCGGCGTCCGGCTCGATGCGCGCGATCCCCCCGACCTCGGAGTCGGTGCCCCGGCGCGGGCTCGGGCCGTCGTTGAACATCTCCAGGGGGAAGGCGCGGTGGTCGATCCGCACCCGTTCGGTCAGTCCCAGCCGCTCCCGCGTGCTGTGCAGGCGGTACAGGGCGACGTGCGCGAACGAGCACCAGATGTCGGAGAAGACCGTCAGGGTGCCCGGTGGCGTGGTGGTGCGGGGGTCGGCGAGCCGCGCGACGTCGTGCGCCGGCAGGTCGGCCGCGGGGTGCAGGGGTTCGGCCGTCGGCATCAGGCGTTCCTCGATTCGTGTGCGTAGTCCATGACGTGCAGCTCCATCAGGCGTCCCAGGTGCGGATCGCCCCGGCGCAGGCCCTCGACGATCTCCTCGTGGTCCTCCGCGTTGTCGTGCAGCTCGGTGCGCAGCCACCGCAGGGACAGGCGGGTCCAGGCCTCGACGCCGAGCCAGTCCCAGTGCCGGATCAGGACCGGGTTCCCGCAGGCGTAGACGATGGCGCGGTGGAAGGCCACGCCGTGCAGGGCCTGGTCGTCGACGTCCCCGCCGGCCGCGGCCCGGCGCATGGCGAGCAGGTGCCGCTCGAGCACGGCGACGTTCCCGGCCAGGCGGGGGGCGGCCAGCATCACCGCGCGCCGTTCGAGGGAGGCGCGCACAAGGTACACGTCGCGCAGCTGGTCCAGGGTCAGCTCCCGTACCCGCACGCCTTTGTTGGGCGTGGAGGTCACGAGTTCCATGGTCTCCAGCTCGCGCAGCGCCTCGCGCACCGGCGCCTGGCTGACGCCCAGTTCGAGCGCGATGCGGCGCTCCACGATCCGGTCCCCGGGCTCCCAGCGGCCGGCCACCAGGCCTTCGAGGACGAAGACCCGCACGCGTTCGTGCAGGGGGACCCGCTCCAGGGCGGCGCCCGGCCTGGCGGCTCTGGGGGGCGGGGAGGATTCGGGCACCGCGGGGTTCGTGGGAAGAGACAACTCGGTTCTCCTCGGCTCAGACCATTTGAGCAATGATCGATCATCGGTTACGGTACTCGAACGACCAACCGCGTCCGTGGCAGACCTCTGTTGTCGCGTATCGGATGCGCCGGGTGTGGGCCCGGCCTCGCGAACTGTCGATTTCTCACCAGCGCCGCAGCGCGCTTTTCCATCACCCGCCTCGCCGGACCGGCCCTTAGACGCCCTGTCATCGCACAGCGCTGCGTCCCGCGGCCGGCCGGCACCGCCCAGGGAGAAGCATGACCGAGCAGCTGCTCGACCTCACTCAGCACGAGATCCAGGCCCTGCAGACCCGGCACAACCTCGCGGACGCACACACCCACCAGGAGCAGTCGCCGACCCAGCGGGACATCGTCGCCAACCTGCCCGAGCTGTGGTACGAAGCCGAGAAATCCCGCCAGATCGACCTGGAGAACCAGTTCAAAGAGGCCTTCTTCCGCCTCCACGGCCAGGACAGCGTCCGCCGGGACACGACCATGCTCTCCTACGCCGCGTCCATCTCCACCCTCGTCGCCGGCATGTACCTCAGCCGCAACGGCATATCCGTCTCGCTGATCGAGCCGTGCTTCGACAACCTGCCCGACGTGCTGAAGAACGTCGGTGTCAGCCCGCGGCCGATCCCGGAGAGCGTCCTGCACGACGCCGACCGGATCTACGACGAACTCGTCCGGCACGTAAAGACCGACGCCCTGTTCCTCGTCGACCCCAACAACCCGACCGGGTTCACGCTCCTCCAGCACGGCCGCAAGGGTTTTGAGGAGGTCGTCCGCTACTGCGTCGACCACGACAAACTCTTCGTCGTCGACCTGTGCTTCGCCGCCTTCGCCCTGGCCGACCCGCGCTTCGGCCGCTTCGACCTGTACAAACTCCTCGACGAGTCGGGCGTGCGGTACATCGCGCTCGAGGACACCGGCAAGACCTGGCCGCTGCAGGACGCCAAGTGCGCCATGCTCACCTGCAGCGCCGGCCTCTACGAGGAGGTCTACAACATCCACACCAGCGTCCTGCTGGACGTCTCCCCGTTCATCCTCAACTTCCTCACCCGCTACGTCGAGGACTCCATCGCCGACAACATGAAGTCGATCCGCGACGTCGTCACGACGAACCGCGAGACCGCGCAGAAGGTCCTCGCCGGCAGCCTGCTCGAACACATCGACCCGGCCGTCAACGTCAGCGTCGCCTGGTTCCGGATCACCGACGAGAACCTCAAGGCCACCGACCTGCAGCGCAAGCTCACCGAGCACGACGTCTACGTCCTGCCGGGCACCTACTTCTTCTGGCACACCCCGGAGAAGGGCGAGCGCTACGTCCGCATGGCGCTGGCCCGGGACGCCGCGGAGTTCGAGGAGGCCGTCCTCACGCTGCGCGAGGTGGTGGACTCCCTTGCCGGCTGACCCGCGTACCGAGACATACATCGACGCGTCCCTCTTCATGGGGATGCACGCCGCCGAACCGGACGTCCGGCAGGCCTGCGCCGCCTTCTTCACCCGGCACCTGCACGACCGGGTGTGGATGACGTACGAGGAGGTGGGGCGCTGCGACGACGTCGTCTGGGGCCTGCCGCGCGAGACGCAGGACGCCTACTACCCGTTCATGGACGTCCTGCACAGCACCATGCCGATCAAGCGGACCCCCTACACGGAGGACGCCTGGAAGGCCGCCGCCGACCTGCCCGGGACGGCCGGCCTGTCGCTGCGCGAGAAGCTCCTGCTGGCCTCTGCCGTCACCGCCGGCGCCCGGCTGGTCACGGTGAACCCCCGCCTGCTGAGGCTGGCCGGCGACGGCCTGGCCGTCGGCGCCCCCGACCGGGCGGCCGCCGGGGGCTTCCCGGAACCGCTGGCCGGCCTGTACCGCACCTCACTCGTCCTGGAGGTCGACCATGCCCGTGTCTGACCAGAAGACGCGCAACGTGGCGCGCCTGCGCGAGCTGACAGGGGTGATCGTCCCCCTCGTCACGCCCGTCGACGACAACGGCAAGGTGGACGAGGCGTCCGTGGCCCGCCTGCTGGACACCCTGCACGGCAGCGTGGACGGGTTCATGCCGGCGCTCAGCTCCGGCGAGGGATGGAAGCTGTCCCTCACGCAGTGGATGGACATGGTCCGCTACACCGTGCGCCACGCCCGCGGCCTGCCGGTGCTGGCGGGCGCGGAACTCGGCTTCGCCCCGCTGATCGCCGGCCGCAGCGAACTGGCGGCCTCCCTCGGCGCCGACGCCATCGTCGTGCCGCCGCCGTTCAGCAAGACCGAGAGCAACCAGCTCGGCTTCGTCGAGCACGTCCACGCCGTCGAACGCGACAGCGACCTGCCGATCTTCCTCTACTGCGAGAACGAGGTGTCGGGGTGGTCGCTGGACGCGGCCGAACTCGCCCAGGTGTGCGCGCTGCCGAGCGTCATCGGCGTCAAGGAGTCCAGCGCCGACGAGGACTTCACCCGGCGCCTCCTGGCCTGCGACCCGGGCGTGCCCGTGTTCCAGGGCTGGGAGCACCTGATCACCAAGGTGACGAAAACCGCCGGGTTCATCGGTTCGCTGGCGAACCTGGAACCGGAGGCGTGCCGGGCCGCCCTCGCACACCCCGACGGGGTGCGGCAGGCGCGCGTCGACGAACTGAGCAGACGCTACAAGCTCGACACCGAGGACTGGTACGTGCACATCAAGAAGGAACTCGCGGCCCGGGGCGTCATCGGCACCGGCCTGCCCGTCGACTGACCTCGACTGACCTCGCGAAGGAGGAGACACCCATGACCATCACCGCGCCCCCCGCGGCCACCGGCCGGCTCACTCCCCAGGCCCGTCTTTTCACACTCAACCGTTCCATCCCCACACCCGATGAACTGCGCGAGCTGATCGCCCTCGAAGAGGACCAGATAGCCCGGCGCGCGGCCCGTATCGAGGCCTCGGCCCCGCCCATGGCGGGCCGGGCCGACCTGATGCGCCTGATCAAGGAACGCCTGGCGCAGGAGGAGGCCGACCCGCCCGCATGCGAGCGCGTTCTGGCCGAGGACCTCACCCGCAACCAGTTCCGCGAGGTCGTCGCGCAGTTCGCGGTCGACGGCCTGACGGAGTCGGAGTCCTTCCTGCCCATCGTCTGGCGGCTGCCCAGGCGGGCCAAGATGGCCGTCTTCCGCGTCCTGGTCGACGAGTTCGGCTGCGGCAACCTCGACCAGGCCCACTTCAACATCTACCGGGAACTCGCCGGGGAACTCGGCCTGCCGCAGGACGAGCGGGACTACCTGCACAGCACCAACCCCGAGACGTTCGACTACGTCAACATGTTCTTCTGGGCGGCGACACGGGCACCCCGCCCCGAATACTTCCTCGGATGCCTGTGCTACCTGGAATCCAGCATCCTCTACGCGTTCAAGTGCTTCGCCGACGGCGCGACCCGGCTCGGCCTGCAAGGCGCGCGCTACTACACCGAACACCTGCACATCGACACCTTCCACGCCAAAGAACTCCACAACGCCATCCGCGAGTTCGACGCGGAAGCGGACCTCCAGCCGGCGAAGGTGTGGACCGGATTCATGCTCGCCAGCCAGATCCTGGGCGCCGCCACCGAAGCCGCGGTCGCCTCGGCACAGCGGACCGCACCATGAAACGCCCACCGGAGGTGACCATCGAACAGACCGGTGACAACACACTGAAAATCACCATCGGCGACAAACAATACGAAATCGAGGCGTTCTGCCCACACCGCCGCGGACACCTGGCCCACGGATACGTCAACACCCGCGCACTGCGCATCACCTGCCCCCTGCACCACTCCAGCTACAGCCTGGAAACCGGCACACTCACGGCCGGCCCCAGCGGCCGCACCCTGTGCTCCCGCCGGATCGACCAGACAGCGGAACAATCCTGAAGCGCGACACCACCCGCTCCGGGTGACAGCCGGGTACCAGCCGCGCGCCGGGCCCGCCCGCGCGGACCCGGCGCAACACGGACCCGCCCGGGACACGCACCGCCCCCACGCCCAGCCGACACCGTCACCGCCCCCCACACCCACCACGCCACCCTGCGACCCGCCCCCGGCCCGCCCACCCCCCGGCACACACCGCCTCGACGCGAGCCGCCGAGCAGCTGCTACGGCCGTGCAGTCCTACCCGTCCGCGACAGACGCGAACTGACACCCGGAAGCCCCCGACTGTGATCCTTGCAGTCGGGGGCTTGTGATCTTCGGCTATCGGACCCTACTGACTACATATCCGTCAGCCGTATACCCACAGCTCGTAGTCGTCACCGGGAACCCAGCTGCCGTTCTTGCATTCGTACCTGCTCCACCAGCCGCTCTGTATGCCCATCCTGCCCGCATCGGCGCAGTCGCTCTTCCAGGTGTAGTAGCCGTACAGATACCACGAAGCGGCGGCCACATCGGCCGCCCTCTTCTGCTGCGGCGCAGAGGCGACCTGCGCGGTTGTCGCGGCTTGGGCGGGCACTGCGACTCCCCCTACCAAGAGCGCAGACCCCAGCGCTATGCCAGCGAGAACACCACGTTTACGCATGACCTCTCTTCCCTTCCCTGAGACGCATCGCAAATTCGCGACGAGAGTCGTTGGAATACAGCGGACTCTGCGCACACATCGTGGCCGTCCGACCTTGGAGAAACCTTGGGGAAAACCTGAATTTCCAGGCCCGGGACAAACTATCTGAGCATGAATTTGGCCCGGACAGTGTCCGCAACAGCGGAGCGTCCATCCATGACGACGAACGGGGGCGGCGCGCCGCCCCGCTCCCCAGCGGGCCGTGCAGGGGCAGCTGGACTTCGCCATCAGAGAGCCGACGCGGCGGGACCCGGACGCCCTCTTCTGACGCCTCAGCCCCCGTTGGGGTAACAGGTCTAACCGGGGCTGACGTGTTCGGTTCGATCCGTGTCAGGTCAGGCCGGCGGAGGCGTTGCCGTCCCACGCGTCCATCCTGGGCGGGGCGGGTTTTACGTGCTGGCCGGTGAGCGGGGCGCGGTAGCGGATCGTAAGGCCAAGGATCGCTGTGGGCGTCCAGCTCGCCGGCGTGCTCGCCCCCGTCGTCCTCATGGCCGCCGACCGTGACCTGATCCGCCAGGGCGTCGCCGTCCCCAACTGGGAAGCCGCTCGGGGTGTGCTGGGGAGGATCGGCAGGGCGGAGGCGGGCATGCAGAGCAGCACCAGCACGATCGTGGGCGCCGGATACGGCCTGGCCGGAGCCGTGCGGCTGGCCCGAGCCCACCCGGTGGCCGCCGGAGTGACGGTTGCTGCTGCTGGCACCTACGCATACCTCAACCGAAGCCGGTTCTCCGGCGACACCCGTGCGAAGCTCGCCCGGTTTGGCACGGAGGCCTTGGAGATCCTGAGAGCCGTTCGTCCAGCACGAGGTGCACGGGCGCGACTGGGCTCAGGCGCAGCGCGGCACCGCCGGGGACGACGTACTGTCGCAGGTGTCCCGCCTGCTCGCCCGCACGCCCGAGCCGATGACCCGGACCGACATCCTCGCCGCCCTGCCCGAGTCGGTGCAGACGCCACACCGTCGGCAGATGGACGGGCTGGGGCGGCTCCTGCACCGCTTCCCCGCCTTCCATCAAGCGGAGCCTGGCAGGTGGCAGTTGGGCCGGGCCAACGCGCAGGTACGTCCGCGTCCATGAGGACGCCCGCGTGCCGATAATTCGCCGACCGCATCCTTGAGCTGTCGGTATGGTCCTGGCATGGACTCGCCGGTCACGTTCGATCGTCTCTATGAGGGCGCCAAGCGCTTTGCCCGCCTGGCGATGGAAGCCCACACCGAGCAGGACCAAGAGGTCTTCCTCCTGCACGCCGGCGTCAGTGTGGAGCGCCTGGCGAAGGCGGCGTTGGCCCGGGTCCATCCCACCCTGCTCTCCGAGGTGAACGGCAAGGACGACATGCTGCTGCACTTTGCGGGAGCGGTGTCCAAACCGCCGACTCGTCTGAGGACGATCGGTGCGTCGACGGCGATCGGCCGGCTGCGGAAGATGGACGTTCTGCCGCAGAAATCCAAGTCCAGCAGCGAGGCTGACGACCTGGACGGTCTGATCGAGCTACGCAACGGTGTCGCTCACCTCGGCACGAGCGACGTGGAGGACTACCTCGGAACCTTCGTCGTGACCGTGAACCGGCTGTTACCGCACCTGGGGCAGGAGTCCGGCTCCTTTTGGGAGTCGTGGTCGGACGCGGTCCAAGTGGTGTTGGACGACCGAGCCGACCGCCTGCAGAAGGACGTGCGCCTGCGGATGAACCAGGCCCGCCACCGGTTCAGGACACGCTTCGCGGACCTTCCGGAGGGAGCGGTCGACGGCATTGAGCAGGCGGTGAGCGAACGCGGGCTGATAGTGGTCGAGGTCGGCCCGGAAAAGGCGCTGTTCCAGACCCTGAGCCGGTGCCCTGCCTGCGACCGGGAGGCCGCCGCGTTGTTCCTGGCCGTTGGCCAGGACTCCGAACTGTTCGACATGGAACTGACGGCCGAAGGTCTCGTGTGCGGGTTGTGCGGGTTCCGCCTCTCCAGCAGCGCTGAGGTCGAGGCCGTCGGCTTGCCGACCACCGTCCAGTTCTCCGTGGAGGATCTGACGAGGATCGTCACGGAGGCATCGGACCCGACGGAGCGCCTCGCCACCATCAGGCTCAGTCTGCCGACCGTGAAGCGCGCGGACGCGCATGACAGTTGGTAGACACCTTCGGCAGAGGCTGTCGAGGGCTTGCAGGGTCTCGTAGTAGCGGGTGGGGTCGGTACGTTTCCACTCGGGCGGAACTTCGGTGTACGAGAGGGAATCTGAGTCCTCAGGGGGGAAGGTACCGCCGAACTCGTTGGCCAGGTGGCCGAGTGCATCAACAAGGTCCTGGTGCAGCCTCGCCAGGCCGGGATCGGTGAAGTCGACGATGTCCCGCTGCAAGGCCTCGTGGGCGTCGTCCACGCCTGCCGCCACCCAGTCAGGAACGCGGCGCAGCGGCTGCCCCGACAGCAGCAACCTCATCCACGGGACATCCGGTGGAATCGCGCGTGCCATCCGCGTCATCTTGTCCCGGTCCGGTCCCCCCCATGGAGACCGTCTGCCTTCCGACAGCCCGGCTGAACTCCCCATTGCCGGGACTGCGCAGATGCAACTCGAACTGTGCGTCCGCCGCTGCTCGTATCGCCTCGTACAGGTCCACGGCCGCCGAGATCACTCGAGGAGCGGCGAGCATCTGCAGCTCCCGAAGCTGGTTGAGCAGATTCGGAACGTCGGCCTCCACTACGGTCACGGCCGCAGGCACCGGGGCATCGAGCGACTCGACCGGTGGTGCGATCCAGCTGCGAAAAAGGCCCGCCTGAAGGGCTTGGGCGGCCCGGAAATAGGAACGGCAGACGTTCAGGATCTCACCCCTCCCATCGTCCAGGTAATGCGCCACGGGATGGCTCCGGATTAGTAGTCGAGGTCCAGGTAGTCGATGTCGTTGATTTCCACGTCCGACAGTCCCATGGCGCGGGCTCCGCCGTCCTGGAAATACACTTCTTTGAATCCTTCGGCGATGATTTGGCGCATCTGCTGGTCGCCGGCCCCGGCATTGCGGGCGTCGAAGAGGCGCTGTGCGTACTGCGGGGGGAGGTGCACGGTGAGTCGCCGGAAGCGGCCGTCGTCGGTCGTGCCGATCGGCGCGGTGTAGCCGAACCGGGCCCGGGTCTCCACGGTGATCCCGGTGCTGGTGGCGGCCTGGCGCTGCCGGCGCTTGCGGACCAGGGGCTGCCATCGTTGCCGGACGGCAGCGTCGATCTTCGCGGCGACGTCGGCGCGGGCGTGCTTGCGGGCGCCGCGGCGGTAGCGGTTGACGGAGTCGGCGGTGACGCCGATCTCCGCCGCTACGGCCTTCGCGCTTCCGAACTGCCGGATCAGGAAGCTGATCTGGCCCTTGAGGGTCTTGGGCGGCTCCTTGGTGAACGCCTCCCGGTCGGCGCGCTCGATGGCGTCCTCGATCTCTCCCGGCATGGCTTCAGCTCCCTTCGGGGGTCGGGTCCTGGCGGTCGGGGCCGATCAGGTGGAACCAGGTCTCGCGTGTCTCGCGCAGGTCGTGCCGCCACAGCGCGGGCCGCGGTGACGAGGCGCCGCTTGGGGCGGATCCGCCCGAAGCGGCGGACCGGCCGGTGTCGGTGGTCACGGTCCTATTCGCCTTCATCCATGACGGCGTCGCCGCCCTTGATGTGGCGGGCGGGGTTGAGCCCCTGCTCCATCAGGCCGACCGCCCACAGCATCGTCTGGACGCCCTCCAGCTTCGCCAGGCCCGGCGTGGGCCCGAGGCGGAAGGCGCCGGGGATGGGCTTGCCGGACTCCGAGTACGGCAGGAAGTCCAGCGGGCTCGGGCCGGGTGCGGGGTAGACGACGCAGTCGGAGAGCACCGCGAGCGGGTACAGGCCGGTGAACTCCGCCATCTTCAGCATCTTGCGGTGCATGTTGACCCGGGCCTTGGCGATGACGGCGGCGCGGATGTCGGGGCGCCAGGTCGGGCGCATCATGGCCGGCCACGGGTCGCCGTCCTTGTAGCCCTTGCCCTGCGGGTTCTCGAACAGCTTCCCGATGCCGCCCTTGACCGTCGCCTTGATCGCGGCGAGGACGGCGGCCATCGCCGGGTCGGCGTCCTTGTGCCGCTCCATCGCCGCCAAGAAGTCCGCGTCCGACAGGTCCTTGGTGACGCCGAGGTCGGCGAGGGTGTCGACGTAGGCGTTCTTCAGGCGGTCGTGCCACGGGTCCAGGTACGCACCGGTCTCCCGGCGCAGGTACGCCTCGATCGGCTGGACGTTGTAGCCGAGTTCCTGGGCGTAGGCGACGGTGTGCGTCTGGTACCAGGCCGGGCCGGCCGGGCGCTCGCCGGTCGGCGTGAACGGCGAGGGCAGGCGCGGGTCCAGTTCCACGTGGGACAGGTCGACCAGCCAGGAGCCGGGGATCTTCGGGTTGAACTTCGGGGCGTAGAAGTGGTCCGGGGCGCTGAGGCCGACGACCAGGCGGGCGGCGGCGGCGAGGAAGGCGGTGTTCAGGTCCAGGCCCACCGCGTAGGGCAGCGTGCACTCCTCGTCGGTGAGCAGGTCCACCGGCCGCACCCACTGGTAGGCCTCCTCGTTGAGGAAGCCGCCCTTCCAGCCGATCCGGTGGATCGCGGGGTGCTCGGGCTGGCCCTCCGGCGGCGCCGGGTCCATCGGCTCCGTCCCCAGGCTGCCGGGATTCGGGCCGGAGACCCAGTTGCCGGTCTCCTCGTCCCGCACCGGCCGGGTCGGCGGGCGCAGCGCGGTCATCAGCTCCAGCCCGGAGACGGCCGTCGACCCGCGCGGGGTGATGACCCGCTGGGCGTAGGTCCCCAGCACCCGGGCGACGTCGGCCGGCTCCATCTCGCTCACGCCGGGCCAGGCCCGGGAGTCGAGCGCGTCCCACGGCAGGACCGCCAGCTGCACACACTGCCGGTCGCGGCCCTGCGCCTTGCGGTAGATCCGCGCCCACGGGCCGAAGCCGCGCTGGGTGAGCTGCCACTTGGCCTTCAAGACCTGCTTGACGACCGGGTGGTCCTCGGGCAGGCGCAGGCCCCGGCGGTCCTCCAGGCGCTCGGGCAGCCCGAGCTTCGCGGCCGCGGCCGCCGTGAGGACGATCAGCGGGTCCTGGTCCTTGCCGTGACGGTGCAGCTTCGGCGCGCCGAGACCGGACTCGCGCAGCGTCCACTCCACCAGCTCCACCACCGTAGTCGCCGGGCAGTCCAGCACGATCCCGCCGACGCCGTACGCGGAACCGTCGCCATCGAGGACGGCCAGCGGGCCGCGGGGGAAGCGCGGGTCGACGGCGGGCGCGGCCGCCGTCTTCGCCGCCGGGCGCCGGGACGACATCGCCGGGCGCGCGGCCGGACGGGCGGGCCGCTCAGGCGCGACCGGGGCGGCAGGAGCCTGGACCGGCGCGGCGGCAGATACCTCCGGCTCGGAGGTGGCCGGGCCGGTGAACGTCGCGGGCACCTCCGGCTGCGGCACGGCGGCCGGGGCGGGCGCAGCAGGGACACCGTGTGCGGGGTACTTCGCCGCCCATCCCTTGAGCAGCCGCTGGTACGCCTCCAGGCGTGGCGACTTCGGCTCGGAGCGGCCGTTCTCGTAATTCTTGACCGTCTGCACGGTGGACTTCAGTGCCTGGGCGAGGCGGGCCTGGGTGATGCCGGCGGCCTCGCGAAGCCGGGCGCGCTCCGCCGGGGGCGGGAGCTGAGGCTCCTCCTCCAGCAATGCGTCGACGTTCGCGAACAGCTCTTCCTCGGACGCCATGTCGATCTCCTCTCGCAACTCACCCTACCACCGATTAACCTTATTTTTAGCCTCTTTTTTAACCCACCCGAATGGCGCGGCGGGGTGGATGCGGAGGGCGCGGCCCCGCCGCTTCGTGTGCGCCCAGAAGTGGCCGCAGGGGCAATCTCGTTGTCCTTCCGTCACCTGGTGGGGCGGGCCCGGTGCTGCGAGACTCCGGTGACATGCATGCGCAGGAGAGACAGGACGCTCAGGCCGCCGCCCGGCGTACGACGTCGACGCCGCGCGCCGGGACTCGGCCCGTGCCCGCCCCCGTGCCGCACGCCCTGCCGCACGGAGCGGGGAACGCGGCGGTGACCGAGGCGCTGCGGCGCGGGCCGGGGGCGTCGGTGCAGCGCATGCCCGCCGACACCGCGGACACCGCCGGTCCGACGGGGCAGACGTCCCCGCTGGACGGGCTGGAGGCCCGGCTGCGGCAGTGCGCCCACGACGGCAACGCGACGGTCATGAAGCGGCACACCATGATCCTGCGCCTGGACCAGGACCTGGTCGGCCTGGAGGGCGACGGCCGGCTGTCGGACCAGGACCAGCGTCGGGTCGCCGCACTACGGCAGGGCGTCGACCAGCAGAAGGCGGCCGTCGAGGAGCGCGCACGGCGGCTGGAGGGCTATCTGGCGTCTGACGACGGCTCGTACACGATGATGGTCGAGTCCGGACAGTTGTGGACGGACAGGTTCTGGCCCTACGCCCTCGAAAAGCTGCGGACGCGCCTCAGCCTCGCCTGGCGCGGGGGCAGGCAGGGCCGCACGTACTTCGACAAGCTGTCCAGCATGAACATGGCGGGCATGCGGCAGGACACGAAGCAGGCGGGGGACGACTGGGCCCCGCGGATGCGGGCCGGCCTCGAGGATCAGCTCCGCCGGAGCGTGGTCAGGCACTACACGACCGAGAAGCGCACCAGGCTGATGGTCTCGGGCGGGATGAAGTCGAAGGCGGACCTGGAGAGCAGCGAGTACGAGTACCGGCACAACACCACGGCCTTCGACGAACACGGCCTGGGCAACCTGGGGTTCGTCTTCTTCTACATCGAGGACCCCTCCGCGCCCTTCCGGGGGTCCCGCTTCGCGGAGGACGAGGAGGACGACTCGCCGCCCGCCCGCATCACGCTGGACATCGAGGCATCGGGCCTGCTGTCCAAGGGCTGGGTGATGCTCAGCGACTTCGCCCAGCGGGAGTTCCCGACCGTGATGGCCGACGAGAACAACCCGGACCGGACCGACTCCTTCCTGCCCACACGGGAGGAGGAGCGCCGGCATCCCGGGTACCAGCTCCTGGTCCGCCGGTTCGAGCAGGGCGTCGGTGCCCTGACCGACCAGGACGTGGAGGAGATGATGGCACTCGGAGCAGAGAACGGGAGCCGGTCCAAGGCGCTGAGTGTCGTACGGCCGCTCGTCCGGGGCGATGCGCAGAGCCGGATGACCTACGGCGCCCAGGGGCAGGACAGCTACCCGGAGCCGCTCGTCCGCAACGTCCTCACCGGCAAGGACATCATCCCGGGCCTCGCCGAACGGGCCGTACTGGAGGTGAGCCGGATCGAACGGGTCAACCCCGACCTGGCCGACCGGCTCAAGGGCATGTCTCCGAGGGAACTCATGAAATTCCTGCTCAAGGACCTGCTGCGGCCGCAGGCGATGATCCCGGGGCCGCTGAAGGTCACGCAGCGGGACATCGAGGTGCTGCCCGACTGAAGGACATCGCGCAAGGCGGTGACCCGAACAGCCGGGAGCGGGTGACGGGCTCGGGCGGACGGTCAGCCCAAGGGGAGGTCCAGGCGGGCCTCGGAGCCGATCCGCAAGGCGCTGTAGGAGGGGTTGTCGTCCGAGTAGAGCCGGTCCCGGGCGTAGACCACGAGCATGACCCTGTGGTCCGCGGCGATGTCGTAGGCGGCCTGGAGGTCCCAGGACACGGTGGCGGCCTGGCGGTCATGGCCTCGTCCGCGACCCACAGCTCGGTCACTGCCACCGGGTACTGGGCGCTGGCGGTACGGCGCGACGCCGAGCGGGCGGCGGCTCTGGCCGAGCCGGTGAGGCGCACCGCGCAGGCCCGGCGGGAGCCGCCGGGGGTGGACTACCACCGGCTGTCCGCCGAGGAGCACCGGTGGATCTTCGACGAGCTGATCGTGCCGGACCTGCTGGCACGCCTGACACCGCAGGAGCGGCCGATCGTCGTGTACGTCATGGAGCAGCCCGGCGCGGGCAGGACCCGGATGACGCCGATGATCCGGCGCACCCTGCGGGGGCGGCCGGTGCGGATCAGCGGTGACGATTTCCAGGCCGCCCACCCCGACTGCCTGCGGTTGCTGACGGAGAGGCCGCGTACGGCCGGTGAGCGGACCCGTGCGGACTACCGGGCCTGGCAGGCGTTGGCCGAGCAGCACGTACGCCGGCGGCGCAGCGACGCGGTCGTCGAGATCGCCCCCGTCAGTGCTGCGGCCTTCACCGCGGGGGCGATGCTGTACCGGCAGGCGGGGCTATCGGGTTGAGCTTGTTGTCCTGGCCGTGCGGGCGGCAGAATCCCTGCAGGGAACCGCCGAGCGCTACGCCCGCCTCAGCGGCCACGGTGCTCCCGCGCGGTTCACCACCGCCGGCGGGCACGACGCCCACTTCGCCGCGCTGCCCGACGCGGTCGCCGCCGCCGAGGACACGCACGTGGCCGACGCCGTCACCGTGCTGCGGCGGGACACCACCGTCGTCTACCGCAACGAGCGCCGCCCGGACGGCTTGTGGGCGCGGCCGGCCGGCACCGTGACCGCGCTGCCCCTGGAGCAGGCGCGCCCCTACACCGAGGCGGAGGCCGCGCGGTTCTGGGAGGTGCAGCGCCGACTGCGGGCGGCGATGCCGCACTACCGGGACGCGCTGGCCGGTATCGCCCGGCGCGCGTGGCCGCTGATGCCGCCTCACCTGCAGCCGCACCGCCTGACCGGGCCCCCGGCCGTGGCCGCCCTGCCCGCCCGCGCTTACGAGCCGGGGGTCTGCAGTTCCTTCAGCCGGGCCGCGTAGAGCACGGCCAGACGCGCCGTCTCCTGCGCGTTGGCGTCCTCGAGACGGTCGCGGTCCCGCACGCACTCCAGCCGCTGCGCGATCAGTTCGCTGAGGGCCTCCGGGGTGGCGCCGGCCCGCCAGGCGGCGAGGATGCGCTGGCTGTACCAGGCAATCACCTGCCCCACCAGCTCGACGGCGACCTCGTGGTCGGCGGCGACCTCGTAGTCGACGACGCCGTCCAGCCCGTCGTCCGGGGGCTGGCCGCCGGCCCGGTCGGGGGCCGGGGGCGGGTCGGGAGTTGCGGGGGTGGGCGGCGTCGGCAAGTTCACGCTCGTACGCGAACTCGAAGCCGCGCTCGGCGGGAGCAGGCCGGCGCAGTGGGGCGAGCCGGTCTGGACCGGGCGCAGGATCCTGCCCGTCCAGATCGCCCTGGCCCGCTCGGCCGGTACGACCTTCGAAGACGTCGTCCTGACCATCCGGGCCGCGCTCGCCGCCGCCGTCGCGCGGCCGCTGCCCGCCTTCGACATCGCGCTGCGCCGCTAGGGAGATCCAGCACCCGGCATAACCGCTCGGCGCCTACCTCGAACGCGGCGGCCTGGCCGCCCGGTTCGGCAAGGCCCTGCCGCAGCAGACCCAGGCCGTCCTCAGCGACATCGCCCAGGCCCTGCTGCTGCCCGGCACCGTCGGCTCGGTCGCCGGCGAAGTCGTCACCACCGTCGTCGGCGCGCTGCGCGAGCGACGCCAGACCGTGCGGGCCCTGGCCGCCTGCACCCGGCTCGCGCCCCTGCTGGAGAGCGAGCCCGGCCTGGAGGCGCTCTCCTTCTACCCACACCTTCTGGCCTGGGAGCTGCACCAGCTGCCCGACGACAAGAAGACCATCCCGGTGATCCTGTTGGACACCTTCGAGGACACCGCCGACCGCCACCGCGACCTCGAACGCCTCCTGCAGCGCCTGGTGTGGCTCATGCCGAACCGCTTCTTCGTCATCAGCGGCCGCAACCGCCTGCAGTGGGCCGGCCCCGCGCTGCACGGGGAGCTCGACTACCGGTCCCACCGCCTGGTCCCGCCTGGCCACCACGCCCGGCCCGCTCCCGCTGCCCCGGCACAGCACCTCCACCGGGCGGCAGCACCTGATCAGTGACCTCTCCCCCGAAGACTGCGACGACCACCTCGCCCGCCGCCTCACCCAGGACGGCCGGCCCCTCATCAAACCCGAGATCCGGGCCGTGATCACCGCCCGCTCCCACGGCCTGCCCCTCCACCTGGACCTGGCCGTCGCCCGCTTCCTGGACATCCGCCGCACCCGCGAACCCCAGCCCGCCGACTTCGATCACACCTCCCCCGCCCTGCTGGCCCGCGCCCTGTCCGACCTCACCCCCGACGAACGGCACGTCCTGCGCTCGGTGTCGCTGTTGGACGCCTTCGCCCTCGACTTGGCCACCCGCGCCGCGGGCCTCACCCACCAGGCCCCCGCCCGGCGCTTGACCGAACGTCCCATCGTCCAGGCCAATCCCGACGCGCTGTGGCACTACCACCTGCACGGCGCGATCCGCTCCGCCCTGACCGAGGCCGACGACCACACCGACGACGCTGGACACCCGCGGCTGGCACCAGACCGCCACCCGCGCCCTGGCCGCCCTCGGCGATCAATGGGCCACGAACACCGCCCTCACCCCCAGCCGCATGCTCCTGGTCGCCTGCCTGCGCCAGGGACTGCACCTGGTCCGCGATCACCGCCTGAGCGACCTGGGCTAACTCACCGACGTCGCCCACGCCTACACCGACGACTCCGTGTGGGAACCCCACCGGCCGGTGCCGCGCGAGGCCTCGGCACACCTTCCGCAGTTCAAGCAGACCTTCGGCTGGAACACCCCGAAGATCCGCACCCGAGGCCGCCGACCGCTGGACCTGGCTGATCCTCGCTGCCTACACCCAACTGCGTCTGGCCCGCCCATTGGCAGCCGACCGGCGCCGTCCCTGGGAGAGGCCCAGCCCTCCGCACAGGCTCACTCCCGCCCGCGTCCGCCGCGACTTCCGGCACATCCGCCCACAGGCCGTCTGCCCGGCCAAAGCACCGGAACCCACCCTCCCCGGTCCTGGCCGACCACCGGGCCGCAAGAACACCCGTCCCGCACCCCACCACGAGTGCACACACCCAAGAAAACACAGCCAGCGAAACGACCAAGAAAAAAGACTACCGCCCCGAAACCTCGCCGCACAGGTTAAAGATCAAGCTAGATTCCGCCAAAGTGGCGGTATTCATTGCGTGTAGCGGAAGCCTCGTGCTTGAGTACGTGCCTGGCACACTGATGTGAAACTCACCTGGACATGCCGTGATTTGCCTGCGGTTTTACAACCGGTAGAGGATCGGTGAAGCAGCGCCCCATGGTGCAATCGGAACCGGGAGGCGCTCCGGCGGAAGACTGAAGCAGCGCGGCCTGGACACCCACGGTGGGACCAACTTTGAACGGGGAAAACATGAAAATTCGTGACGCAATAGTGGTCGATCTACCACTGTCGCAGCCGGGCGGGGGAGAGGCCAGAGTGGAGACACTGAACGACGTGCAGTCGATCAGACGGGAGGTCGAGACGATAGCCTCCCACACGCGGCACCAGGCCTTCGTCTGTATCGACCCAAAGAAGTGGGGGCCGGAGGAGTTCGACTGCTATCACTACCTGTCCCTCATGACCCTGCGCCGGGGTATCGCTCTGAGACTACTTGTCTCCCGAGCCTCGCTCGACGACTCCGCCGTGCTGTCCTATCTGGGCCGCGTAAGAAGGGAGGGGGGCGAGGTACGGGTCACCGACGGCCCGAGTAATGGTCTGCTGCTGTGTGACGGGCGAACGGCGCTCGTGTCGCACCGGGGGGACCAGCGGGCCAAGGAGGCCTTCGTCATAAAGGAAAGCGGTATGGTCGCCAGTTTATCGGCCATGTTCCAGCAGGCCTGGGAGGGGGCGGTGAACCTGAAGACGTTCGCCGACCGGCAAGTCGGGCTTCAGGGGGAGGACCGGCGGTTGCTCGCCCTCATCGTCAGCCCGGGCAAGGATGTCGTCCGGGCCCGGGAACTGGGTGTCTCCGTGCGTACATTCCACCGCCGGGTCGCGGACCTCTACCAACGGCTCGGCATCGCCAATCGTGCGGAGGCCGCACTCGTGGCTCGGGACTTCCGTGTGTTGCCCGCGGACTCGGACGTACATGTGAGGGGTGAGCGGCACTCCGCGCCTCAGCGGTGGGGCACACGCGAGATGGGACACGCTGCAGGACGCCGGGTTCGTCGGTAAGTAGTTCGGGGGCGACGGCGGCCTCCTGGTGCTGAGGGCCGCTGGCGGGCCGCAGAGTGATCACGGTGATCAGGGCGGTCTCCGGTTCGATGGCCAGGTGGGCCTTGAAGCCGTCCTGGCGGTGATGGCGGGTCTTGTGGACGTGCCCGGCCTCGGGATCGACGGTGGAGATGATCCGGTCCTCGGCGGTGCGGCAGACGAGGTCCTCTTGTCGTAGCGGGTGGCGACTGCCCGGGGGTTCTTGAGCCGGTTGACTGTGCGTTCGACCTCGTTGCGGCGCCGGTAGAGCTCGGGGTCGAAACCGGCGGGCCGGCTGCCCGCGCTGCCACGGCGTCTGCGGTTGGCCCGCTGGTCCTTCGGCTCGGGGATCGTGTGCGACTTCGCAGGTGGCGGCGATTGTTGCCGCGGGACGCGGATCCGGCCCAGGACCTCGACCAGTTGCGGGGCGTCGCCCCACTGGCCGGAGGTGACCAGGAGGGCCAGGGGCCGGCAGCCGCCTTCTCCCGCGAGGTGGCTCTTGGAGGTCAGGCCGCCCCGGGACCGTCCGAGTCCCTCGTCGGGGCGGTGGTGCCAGGGCGTCCACCTTTTTTCGGGATCCGAGGCTTGGCCTTGCGGTTCCGGCCGCGTGCTGGTGTGTGCGGTAGGAGGTCAAGTCGATGCGTCCCGCAAGGTCGGCGTCGGCCTGGACCGACTGCAGGATTCGGTCCCAGGTTCCGTCCGCCGACCCGCGGCGGTGCCGCTCGTAGACGGTCTTCCAGGACCCATAGCGTTCGGGCAGGTCACGCCACGGTATGCCGGTGCGGGTCCGGAACAGGATCCCCTGATGACCTCGCGGTGGTCGCTCCGCTGGCCGTCCGGTCCACCCGAAGGCGGCAAGTGCGGCTCCAGAAGCGACCACTCCGGATTCGTCAGATTCCCCTGACCCACATCTCCACCAATGAGCGAGCAGTCCGGAAAGGTACATGACCCGCCGGAGAGTGCCTAGGCCTTTGGGTCCGCGCCATTGGTCCGAGGCCCCGAGACTGTTCGGGGCCGTACGCCGTGCGGGAACACGGCTGGGAGCGTGGTCAGTACGCCGTTTTGGCCATACGCCGCCGCTCGCGTTCGGAGAGTCGGCTTCCGGACTCGCGGCGGGCCATCCGCTGGAGCAGCCGCGGAGCCAGCGCGATCCCGGCGACGGCCCAGAGCACGAGCACGCCAGCGACGGTCGTGTGGTGCCACGCGCCGGACACCTCCACCGCCTGGGCGCTGTCGGGAAGCAGTGTGGAACGAAGTCCCTGGGCGATCCAGCGCAACGGGAAGACGGACACCAGGTTCTGCAGCCATTCGGGCAGGTCCCGCAGCGGGAAGAACGTGCCGGACAACACCATCACTCCCATCATCGGCAGCATGTAGATGCCTAGGGCTTCCCGAGCGGCAGGCAGCATCGATCCGACGGCCGCCCCGATCGGTACGACGGCCACGATGCCGAGGACGACGACCCAGAGGAGCGTGAGCCAGCGCTGAGGTGTGCCGGGCAGTCCGGTCCCCAGCAACGCCCAGCCGCCCACCAGCAACACCACAAGGGATAGCGCGATGTTCACCAGGACGAAGAGGGTCTTCCCGGTCACGTAAGCGGTCATCGCGCCCGGCACACCGCGTAGGCGCAGCAGTGTGCCGTCCTCGCGGTCCCCGAAGAGGATCTGTGGGACGGTCAGCAGGCCGAACATGAAGATGATGCAGGCGATGCCGCCGGCCAGGGAGAGCTGTGTGGTGGCGTTGTCGTCGCCCTGCGACTGCCAGTAGGAGACGGCAAGGAAGATCAGCGGCGTCGAGAAGTAGGTGTAGATGTCCTTGCGGCTGCGGAGGGTCTGACGCAGTTCGACGGCGCCGCGGGACAGGCCGAGTCGGTAGGGGTTCACGCGGCGGCCTCCTCGGGGCGGGAGGCGGACGCTTCAGCGGTGTCCGGGCCCTGCTCGTTCGTTGCGCTGACGGCTGATGCGTCGTCCTCTGTGATCATGCGGAGGTACGTGTCCTCCAGCGTGGGACGGCGCACTTCCAGATCGGGGATCGGCCCGTGGAACTGTTGGTGCAGTTCCCAGACGACCTTTGACGGGTCCGCGGTGAGCCGTCGCTGCGGCAGGCCGTCCGGACCTGTCCAGATGACTTCGGACCGGGTCCTGGCGACGGCGGAGAGTTCGGCGAGGGTGCCACAGGCGGTGATACGGCCGTGCTGCAGGATGCCGATGCGGTCGGCCAGCTGCTGGGCCTCGTACATGTCATGGGTGGTGAGCAGCATCGTCGTACCGAGGCTGTCGCGTAACCCGCGGATGAGGTCGTGGAAGTCGCGGCGTGCTTCGGGGTCGAAGCCGGTGGTCGGTTCGTCGAGGAAGAGCAGTTCCGGTCGGCCGACGACGCCCAGGGCGACGTCAAGGCGTCGCCGCTGGCCGCCGGAGAGGGTGCTCACCTGCTGGTTCGCCTGTGCCGTGAGGCCCACGAGGCGGAGCATTTCGGCCGGCTCGAAGGCGCGCGGATAGTAGCGCGCGAAGTGGCCCAGCAGGTCGCCGACCCGCCAGCGGCCGTGGTCGCGGCTGGCCTGCAGGACGATGCCCAGGCGGCCGCGCCAGGCGGTGTCCTCGCGCCCGGGATCGTGCCCCAGGACCTCCGCGTCACCGCCGGAGCGGGCACGGTAGCCCTCCAGGATTTCGATCGTGGTGCTCTTCCCCGCGCCGTTGGGGCCGAGCAGCGCGAACAGTTCGCCGCTGTACACCTCCAGATCGAGCCCGCTCAGCACATCACGGGTGCCGTAGCGCATCCGCAGCCCGCGGACGCTGATCGCCGGCTGCGGCGCAAAGGGCCGGCCGGCCTCCGGCACCGTCTCCTGCAAAGTCATCAAATCCCCCCTGCGATGGAAGCGTGTCGTGGGCTGCGCGTCAGAGTCCGAACGCCGCAACCTGTCCTTTCCGTGAACCTAGCACTTGCCTGAGTGGAAAGTAAATGCGAGCATTACAAACAGATGCCGACCCCGATGGTCTGGAGGACCCGATGCACGACACCCCCGATCACGGCGCCGCCGAGGCCGCCGACGCCGCTGCCGCGCTGCGTGTCGCCGAGGCCGCGCGAGACGCGGCCGCCCGGCCGGGTGCCGCCTTGCCCGCCTGGTACCCGGCCGTCAACGGCGGACTGATGGCCGCCGGCCTCGTCCTGATCGGCCTGCGATGGGTCGTGTCCTCGTCGCCCGTCGTCCTGCTCATCGTGGGTGCCCTGTTCGTGGCGGCGCATGTGGTGCTCGCCCAGCGCTTCGAGCACAAGCCTGGCATCGTCCATGCCTTCCCGCGCCACACCGGCCGACGGCAGGTGGTCCTGACCTACGCCGTCGTGCTCGTGGTGGCCGTGGGAGCGGGCGCCTTCTTCGGGCCGGCGGGTCTCTTCATCGCCGGCGGCGTCGGCGGCGGCCTGGCCAACTCGTGGCTGCTGACCCGGGAACGCGCGGGAGACCAGAGGCCGTGAAGGGAGAGGCACGGGTGCAACCCGCATTGGACGAGCGCATTCACCATCCCACTCGGCTGGCTGTCATGGCGTTTCTCTCAGGGTGTACCGAGGCGGAGTTCCGTGCCGTGCGGGAGGGATGCCAGATCTCGGACTCGGTGCTGAGCAAGGTGGTCAGCGCTCTGGAGGCCGCTCAGTACGTCGAGGTGCGCAAGGGATACGTGGGCAAGCGCCCGCGCACCTGGCTGCGGCTGAGCCCGGAAGGACGCCGGGCGCTTCTCGCCCACCTCGAGGCACTGCGCGGCCTGGCCTCCCAGGCGGCGCAGCGGGGTGCGGTGATCGGCGAAACACCCACGGCCGAGACGTAGGACCACCCCTGCCTGAACCGCCGCCGTCCGCACAGCGGGCGGCGGCTCAGCGCGTTCCGGTCACCGCTTCACCGAACTGGGCTTCGTGCAGTCCCGCATACGTGCCCCCGGAGGCCAGCAGTTCCTCGTGCGTGCCCTGTTCGACGATACGGCCCCCGTCCAGGACCAGGATGAGGTCGGCGTCGCGTACCGTCGAGAGCCGGTGGGCGACGATCACGGACGTACGGCCGGAGCGCAGCCGTGTCAGCGCCTCCCGCACGAGCAGTTCGGTACGTGTGTCCACCGAGCTGGTGGCCTCGTCCATGACCAGGACGGCAGGGTCGGAGAGGAAGGCCCGGGCGATGGTGACGAGTTGCCTCTCGCCGGAGCTGAGGCCGAGGCCGCGCTCTCCGATCACGGTGTCGTATCCGTCCGGCAGCGTACGGACGAAGTGGTCCACCCGAACAGCCTTCGCCGCGCTGACGACCGCTTCCCGCGAGGCCCCCGGCATGCCGTAGGCGATGTTGTCGGCGATGCTGCCCTCGAAGAACCAAGGGTCTTGGGCCACCAGACCCATCTGTGAGCGCAGATCCCCGCGGGGCAGGACGGAGATGTCGGTGCCGTCCAGCATGACACGGCCCTTTGCCGGTTCGTAGAACCGCATGAGGAGGTTGAGCAGCGTCGTCTTGCCCGCCCCGGACGGGCCCACCACGGCTACGGTCTGTCCCGGTGCCACGGTGAAGGAGATGCGGTCCATGAGCGGGGCGGAGTCGTTGTATCGGAAGGACACGTCCTCGAAGGTGATCCCGCCGCGGGCGTCTGGGAGGGAGACAGGCGGTGTGGCGTTGGTGAGTTCCTCTTCTTCGTCCAAGAACTCCAGGACCCGCTGCGCGGATGCCGCTCCGGATTGCACAAGGCTCGTCAGTGTCGCCATCTGGGTCAGTGGCTGGCTGAACTGACGTGCGTACTGGATGAACGCCTGGACGTCGCCCAGCGTGAGCGAGCCGGACGCCACGCGGAGACAGCCGACGACGGCCACCAGGACGTAGTTGACGTTGGAGGCGAAGACAGTGGCTGGCTGGATCACCCCGGAAGCGACCTGGGCCTTGAACGCGGCCGTGCTCAGTGCGGCGTTCTCCTCACGGAAGCGATGCAGCGCTCGCTCCTCCTGGGCATAGAACTTCACCAAGGCATGTCCGGTATAGGTCTCCTCGACAAGGGCGCTGAGCTGGCCGGTGCTCTGCCACTGGGCGACGAACTGTGGCTGCGCCCTGCGCCCGGCGTACATCACGATGAGCGCGAAGACGGGAACAACGCTCAGGGCCACGAGTGCGAGGATCCATGAGATCCAGAACATCGCCGCCAGTACTCCCGTCACCGTGAGCACGGATGTCAGCAACTGGCTCAGCACCTGCTGCGCACTCTGCTGGATGTTGTCGATGTCGTTGGTGGTCCGGCTGAGTACCTCGCCGCGTGGCGTCCGGTCGAAATATGCCACCGGCAGCCGGGTCAGCTTGTCGGCGATCCGTTCACGCAGCGCGAAGACGGAGTGCTGCACGATGGTGGTGACCAGGCGGGCCTGGAGCCAGCCGATGGCCGCGAGGCCGGCATAGGCCGCGGTGGTCCACAGCAGGATGATTCCGATCGCCGGGAAGTCGGTGCCGTGCCCGGGGACGACGTCCAGTGCGGACACCATGTCCGCCAGAGACTCCTGCCCCTGGGATCGCAGTGCCCCGACCGCCTCGGTCTTGCTGACGCCTTCAGGTAACTGGCGGCCGATGATTCCGGCGACGATCAGGTCAGTGGCCCGGCCCAGCAGTTTCGGTCCGAGCACGGACAGCGCCACTGTCGCCGCAGCGAGGGCCGTCGACGCCAGGACGAGCGTCCGCTGCGGCCGCAGGACTTCCCACAGTTGGCGTGCTGCGCTTCCAAGAGCCGTGGCGGTCGCCTTCGACCGGGGTGCCCGCGCGCTCACGCGACGGCCTCTTCTTCGGACTGGGACAGCGCCAGCTGCCGGTAGGCCTCGCAGGAGCGCATCAGCTCCGGGTGGGTTCCGCTGCCCACGACGGCTCCTTGGTCGAGAAGTACGATCCGGTCGGCGTGCCGGACCGTCGAGATCTGCTGAGTAGTGATGACGACGGCCGCATCGGCGGTTTCCTCGGTGAGGGCACCCCGCAGCCGCTTGGCGGTGGTGTAGTCCAAGGAAGCGAAGGTGTCGTCGAAGAGGAAGATCCTGGGACGAGGCACCAGGGCGCGGGCGATCGCGAGGCGCTGGCGCTGACCACCGGAAAGATTGGCCCCGCCCTGTGCGACGGTGGCGTCCAATCCCAGTTCCGTGACGAAAGTCTTGGCCTGAGCGACCTCCAGGGCGTCCCACAGTTCCGTGTCGCTCGCCTCCGGGTTGCCGTAGCGGAGGTTCGAGGCGATCGTGCCTGAGAAGAGATACGGCTGCTGGGGGACGTAGCCGATCAGACGGGCCAGGGAGCGGGGGGCCAAGTCCCTTACATCCATGCCGTTTACCTCAACCGACCCTGTCGTGGCGTCGTACAGTCGAGCCACGAGCCCGAGGAGCGTGGACTTCCCGCTGCCCGTCGAGCCCACCACTGCGGTGACTTCACCGGCTCCGACCCGCAGGTCCAGGTTTCTCAGGACGGGTTCCTGGGCGCCCGGATACCGGTATCCGGCAGCGCGGATCTCCAGCAGCCTGTCCCCGTCCGGCGTCTGGTCGCCGCGCCCGGAGACATCCCCCGGCCGGGCGGCGGGCCGTGCGGCGAACACCTCTTGTATCCGCTCGGCGCTGACCTCCGCCCGGGGCAGGAGCATGAAGATGAGCGTGGCCATCATGATCGACCCCAGTATCTGGCCCAGATAGCCCAGGAACGCCGTGAGCGCGCCGATCCGCAGATCACCGTCGTCGATCCGGTGGCCGCCGAACCACACGACAGCCACGGAGGACAGGTTCGCGATCAGCATCACGACAGGAAGCATGAGCGCGGCCAGCCTCCCGGCGCGCAGGGACACCTCACGCAGGTCCGCGCTCGCCCGGCCGAACCGCTGCCGCTCATCGGCGTCACGCGTGAAGGCCCGTATGGTACGGACACCTGCGATCTGTTCCCGCAGCACACGGTTGACCTCGTCGACACGGTCCTGCAGCCCTCGGTAGACACCGCGCATACGCTGGCTGATCAGCATCGCCGCCATCCCGAGAACGGGCACGCTGATCAGAAGCAGCGACGACAGCGGCACATCCTGGTCGAGTGCCATCACCACACCGCCGACACACATGAGTGGTGCCGGCACGAGCATGGTCGTTCCCAGGACGACGAGCGCCTGAACCTGCTGCACATCGTTGGTGGTCCGGGTGATCAGCGACGCCACGCCGAACCGGCTCGATTCCTGTGCGGAGAGAGTGAGCACATGCTTGAAAAGATCCTCCCGCAGCGCACGTCCCACGTCTGTCGCCAGTTGGGAACCCAGGTACAGGGCGCTGAGCGCGCACAGGGCCTGGAGCAGGGTAACCGCGCCCATCACCCCGCCCAACCGCCATATCTCCAGGGTGTCGCCGGCGAGCAGCCCGTCGTCGATGACGGCCGCATTGACGTCCGGCAGATAAAGGGACGCTGCAGTCTGTATGCATTGCAATAGGGCGAGCAGTGAGAGTCGGCCGCGGTGATGTCGCAGCTGCCTGTGGAGAATATGGCGCAGCATTACTTCTTCCCTCTGCGTATGTTATCGGCGTTCCTGACTGTACGCGACTTGGGTCATCCGTCTTGGCGGTCGACTGCCAACACCCTGGCATTCGGATGTCACTGTCTGGCAGTCGGATGTCATGCGAATCCCTGGCATTCGACGGTGGACCCGTGCATGATCGTTGTCGAGCCGAGGAAGACAGTCGCATTCGGGGGGACATACGCATGAGTTCTATTGCCGCGCAGGACTTGAGTGCGTTCCCCGAGGTGGACGAACTTCTCGGTCGTCTGGGGCTGGGGGGCTTCGAGCGGGACTCGGTCACCTCGCGCCCGGGACGCAACGAGGCCTGGCTCGGCAGGACGACGAACGGCGCGCGGGTGTTCGTCAAGCACCTGCGCGGCGGCACCGACGACACCGGAGCGCGGCTGCGCCGACTCCTGGACTTCCAGGAATTCGCCGACCGGATCCCCGCCGGAGAACTGCGGTACCCCCGTCTGCTCGGCCATGACGAACCGGCGCGGCTCGTCGTCTTCGAGGCGGTGGATGATGCCAGCAGCGGGGCGAAGCTCATGGTCGACGAGACCTTCGACGATGTCTTGGCGCACACTGCGGGGCGGGCCGTCGGCCAGCTCCACGCGTCGGGCCACGACGGTATGAAGCTTCACCGAGGAGTGCCGCCGTTACCTTCCCGGGAATTGCTTCGCGGAATCTCACAGAGCCTGTTCGAACAGTCCAGCTTCGGCCAGCTTTCGGTTTTTTCCCTTATGCAGCGCGACGGTGAACTGGCTCAGGGAATTGACTCACTGCTCATACTGGAGCAGAAGGCGGAAAAAGTTCCCTCCCATTGCGACCTGAGGGTTGACCAATTCCTGATCAGGGGTGATGATTTATTCATCGCCGACTGGGAGGAATTTCGCCTGGCCGATGCCGCGCGGGACATCGGAAGTTTTGCCGGAGAGTGGCTTTACAGGTCGGTTCTGGACATCATGACCCATCGCGGCGACGAAGGTCTCGTCGACTTCGAACTGAGCCATGACCTCATCGTGTCCCGCGGCGCCGAAAAGCTGGAACGACTCCGGCCGCGCATCGAGAACTTCTGCCGAGGCTACCGAGAGGTCCACCCGCACACCGACCCGGAACTGTGGGAACGGGCCACCGCGTTCGCGGGCTGGCACGCCCTCGACCGGCTCATCGCCGGTGCGGTCAGGAGCGCCCGGCTGTCCGGCATCGAACGGGCCGCAGCCGGTGTGGGACGCAACGCCTTGCTCCACCCCGCGAAGTTCGCCCCGGCCCTTGGAATGGAAATGACGGTGACGCCATGACCACCGCAACACAGACCGCTACCCTGCCCGACCGCCTGACCGAGGCGGTGCGGCGGACATGGGTGAGCGAGGACCTCATGGCCGCGCGCGTGGGGGACCGGGAGCTCACCGCTGAACACCCCCGTGAACTACAGCGTGCGCTGTCGACCACGCTCTACGAGGAACTGCACGCCGGCATGGTGGAGAAGGAGCCGGGCGCCGTTCCCTACCACTTGCGTGACCCGCGTTTCGAAGAGCAACTGGCCGCAGGGGTCCCGCACCGGACGACGACCCGGTTGGTGCCGGTCCGCGCGGTGCCGGCGGATGGCGACAGCCGCATTCTGGTGGAACGCGAGGGCGTCCGGGTGTGGATGCCGCTGGCGGACGTACAGGACGACGGGCCGTTCGCGCTCGACCAGAAGGTGACCGTGGCCGTCACGGCCGCGCGGCCCGCCCTGTCCCCGGGATTCTTCCTGGTGGACGGAGCGCGGCCGGTCGAGCGGGGGCCCGGCGCGCTCCTGCGTGTGTACCTGCATCTGACGGATGCGGAGGGAGCCATCGGCGTCTGGTCGGACGCACTCCACTTCCTGGAGGGACGGCACGCGAACTACCGGGCGAAGGTGCTCTCGGCCCGGCCGCTGTACCCTCGGCGCGACGCGCTGGTCGTCTATCTGCGGCACGGTTCCTGGGACTTGGCCCATGATCTGGCTCAGGCCCTGCGTGGACAGCCTGCGCTCGGGGACGGCGTCTCGCTGTTCGCCCGGCCGCTTGCGCCGGGGATCGCAGCGGCCTGGGAGCCCGCGGACCAGAGGCCCGGCATGCGCGGCCTCAGCTTCGGGCAGCACCGGGCAGGTGTCCTCGCACAAGCCCTGATCGAGCAGCGCAAGACCTCCGGGAACCTGGAAGAGATCGTTCTGCGGCACTTCGCGGAAGCCGGTATCTCGGCGACCGACCCCGCGGAGAACACTGACTTGCCGAGTTGAGGCGGTTGCAGGGAGTGAAAGCACGCACTCCCTGTTTTCATCCCAAATCGGCGTCTTGCCAACCAGCAGCGTCACCTCAGTCATAAGGGGTTTTCATGAACAACCACGCCATCGCCATGGACCTGGTCGCCGGCTACGGCGCCTACGCCGACACCGCGGAGCTCACCGCTTCCGCCGCCTCCGACGCCCCCGCGACCACGTGGGTCTGCGTCACCGTGGTCAGCCTCGAGAGCTCGGCCGGCTGCGCCGCCACCGCGTCGGCCGCCGCCAGCCTGGTCTCCGGCACGATCAGCGAGGGCTGCTGACCTCTGCCTGTCACCTGACAGGCAGAAACGCCCGGTCAACGGGCCCAAGAGAAAAGGGAGAGTGAGTACCGCCATGTCCCAGCACAAGGCTGCCATGGACCTGGTCGCCGGCTACGGCGCCTACGTCAGCATCGAGGGCATGAACGTCGATGCGATGTCCGACGCTCCGGCCACCTCGCCGGCGTGCATCATCAGCGCCATCGAGAGCGCCGCGGCCAGCTACGCCAGCGCCACCGTCATTTCGGCGACCATCAGCGACGGCTGCTGAGCGCACGAACTGCCGGCCTCGACCGCTGACGTACGACAGTCACAGGACGTTTGACTGATCGCATGAACTGCGGCATACGAAGAAGCCGCAGCGGGTGCCGAGAGAAGCGGCACCCGCTGCGGCGGCTCTTGCGCGACTGCCTGACCGGCGCGGACCCGAGGTCCCATGCGGCGGATCGTGTCGCAGTGCCAGACTACCTGGGAGTACGCCCGTGGCCACACTATCCGTCCTCGTCCCCTTCGTTCCGCACCGTCCGGAACAGATTGTGCCGTTCGCCGCCTACGTCCAGTGGAGCCCTGCGCACCGGCTGTGGCAGGGCCAGGGAACGCTGGTGGACCCGTACCAATCGTTTTCCTTCGCCGCAGGCGCCGGATTCCGGGTGCCGATCGGAACCGGAGTCACGCTGATGCCGCTTCGGCATCCCTACGACGCGGCCATGCAGGCCCGCTCTCTTGCGGCGGTGAGCGGACACCCGGTGGTCGCCGGCCTCGGCCCTGCGGCCAAGTCGTTCCAACAGGGCCTGCTCGGCGCCCCCTACGCCAGCCAGCTCACTGCCGTTCGGGAGTACGTGCGAGTGGTGCGCAAGCTGCTGGATGGAGATTTGGTCGAGGAGCAGGGCGAGTATTTCTCGGTGCGCACCATGCTGTCCACTCTGCCGACGCCCCCCGTCGAAGTGGGTCTTGGGGTGCTGCGCCCCGGCATGGCACGGGTGGCCGGAGCCCTCGCGGACGTGGCGATCACCTGGTTGACTCCCGCGGACTACCTGCGCAGCCACGTCCTGCCCGCCCTGCGCGAGGGAGCCGAGGCAGAAGGCCGGGCGGTACCCCGCGTGACCGCCATTGTTCCCATGGCGGTGAGCAGACCGGACCGCGACCCGGCCAGGACCGCGCTCGCCAGCAACATCGGGCACCTGAGACTCCCCCATTACCAGGACATGCTCCGGCGGGCCGGAGTCGACACCGACCCGGGGAATGTTGAGGACGGAGCGAAAGCGCTGGTCGCGGGCGGTGCCTTCCTGTACGGATCGACCACAGAGCTGGCCGACCAGATCCGTGACTTCTGGGCCGCAGGCGTCGACGAGGTCGTGGTGAACCTGTCCGGCGTCCACCAACTGCACGGACTGCAGCCCACCCTCGCCGAACTCGACGAGATTGTCCGAGAGGCAGCACGATGACCACTCCGCTTCCCGGCTCTCCTGAGACAGGCGGTGCCCCAGCGCTCGGTATCGAGCGCCTGCTGCTGGTGATCACCGGTTCGGTGTCGGCCGCGCACATGCCGTTCTGGCTGAACTGGCTGGGCATGACCTACCCCGATCTGGAGATCAAGGTCGTTGTCACCCCCAGTGCCGGGAGGTTCGTCACCAGGACCGCCCTGTCCACAGGACCGGGCGGCCGTGAAGTCTGCACGGACACCTGGCCCGGGGAGGACACTCACGCCCTGCACGTCGAATGGGGTGAGTGGGCCCAGGCCGTCCTGGTCTATCCGGCCTCTTTCCAGTTCCTGGCCCGACTGGCCCTCGGCCTGGCCGACACCCCCGCGCTGCTGGCAGCACAGTGCACAACCGCTCCTGTGGTCGTGGCGCCCGGGCTGCCCCCGGGGGGATGGCAGAGCCCCGCGTGTGTCGCTCACGTCACTGCCCTCAAGGCCCGACCCAACACGGAGGTCCTCACCCCCCTCCAGGGCCTCAGCAGGGCGACGGGTCGTCAAGAGGCGTGGACGCCGGCCATGCTGCCGGACACCCTGCGGGCCATCGAGCGGCTGCGATGACCGTCTACGCCCCAACCCAGTACATACGCCGCTACGGCACCGGCCTGCTGTCCACCGAGGTGCACGCCAAAGGCACGGGAGGGTACCTGTGGCGCCGGGCACCTGGCCCGTCTGCGCCCTGTCCGTTCACGCTCGTGCCGCCGGTCCTGGAGGAAGCGATCACGGGCCTGCCGCAGGACGGGGTGGGCCGCTTCGTCCTGGGAAACACACAGGATCAAACGCGTGTCTACCACGTGGGCGACGACACCTCGGTGGCCGAACGGGCTTTACGGGAAGGCCCGGGCGAAGGACTCGACAGCGTTCTGCACGCCGTCGGAGGTCTGCTCGCCCGGCTCCACTCGCTGCCGGAACACCTGGCCGCTCACAGTGATCTGCCCGCCGGCTCAGCGGGTATGTCCAGACTGACGGCATGGTGGTCGGGCCGGCCCGCGAACGGCCAGGCCACCACTGCGAGAGAACTGCTGCGCACCGAGCTGGGCTCGGACAACTGGCAACTGATGCAGCGGTGGCTTGACCTGGCCGACAGCCAGCCGGCGGTCGTCTCCCACGGAGCACCCACACTCGGCTCGGTCATCCACGCCGGACCGGACCACCAGGTCGAGCTGCTGACAGGGGAGAATCTCTGTGTCGCTCCCTGGTACGCCGACCTCGGCTGGCTGGTCGGCGAGATCGTCGAACTGGCCTGGCACCACGGTGCCAGCCACTCCCAGTGGCAAGCCGTGCTCAACGCACTGTTCGAGGGCTACGGACGGGATCTCGGCACCCACTGGAACCGGGCGGCAGCCCTGCGGATCGCACTGCACCTGCACGACTACAGCGCCTACGTAGCCCTGAACCCCCTTGAGATACGTCGGTACGCGAGCTTCCTCTCGCACCTCATCTCCCTGTGACGAAAACGCGGTGACGCAAACAGTGACGACGACGCGGAGACGAGCGCCGGAACAAGCGACGGTCCCCAGGCTGCTGCGCGCAGAACTTTCCAACGGACTTCGGGTGTTGATGAACCCCGTCGTCGGCATGCCCCGGGTCTCGATCTGTGTCACGTACGGTGTGGGCTTCCGCTCGGAGCAGCCCGGTCAGGAAGGCCTGGCCCACCTCTTCGAGCACCTGATGTTCCGCGGTAGCGAGAACCTGCCGCCCGGACACTTCTACGAGCACATCCACCCGCTGGGCGGCGAGGCGAACGGAACGACACACCAGGACTACACGGACTACTACCAGACTGTGCCCTCAGCGGCACTGGAAGCCGCCCTGTTCGCCGACGCCGACCGCATGCGGGCCCCCCTTCTCAGCGACGCTGTGCTGGCTGAGCAACTGGTCGGAGTGGGACAGGAGATCAGTGACCGCGTCCTCGACCGGCCCCTGGGTGACTTTCCCTGGCCGCTGCTCCCGCGCGTCCTCTTCGACCGGCACGCCAATGCGCACGACGGATTCGGCGACATCACCCGGCTGCGAGGCGTCACACAGGCCGACTGCGCCAGGTTCTTCCACCGGCACTACGTGCCCGGCAACGCCGTGCTCACCCTGGTCGGTGGCTTCGACCCGGACACGGCACTCGCTCTCATCACACGCCACTTCGGTGACGTAGCAGCCCGCCCCGTCCCGCCGCGGCCGGAACTGGCCGAGGACACGGACGGCCAGGGCCGGTGGCTGCGCTGCACCCAACCCCAGATCCCGGCCACGGTCACCGCCCTAGGGCACCGGCTTCCCGGCCCCGATGTTGACTTGGACCGCTACCTGGCCACGACGGTCGTGGCGCGCATCGTCGCAGACCAAGGGGTACGCGTTGCTCCGGGCCAGGCCCTGAGAGTAAGCAGCGGTTGCGGATTCTTCGGACCGTTTGACGCGCTGAGTCCCGATGCCCTTATCACGACGAGCGTGTTGCCGAACGGGGTGTCCCCGGAACGGTTCGTCGAGGCGGTCACGCACGCCCTCCCGGCCGACCCGGACGCCCTGAAGCCCGTCCTAGCGCAGACGCTTCTACGCCTCGCCTCCGAACATACACGCACCCATGGCGACCTGACGGCGCGCTGCCGTGCCCTAGGGCGCCTTGAGCAGCTGTTCGGCAGAGCGGAGCTGGTCGACGAGATACCCGGACGACTGGGCACCGTGACACCTTCACAGGTGGTCGAAGCGGCGGACAACCTCCGAAAGACGCCCTGCGCGGTGCTGGTCGTCGAGCCCGGACCAGTACGGTCGCGTCCGGTCGGCGGATCAGGCCAGGATGCCGGGAAGGACCGCCCACGACACGCACAGGCGGCGGCCGCCGTAATCCCTCCCACGGCGTCGCGACGTCCGCGGCCCGCTTTCCTGCACGGCGCGCTGAGCAAACCTGTGCTTCCGTCCGCCACGAGCGAGGTCCTCGACACAGGGCTGCTCGTGTCGGTGGTCGAAGACCACCGCACCCCGCTCGCTGAAATTCGACTACGGATACCACTCGGCTCGGCTGGTCTCCTCAACCCGACAGCGGTCGACACGCTCGTGCGCTCACTCTGGCCACGTGACGCCGAAGCGCACCGGGCGGCCGAGCCGGGAAGTCTCGTGATCCGACGCTCCCCGGACAGTCTGTGGGTCGAAGTCACCGGTTACGTCTCCATGGCGGCCTTGGTCTGGCTGCTCCACGCACTGGCCGAACTGATCACGGCGCTCGACGCGGCGTCCCTCCCGCCAGGGAGAGAGACGCCGGGTGTGGTTTCGTCCAGTGGAACGCCGGACGAAGCGATGGACGCGTTGCTGTGCGCGACCCTGTGGCGACGGCCTTCCGCTGCGACGGCCCAGGTTCCGCTCACGGCCGGTCCGGGCTGCCTGACGGTCGTGGGCCCGGTCTGCGCAGCACAGGTGCTGGACATCCTGCGCGTCCACGGCAACGCGCAGGGCTTTCCTGCCGCGGACCACCGGCTTGCCACGGAGTGGGAGGCCGCGGCCGTGATCTGCCAGGAGCCGCACAGCGGATCCGAGGGCGGACTTTCCGCCACCCGGACGCTCCTGTGCGCTCCCGGGTTCGAGGCAGGCGAGGACGAGGCCGCACGCTATCTGGCGGCGGCCGTACTGGGGCTGCGCCTCCGTACACACATGCCCAAGGCGTTGGGGCAGCTTGGAGGCGACATACCGCCCAACTGCGACTTCCGTGTCGGACATGATGTCTTCCTCGGACTGCCACGTGCCTGGGTCCGCGTATACGCGCCTGGCACAGAATCGGATCGACTCCTGACAGAGCTACGGGCGGTGACGAACCAGCTCGCCGATGGTTCGGATGCGTCGGAGGTCAGGCGAGCGGCCAATTTCTGTGCCGCACAGATGCTGGCCGTGTTCGACTCCCCTTCGGCCCTGGCTGACGCCTTGGTGCGCTTCGGGACCTCGGGTTGGTATGCATCAACGATCGCCGACTTCTCTGGCCGCCTCCGGACCGTATCCCCGGCCCGGGTCTCCGACGCCATCGCGCGTCTGTACCGGCCGGCCATGTATGCGGCCGTACACCATATCGAGCTCGCACATGCTGCGGGTACCGCACCGCTGGGCAAGTTGGCCTTTCGCAGTGACTGAGTCGGGCTCCCCCAGACATGAGTGGTGGAGCAGAAGGAACGGACTTTGAGAAAACCCAACAGTGAGGCGCGAACAATGGAAGAGCCCCAGCCCTACCAGAAACTGCTGTCCATGGCGGAACTACTGACTCCGGCCGCCATCCGAGCAACCGCAACACTTGGTCTCGCCGATCACCTCCAGGCCGGAGCCACCACGTCTGCAGCTCTTGCGGGGCGCGCGGGAACGCAGCCTGACGTGACCGACTCTCTCCTGCGCTATCTGGCCGACATCGGTCTGGTGGCCACGGGCGACGGCATGCACTACGCCCTGACCCCGCTCGGGGAGCCGCTGTTGTCGAGCCACCCCTTCAGTGTGCGGCAGATACTCCGCAACGACAGCATGATCGGCCGTGGCACACGGTCCCTGGTCTACCTCGACCACACCATACGGACGGGAGAACCCGCCCAAGGCAGCTACTGGGACGAAATCAATAACGACCCGGCGTACGTCGAGGAGTGGGCCGAACAGGCTCGTGCTGCCGACGCAGCTCAAGACCAGTTGCCCCCCTACGGGGCGCAACTCATCATCACCGACTACGACTGGAGCCAGGTCCGCACCGTGATGGACGTTGGCGGGCATCTCGGTGCCATCCTCATGGCGCTGTTGCGTCACCATCCGCACCTGCGGGGGACGCTCATCGACCTCAAGAACGTCGCAGAACAGGCGGCAGCCCGCTTCGCGCGCAGTGACCTGGCGGACCGCGCCGAAGCAGTGGTCGGCAGCTTCTTCGATCCCCTTCCGCCGGGACACGATGTCTACTTGCTCTCCGGGATCCTCGCGGACTGGAACGACGACGACTCCGTCCGCATCCTCGAACGCTGTCGGGAAGCCGCCGGCGCGGAGGGCAAGATTTTGCTCGCCGACGTGGCCCTGCCTGCGAGTGGGCCAGCTGTCGAACTCCAGTACCGATCATTGATGCCGGCCCCCTCGCGCCCGGTGGAGGAGGTGGAGAGACTATGCAGCAAGGCTGGACTGAAAATCAGGTGGCGCGGACCTTCCACCGGACCGCGGGTCCTTATGGAACTCACCGCTTCCTGAATTCTGGGCCACCCACGAAAACCGCGCACAAGTAAGGGAGACGCCAGCGGCCGTACCCGAGATGGATCAATGGGTTCCGCTGGTGGAAAAGCCGGTCGCCACGGCGATGACCGCCTCGATGACCGGCTCGCCGCCGCTCACGCGGAGCGAGGGAATCCCGATCCGCCCGGCGGCCAGCACGTCGATCGCCGGCCCGAGGGCCACCGGCACCAACGATGGACAACGGCACCGGACAGGCTCCGCGGGCCGGCGCACTCTTCGCGTCCGCTCTGCTGCGCCGTTCCGGGCCACAGCCAAGGATGAAAGCCTGGTGGTCCACCGACACCGCGGCGGACCACCAGGAAGCACCGAGCCTAGTGACCGACGGTGATCGCCCATCGGACAGTGGACGGCGCGGTCACGCTCACCGTCCCCTGCTCGCGGGTCTTCTTCAGGTCCATCTGGTTGTAGGTGCTGCTGACTTCCCCGGCCACACACTTCAGCGGGAAGCTCAACCCGACCGGTTTGACCTCGACAGTCAGCTCGCCTTGGCCCTTGCAGTTCACCAGAACCGCGAGGGGACCGCTCTTGAAGCCGCCTTTCACCTCCAACTCCCGGTTGCCGCTGGCATTCACAGCCTGTGCGACGACTTCGCCGTCCGGCAGGACCGGGGCCTTGGTCACGGCTTCACCAGGGATGTTCTCGGCACGGTCAGGGGCTGGTGTGCGCGCCGATGAGGAGGAGGGGCGAACGGGCCCCTTGCGGCTGGCGTCGGGCGCGTCGCTGTCATCGCCGCTGCAGCCAACGGCGAGAACGGCTACGGCGGCCAGCGCGGTCGCGGCTGCGAGGGGGGTCAGCTTTCCCACAGATACCAGCCTACGCGGTAAGGGGAGTAGCTGGTCACGGTCTGTTCCGGCGTTGTGGTGCAGTTGCCGCGCAGCCAGTAGCTCTTGCCTGTGTGCTTGAGCCGCCAGACCCCGTACACGGCGTGGGTGGTCTTGTGTGACGGTGTGTCCACCGAGATGGAGTTGCCCAACTTGGCCGTGAGCTTGGCGGACACGGTCACCTCGTACTTGGCCTTGACCCTGGCGAGCAGCGTCCCGACGGACGTCTCCAGCTTGCCCGTGACGGAGACGCCCACCTCTCCCGTGACCTCGGACGTGAACGTCGACCTGGCGGTCCGGGACGTGCCGTTGTAGTTCGCGTTGGGCGGTCCCACCGCGCGGTGATACTGGCGGCCCTGCTTGGTAGGTATGTAGACGCCATGCGCGGGAGTGCAGTCGACGCCCGCCGGTACGTCGCCGGGAAGCGGCGGCTTGGCCGAAGGCTCGTCCGGCTCCGTATCCACTTCGTTCGCCGGCACCTCCGTGAGGTCGTCTTCCTCAGGCTGCTCGGGCGGAGATGTGTTGATGACGTCGTTGCCGAGCGGGGCCGACGTTGAAGACGTGGGTACGGGTGTCTCGTCGTCCGCGAGTGCCGGCCCGGCTAAGGCCGTGGCCAGCAGAAGCGCTGTCGCGGGGACGAGGATGGTGCGGCGTGCTGAAATTGTCACGGTACGCCTATCCGATGGAACCGCTCTGTAAGCGGCCGATTACGCTGAACCGTATGGCAGGGGCATGTCGGAACTGAAGATTCCGTGGATCTTCTGAGGGGAAACTGAGGTTCTGCCCGCCGTCTTGTCCGCTCGAAGCTGCCCGCGCCAGGTCGCCGCCGTCCCCGGCGCTCGCCCCGGCCAGGTCGCCGTCTCGCCCGACAGCAGCCGTAGCCAGAGCGACGGTCCCAGCGGAGGCGCCGCTCGCGCCCGCCTTGGCCGAGCTGCTGGTGGTACAGGCGGGAGCCAGTCGGCCTCCGCCCCACCGGCAGGAAACGTGCAAGGCGTCGGCCGCGTGTCCTCCGAGGGAGGGTCTGGCTACACGGAGATGGTGACGGAATACGTAGCAGCAGAGGGCGGGGCAAGACCGAGGAAGGCCAGGTAGCTGCGGGGATCGCGTTCATAGCGTGGGCTGAGCCGCCGGTAGTCGGACAGCCACGATACGGTGCGCTCGATGACCCAGCGGCGTCGCCCTAGGCGCTCGCCGGACTCGATGCCCTTGCGGGCGATTTGGAACCCGGCTTGCCCCGATCCACGGGGGTCGGACCTGTGTGTTCGCCCCCTTTTTCGCCCTCACATGGGCGGTGTGCGGTCGACTTCGAGATGCCAAAGCACGGCGGCAACGCACGCCAGGCACACCCGGATACCAGGGCGTAGATGATCGCGGCGAAGAGCGTCTCATGCTCTTGACGATCCCCAACTCCCGGTCCGTCCTCTCCGCTTCCTCGAAGCACCTGGTCAAGAGGTGGACGGTTGTCAGGGTCCTCCGCCCTATCAGAGGAGCGAACTCGACTCGCCGGGGGCGGGTGGGTCCTTTCCGCCGGGAGCGCAGAGGGAGCGGGCGCGCGGGGCGCCCGCCCCCCTGGTGCCGCCCGGGTCAGTCCCGGGGCGCGGTGGGCGCTTCCTGCTCGGGCGATTCTTGGACGGTGTCGTCCTTTCGCGGTGTGGTGAACAGGCCGCAGAAGGCGGTAGCGGCGATGAGGACGGCAGCGGAGACCAGGAACGTGGTGTGCATGGCACTCGTGAAACTCGTGGTGAAGGCTTCGTTGCCCAGGCGCTCGAAGAGCGCTGTTTCACCGGCGCTCAGACCGGCGGGCGGACTGGGCGGACTGAAGTGCTCGGTGCTGCCGGCGGCGGCCACGAACGTGTCGCGCAGGTCCGAAGGCAACTGAGCGGCCTGGCGTGCGGCCGCGTCGGGGAGGGCCGCGTTGAGCCGGGCGGAGAGCAGGGCACCGAGAACGGCGGTGCCGAGGACGCCACCGATCTGGCGGGTGGTGTTGGAGACGCCGGACGCGGCGCCGGCCAACTGGGGGTTCACTCCGTCCATGGTGGCCTGTTGCAAAGGAGCGAAGGTAGCCCCGCTGGCGATGCCAATGATGATCAAGCCCGGGAGCAGACTCCAGGCACTGCCGTGCGGGCCGGTGGTGGCGACCAGGACGAGCAACCCGACGGAGAGCAGCGTCAGTCCGGCCATCAGGACATACTTGCCACCGAACTTGTCGGACAGCCGACCGGCGTAGGTGGAGCCGACCGCGGTCAGGACGGCGTTGGGCAGCATCACTAGACCGGTCTCCAGCGCGCTGTAGCCGCGGGCCGTCTGCAGATAGAGGACGAGGACGAAGGCGATGCCGATCATGCCGAGTTGGAAGACGAACCCGACGCCGTTACCGACGGAGAAGTTCCGGGCCTGGAACAGGCCCAGCGGCATGAGCGGTTCGCTCTTCTTCTGGCGGTGCTGCCAGAGCACGAACAGGATCACCAGGATGACGCCGGCGGTGATGACGGAGCCGATGCTGATCGGGCCGCTGATGGTCCCCCAGTCGTAGCGCTCGCCCTCGATCAGTCCGAAGACGATGCCGGTGAGGCCGGCGGTGGCCAGCGCCACGCCGATGAGGTCGAGGTTGTGTCCGCGGCCGGAGCGCATGACCGGGACGTAGCGGAGGGTCAGCAGGGCCGTGATCACACCGATCGGCACGTTGACGAAGAAGATCCAGCGCCAGCTGAGGTGGGCGAGGATGAGGCCGCCGGCGACCGGGCCGACGATCGGGGCGAAGCCGACGATCGCCCCGAACAGGCCGAACGCCCGGCCTCGCAGCCGTGGCGGGAAGATCGTCAGAATCGACGAGATGACCTGGGGGAACAGCAGCGCGCCCCCGAGTCCCTGCAGCACCCGCGCGGCCAGCAGCTGCCCGGGCGAGCCGGACAGCCCGCACAGGGCCGAGGCCACCGTGAAGAGGGTGATGCCGATCAGGAACAGCCGCCGGTAGCCGAAGATGTCCCCGAGCCGCCCTGTGGTGATCAGCAGCACCGAGAAGACCAACATGTAGGCGTCGATCATCCACAGCACCTGGTCGTAGGACGCGTCCAGGCTGTGGATCAGTGTGGGGATAGCGATGTTGACGATGGTTCCGTCCAGCAACGACATGAAGAAGCCGATGCAGAGAATGCCGAGGACCAGCCACGGCCGCTCGGTGGCCGGCGCCTCCGCCGTTTTGACTTCCGTCACTCCGATGACCTCCATGAACTCGGAGCACCGGTCGTGGTTCTCGGGCATGCGGCAGGACCAGGCGGTCGCACTCGGCGGGTGGAGGCAGGCACCTGATGCCGCGCATACGCGGGCCCTGAAACCGCGACCGGGGGTGGAACTCTGCCTGGCGGCGACATCTGACGCCCTGGAACAGCGCTGGAGGCGGTGAGAACCTGAAGCGGTCCGATGAGATCCGGAACCCGGGCAGGTCGTATTACCGTCACAGCACCGGAAGCCCGGCGTCAGGCAATGCACCGTCACGCCGACGGATTGACGATCCGTTGGGCGAACTGCCGCCACCATCGCAGAGACAACCCTTTTTATGGTATGACTCCCACCTTCCTCCGGTCATCGGGACCCGAAGAAGCTGGTTGGCGAGGCAAGAGCCCAACGGTGAGAAGCCGAATGGGACTCTAGCAAGGCCCATAGCGCCTCGCAACGAGCCCACCCACGGTCCGTGACAGGTCAGTCGGGCAGGGCCGGCAGCCCGAGCTGGCGCAGACAGCCCAGGTCATCACGCCATTCACGGTGGTGGCGGATCCGGCCCTCCATCACCTGGCACAGGTGCAGTTGCTCGGCGGCGAACCGGCGCCCTGTGGGCGGCAGCCCGACGAGATCACCGGTGTGCCGCCCGCTCATCACCAGATGAGCGGTGACGAACCCCCCGCCCTCCCGGTACCCGATCTCCTCGAAATGAAGTTCGGAGAACGCGTTGCGCAGCCAGTCGACGGAATCTGTGAAGCTCTCCGGGCCGCGCTTGTCGGAGCGTTCCAGTGTCGCGGGATTGAGATATTCCGGGTGAATGTAATCCGGCACGTCATCGATTTTCCCGGTGGCGAACGCCTGGAACATCCGACGCACCGCGTCGATTGCCTCGCTCATGGCCGCATCTCTCCCTGTTCTCCTTGGCTCATCGGACGACTTCGCCCTGTCTCACCGGACGGCGCATCACCTCGGCCATCATGGCCCCGGAAGACAGGGGGCCACAAGACCCGCCCACACTTTCCACGGTAATTACCGGAGTGCCCTTCAAGAATTTCTCGACCGTTTTTCATGCAACTCTCCACTGCCGTCGAGTATTCCTCTGAAAGGGTCAGACGATACGGAGGAAAGCATGGATTCGACCGCCTACAAGTCCGAGGTGACGGACGCCTTCAACAACGCCGCCGACTCCTACGATCGAGGCGGGGTCGGGTTCTTCACCCCCATGGGCCGCCGCCTGGTCGAACTCGCCGCGCCTCGCCCGGGCGAACGGGTGCTCGACATCGGCTGCGGCCGCGGTGCCGCCCTGTTCCCGGCCGCGCGGGCCGTCGGTCCGACGGGGCGGGCCGTCGGCATCGACATCGCTGACACCATGGTCGCGGCTGCCCGCGCCGAGGCCGCCCGGATGGGCGCCGACAACGTCGAGTTGCTGGTCATGGACGCCGAGCGGCCGCGGTTCGCACACCGTTCGTTCGATCTGGTGCTGGGCAGCTACAGCATCCTGTTCCTGCCTGACGCGTCTGCCGCGCTGGCCCGCTACCCCCGCATCATGACGACCGGGGGCCGGCTGGCGTTCACCTGCCCAGTCTTCGAGGCGGACTGCTTCCCGTTCCTGCCACCGGTGTTTACTCCGATGATCCCGGCGTCCGTGCCGGCCGCGCTGCCTGATGACTGGCAGCCGAACGAGCTGCGCCGGCGCTACAACGGCTGGCTCTCCGACCTCGGCTTGCTCGAATCGACGCTGCACGAGGCCGGCTTTACCGACGTGACCGTGCGGGACCAGTCCGTTCCCATGTCCGCCAAGTCTCCGAGCGCCTGGGTCGAGTGGTCGCACACGCAGGGCATGCGGCTGCTCTGGGAACGTCTGCCCGCGCCGATCGCCGCCGAACTGCGCCACTCACTGATCGCCGGACTGTCCGAACTGTGCGGCCCCGACGGCTCGCTGGTGATCGACACGCCGGTGCGCTTCGTCACCGCGCGCGTCGGCTCCTGACCGATCCACGCGTTCGGGAACGTACGGCAGCGGGCGCGATGATCGCGCCCGCTGCCGCTCGGTGACGGGTGCCGGTCAGCAGAGCTTGGCGTAGAGCACCTTCCTGAGAGGCGGAACGACGGTGGCGGTCCGGAGCACCGTTTTGAACAGCAGACGCCGTGTCGCGCTCTCGGACACGAACATCCGGGCGGCCCGCAGCGATTCGGCGACCGCCCGGAAGCCGTCCCGGCGCATCGCGGCCTCGTACCGGCGTACGGCGGTCCGCAGATCAGCTGCGCCGGTGAGTTCACGGGCGAGGAGCGCGGCGTCGTTGAGCGCCATGTTGGCGCCGACGCCCCGCAGTGGCGTCATGCTGTGGATGGCGTCGCCGAGCAGGGTCACGTTCGTCGCCGGCCACGGGGCGGGAGGGACGGATGTACGGATAGTGACCGCGTTGACGGTCCCCGGCTCGGTCTCGCGGATCATCGCCCGCAGCGCGGGGTGCCAGGACCGGGTCGTCCCCGCGACCAACTCGGCCAGTCGGGCACCGTCCATCGCCTCGACGCCCACCGGATAGCGGTGCTCGCCGGCACCGTACGCCCACATAAGGTAGCCCTCGTCCGCGCCGGGCTCGTGCGGGGCGACGAACATCCCGGTGCCGTGCGGCGCGACCACCGAGTTGGGCCGGGCGCGCAGGCACTCGGGCAGGAGGCGCTCGGCGGCCGACAGGGCGAGGCGGCCGACGATCGAGACCATGCCGACGTCGACGCGCTGCGCGTGCGGCAGATACTGCCTCCGGACACGGGAGTTGGCCCCGTCCGCCCCGACAACAAGGTCGGCCACGGCACGCGTGCCGTCGGCGAACCGGCACTCAACCCTGCCGTCCGGCGTGCGGTCATACCGTTCGAAGGACGCGTCGAACCGGACCACGTCCTCCAGCCCGGCCAGCAGGATCTCCCGCAGCATGCCGCGCTCGGCGGAGTAATGCTGTTCGGCGTCCGGACCGCCGTCCACGACGGCCAGTTCCCGCAGCCGCTCCGTCAGAAATCCGAACTCCTGCCGGATCCGGCCGGCGCGCGACAGGAACGCCTCCCACGCCGGTGGTTGCAGGCAATGCCGGAGCGCGCGGGCCCCGGTCGGGTTGATGCGGACCCGGTAACCGTGCAGGGCGTCGGCCGGGGACCGGTGCCGTTCGTAGACCTTCACCTCGATCCCGGCGGTGCGCAGCGCCTGGGCCAGGCACAGTCCGCCGGTGCCCGCCCCGATTATCGCGACGCTCGACACCTTCCACCTCCTTCGAACCCGGGGGGCGAAGGGCGCTCAGTAGACACCGAAGCCGCCGCACACGTTCAGCGCCTGGCCGGTGACCGATGCGGCCTTCGGTGAGGCGAGATACGACACCATCCCGGCGACCTCCTCCGGTTCGCTGTACCGGCCGATGGGGATGTCGGACGCCAGGCGGCGCAGGGCCTCCTCCTCGTCCACCTGCCAGATGCCCGCCTGGCAGGCGCGCACGTTGACCGACATCGGGGTTTCCACATAGCCGGGGCACACCGCGTTGACGGTGATCCCGGACTTCGCCAGTTCGAGTGCGAGGCACCGGGTGAAACCGACGACGCCGTGTTTGGCCGCGGCATACGGCGCTCCGCCGATCGTGCCCTGTTTGCCCCAGACCGAGGCAATGTTGATGACCCGTCCGCTCGCGCGCTCCCGCATCCTGCCTTCGTTCAGCACGGCCTTGGTCATCAGGAAAACGCCGTTGAGATTGGTGTCGATGGTGGCGTACCACAAGGCGTTGTCGATGTCCGCGGTGATTCCGCCGCCCGGCTGACCCGCGTTGTTTACCAAGATGTCCACCGGCCCGTACCGCGCGACGCAGTCGTTCACGAGCGCAGTGACCTGGTCGGGTCGGGTGACGTCGCACGCCTGCCCGCTGATCTCCAGCCCTTCGGCACGCAGTTCGGCGACCGTCTGCTTGACGGTTACGGAGTCCCGGCCGCAGATGTGGACCCTGACACCTTCCACCGCCAACGTGGCGGCGATGGCCCGGCCGATCCCGTTGCTTGCGCCGGTGACGAGGGCCGTCCGTTCAGTGCTGTCTGTCATATACACACGGTCGCAGCCACGCCTAGCAGCGAACTCGAAGGGGAGTGGAAATGAAGACGAGTGCGCCAGGAAAAATGCCATTAGGTCGCAGGAGGGGGTTCGTCAGGGAAACAGGAGAGAGACCGTGAGGCAGCTTCAAGCCGATTTCTAGGCGGCACCGGCATTTTGAGGTCCCGGAAAAATCGAGAACAGGAGACAGCACATCATGCGAGGAATAGTCATCACGGGCGGCGGCACGGGTATCGGCCGTGCGACCGCGCACGCGTTCGCCGACGCCGGCGACGCGGTCCTGATCGTCGGACGGTCGGCCGACACGCTTGCCGAGACCGCGAACGGGCACGACAGCATCCACACCCTTGTCTTGGACCTCACGGAGCCGGACGCGGCCACCACCGTCGTCGATACCGCCCTGCGCCGGCTCGGGCGGCTCGACGTGCTGGTCAACAACGCGGGGATCGCGAGCTTCGCGGGGCTCGGCTCACTCGACCCGGCGTCGGTCGAAGCACAGATCAGGACGAACCTCGTCGCACCGATCCTGATCACCCAGCAGGCGCTCGACGCGTTGGAGGAGACCGGCGGCCTCGTCATCAACGTCAGCTCGGCCGGGTCGATCGGCCTGCGGACCATCCCGGACAACTCGGTCTACTGTGCGACCAAGGCCGGCCTCGACGTGCTCACCCGCACCTGGTCCGTCGAACTGGCTCCACGCGGTGTCCGGGTCGTCGGGGTGGCGCCGGGCGTCACCGACACCGGTGTGGCACTGCGCGCGGGGGTCTCCCAGGCGCAGTACGAGGAGTTCATGGGCCGGATGCGGCAGGAGATCCCGCTCGGCCGGGTCGGCGCCCCCGAGGACATCGCCTGGTGGATCGTGACGATGGCCTCGGCCGGCGCGGGATACCTCAACGGTGCGGTGGTACCGGTGGACGGCGCGCTGTCGGTCACGTGAGCCCGCCCGCCATCCCGTCGACACCTGTAGCGCTGCGTGAAAGGAACGGCCGTGAACAGCAACATCGATGCCGTCAAGAGGATGGTGCGCGCCTACAACACCGGCGACACCAGCGATGTGGACGACTACATCCATCCCGAGTACCTGAATCCGGCGTCCCTCGAACACATGGAGGACAAGAACTGGCGTGGACCGGCCGTTTTCGCCATGGCGGTGAAGTGGCTCCGGGCGACCTTCTCGGAGGAGGTGCGCCTGGAGGAGATCCGCTACGAGGAGCGTGGCGACTGGGTACGCGCTTATCTGGCCCTGTACGGGCGCCACGTCGGCGAGTTGGTGGGCATGGAGCCGACGGGCCGCCGCTTCTCCGGTGAGCAGATCCATCTCGTGCGGCTGGTCGACGGCAAGATCCGCGATCACCGTGACTGGCCCGACTACCTCGGCACCTACCGGCAGCTCGACGAGCCATGGCCGACCGCGGAGGGATGGCGACGCTGACCGTGCGCATGGTCGCGGCCCCGGGGGTGCTGCTTCCCGGGGCCGCGAACATGTCCGTCAGCCCAGGAGTTCGGCCGCGTGGTCGCGCACCCATCGGTCGAAGGGCGTTCCCGGGTGTCCGGTGACCTCCTCGACGGTGTGCAGCGGTGCGGGCGGGGCCTCCACCGACTCAACCAGGTAGTCGAGGACCATGTCCACCACCAACTCCGGCATGAACCGGGTCATCTCCGCGCGCGCGGCCTGCGGGCTCACTTCCTCGAAGCGGATGTCCGTGGCCGTGACCGCGGCGATGCGGGCCACCTGCTCCCGCTGGTCCAGGAGTTCCGGGCCGGTCAATTCGTAGCGGGCCCCGGCGTGGCCGTCCTCCAAGAGGGCCACGCCGGCCACCGCGGCGACGTCCGCCTCGTGGATCAGTGCGCGCCGGGCCTGCGGGTACGGCGCTCGGACGACGCGTTCGGTGCGGATCGAGTGCCCCCACTTCCACAGCAGGTTGTTGGCGAACTCGTCAGGACGTACGAACGTCCACTCCACCCCGCTGCGTTCGACCGCCCGCTCCACCGCGCGGTGATGAGCCCCGCTGTGGGTGGTCTCGTCGTGCACCGAGCTGGAGGACAGCACCACGATCCGCCGTACTCCGGCGCGTACGGCCCGCTCGACGACGTCCGAGGCGGTCTCGGGCACCGGGAACAGGAACATCCGCTCGATGCCGCGCAGGGCTTCGTGGAGCCGGTCGGGACGCCTCAGGTCGCCGGCGACCACCTGTGCGCCCTCGGGGACCGGGCTCCGCCCCGGCGCCCGGGTCATGGCACGCACCTCGTGGCCCGCCGCCAGCAGTTGCTCCGTCACGTGTCTGCCGACGTGTCCCGACGCACCGGTCACCAGGAACCTCATGGCACCCGATCTCCCTTCCCACTGAGCGATGTCCTCGTCCGTGAGTATTGCGACCGCTCCTTGACGTGTTCTCAAGGAGCGGTCGCAAGACTGTGGAGCCGATCCCTCGACGAAGGAGGAAACGAGGTTGACATCGGCCGACAACAAGAAGATCTGCCTGCAGATGATCGATGCGTGGAACCGCGGGGAACTCGGCGAAGTGACCGCGCACTGGGCACCCGGCATCGTGCACCACTCCGAGGGCAGGATCGTACCCAACGAGGAAATGGTCCAGCGCATGGAATCCGGTCTCAAGGCGTTTCCCAATGTACGACTGGAGGTGGGAAGCGTGATAGCGGAGGGCGACCGGGTCAGCGTACGTATCAGCGTCACAGCCACCCACACGGGCCCGTTCATGGACATCCCTCCCACCCAGCGCGAGGTGACGTGGCACACCGCCGAGGAATTCCGGTTCGCCGGTGGAAAAGTCGTCGAGCACTGGGACGTGATCAACTACATGCCCATGCTGCGGGAACTGGACATGGTCGGCTCGGACGTCCGCGGATGGGGGGCGGCCGAACAGGAAATCCCGCGGTAGACCCGCACAGCAAGCCGGAGCACCGGAAGTCTCCCGAACGGAGGGAAGCACCATCATGGCAGTGGAGCTGAACCACACCATAGTCCTGGTGAAGGACAAGGACGCCTCGGCGACGTTCATGGCCGGTCTTCTCGGCCTCCCCGCGCCGAGGGAGATGGGCCCGTTCGCGGTCCTGCAACTCGCCAACGACGTGTCGCTCGACTTCATGGACTTCCGTGGGGAAGGGGACATCGTCCCGGGACACTGCGCGTTCCTGATCAGCGACGAGGAATTCGACCATATCTTCGGCCGGATACGCGAAAGCGGCATCGACTACTGGGCGGACCAGTACCACCGAGAGCACAAGAAGATCAACAACAGGGACGGCGGGCGCGGGGTCTACTTCGAGGACCCCAGCGGCCACAACATGGAGATCATGACCCGTCCCTACGGCAGCGGCGGCGAGTAGCCGCCGCCCCTCTCCAGCGGTGTGCGCGGGACTCGTTCACCTGGTGAGGTGCCCGGCCGTCACCTGAGGAGATCGGGTGACGGCCGCTTGATTCCCGAGCGGGCCACCTCGACGGGCCGACGGGACTCCGTCAGCCGGCCTGCTGTAATCGATCCCTGGCAAGGAATTCGGCGATGCGCCGGGAGGTTTCCCGTGCCGCGGCGCCGTCGTACCGCAAGAACTGCTGGCGCAGTCCGGACAGCCGTACGTGGGCCCGCTGGGAGGCCATCACCCCGGCCAGTGACAGCGCGTCCTCGGTGGCCTCGGCGGCTCCGTCGACCTCGCCGCGGCCCAGCCGGGCCTCGGCCAGCGAGGTCGCGTGCAGCATCTGGTTGCGCGGCTGGGAGTCGCCGAAGAGCAGGAGCCCGTCCACCAGGTAGTTCTCGGCGCGCTGGAAGCAGCCCAGTTCCAGCCAGGACCGGCCGGCGTCCGCCAGCAGCACGGGCCGGGTCACCCACGAGGCCCAGGGCTTGGCGGCCGCCTGCTCCCCGCCGGAGCCGGCCTCGGCCGCCTCGCCGACGGCGTGCTCACAGCCGGCCCGGTCGCCCAGCGCCGCGCGGGCCCGTGCCTCCCTAGTCGCCAGCAGGGACACGTGGACGCCGCGATCCTCCCGGTCCGTTCCCTTGCGTGCGATGCGGATCAGCCGCAGGCCGGCCTCCGGCTCGCCCTCCCAGACGGCCCGGTAACTCATGCCGGAGATGATGTAGGCGGCCAGCGGGCGGTCCCGGGCCGTGCGGGCGGCGGCGAGCGCAGCCAGCAGGCAGGACCTGCTCAGGCGGCACAGTCCCAGCTCGGCGGCGAGCCATCCGGCCAGCTGGGCGAGTTCGGCGATAAGCCGGTGCAGTTGCACGCCCGTAGTCTCGTCGTAGGCATGCTCGTCGGCCAGTTTTCGCGCGGACCGCAGGTCCTGCAGGGCCCAGTCCATCGCGAGCCGGGTGCTGGAGATGTCGTCCACCTTGCGCAGCTGGTGCAGGCGCGCGCCCAGCATCTGGATCGCGACGTCGGGGACATCTTGCCCATGCGGCCGTACGGGCAGTGCGGGATCGTCCTCCACCAGCCAGGCGACCGCAGCGTTGACCAGGTCGGCCATCGTCACCGGCAGGCTCAGCACAGGCGGCGGCTGCTGGTCGCTCGGTCTCTGCCCCTGGGCGGGGCCGGATGAGGCCGAGCCCGGCCACAGGGCCTCGACCGTGATGGGCTCGCCGAGCCGGTCGGCGAGGATCTCGGCGACCGTGTCGGGTAGGTGCTGACGCGGTCGTGCCCCTTTCAACCAGTTATAGGGGGCCTTTCTGCTGATGGTTCCCGTACCGCACTTCTTGTTGATCTCACGGGCGAGCCGTTCCGGCGACCACTGCAACCGGGCCAGGCAAGAGGCGAGCAGCGAAGGTGTCTCATCCGTCATCGCGAGACCTCGGCCACGGCCGCGTCCACTTCCACAAGCCGGACCAGGCCTTTCGCCTCGTACATCCTCTGGCGGTCATCGTTCCTCCTTGCGAGCGGCAATGATCTACCGGCAGTGAAGCCGTTTCCAGTCGAGTTCTCCACCAACCCATGTTCAAGAACACTGACTTGAACATTTCGGCCCGAAAACCGTCGCCGACCGGCGCCGGACGCATGGCCCGTACCGGGCGGCGAAGTGCACGCGGCCCGGCCGGGGAGGAAGTGCGGACGCTACCTGCCCAGTTCGCTGTACCTGAGCTCTGCGGCTTCCTTCCGGGGTTTCCACCACCATTCGTTTTCCCGGTACCAGTCGATGGTCGTGGCGAGCCCGGAACCCAGATGGCGATGGCGCGGTCGCCAGCCGAGAAGGTTCCGCAGCTTCGACGAGTCGTTGGCATAGCGGAGGTCGTGTCCCGGACGGTCCGGTACTTTTTCATACCGGTCCACCGGTTCCCCCATCAGTTCCAGGATCAGTTCCACCATGGCCTTGTTGGTGACTTCGCATCCCGACCCGATCAGGTACGTCTCGCCGATACGGCCCTTCTCCAGAATGAGGTGGACGGCGTCGTTGTGGTCCTCGACATGTGTCCACTCACGGGCGTTGCGGCCCGTTCCGTAGAGCCGGGGCGGTCGTCCCTGGAGAATGTGGGTGACCTGCCGCGGAACGAACTTCTCCGGATGCTGGTAGGGCCCGTAGTTGTTGGCACAGTTTGACAGCGTCGCGGCCACTTCGAATGATCGCACCCACGCCCGTACGAGCATGTCGGAGCTCGCCTTGGTCGCCGAGTAGGGACTCGACGGGTTGTAGGCGCTCGCCTCGGTGAACCTGTCGTCCGCATCGAGCTCCAGATCGCCGAAGACCTCGTCGGTGGAGATGTGGTGGAGCCGCCGTCCGTGCCGGCGTACGGCCTCCAGCACCACGTAGGTCCCGATGATGTTGCTGCGGACGAACGGGCCCGGATCGCGCAGCGAGTTGTCCACGTGTGACTCGGCGGCGAAGTGGATGACCACGTCGGCGTCGGCCACCAGGCGGTCGACGAGTTCCGTGTCGCAGACGTTCCCCTCCACGAAGCGGATGTCGTGGGCGACCTCTTTCAGGTTGTCGCGGTCGCCGGCGTAGGTCAGCGCGTCAAGGACGCAGACCTCGAAGTCGGATCGCCTGGTCACCGTGTGATGCACGAAGTTCGCGCCGATGAAGCCCGCACCGCCTGTCACCAGCATGCGGGTCATGCCGACTCCGCGACCGCATGCGGCGCAGGGCCGGTGCCGCGCTCGATGACCACCTCGTAGACGTGCGGCTCGCTGTGCGCGAGTGCGCGCAGGCTGCGCGCGTGCTCGTCGAACGCGGGACCGTGGACGGCGGCGCGCAGGTCTGCCGCCGTCTCCCACTCGGCCACGTTGACGTAGGAGCGGGGGTCATCGGTGGACCGCACCAAGCGGTGGCGCAGGAACCCCGGCCGCTCCGCCAGGTGGGCCGCGGTGTCGGCGAAGGCGCGCTCGAACGCACGCGGATCGCCGGTGACGGTGAACCGGTTGATGAAAACGATCAACGAACTCTCCTTCGTGTTCCTGCCGTCAGGTCGTGGGGACGACAGGTCGAGGTGATGTCCTCGCCCACTGACGTGGCGTCCTTGTCATCGCGGTGCAGCGGGCTGGCGAGGATCTCGGCCAGGTGTCCGGTCGTGGCGGGCCATCCGGCCGCCGGGCATGTCGGCTGCCTCAGATCCCGGGCCGGCCAGGCCCGCCCTGCCGTGGACGGGCTCACCACAGAGCCGGCAGCGCAGCCACGCGGCGGCCGCGGGAGCGATCCGTTCCTCCGGTGCGGTCGGCGCTCTCGTCGTCGCCTTCTCCGGTCGGTTCACCGGGCCACCTCCATTCCGACCAGCGCACGCCAGGTGCGTTCGAGGCCGACGGCGAGCGGCGTGCGCGCCTGCCAGCCGAGGAACCTGCGCGCCCGCTCCACGTCAAGGAGATTGGCGGGCTGGTCGAAGCCCCGGGCAGGACACAGCCGGACGGTCAGTTCGCGATCGGTCACCTTCCGGATAACGCCGAGCAGCCGACCGAGCGAGGTCGCCTCGCCGGAGCCGATGTTGATCACGTCGAACGGCAACTCCGCCGCCTCAGGCCCGATCGCGGCCAGTGCGGCGACCGCGTCGTCGACGTAGAGGTAGTCGCGGGTGGTGTCCGGGTCGCCGTACAGGTCCAGGGGGCGGCCCTGCACCACGGCGTCCAGCCAGTGCGCCACGACGCCGTACCCACGGCGCAGCCGGTGGCCCGGGCCGTAGACATTGGTCATCCGCAGCACCATCCCCGGTACCCGCGGCGAGCGGGCTCGCAGTTCCCGCTCCAGGGCGAGCTTGGCCCTGGCGTACGCGGAGCGCGGCCGGGCCGGGGCGCTCTCGGTGCACGGCCGCCCGTCCGCGGACTCGCTGACCGTGAGGCCCGTGCTCGTCAGCACCACCAGCGGCGGGTCCTCGAGCAGAGCCAGCGCGTCCAGCAGGGCCACGAACGCTTCGTGGTCGGCGGCCACCAGTTCGGGGCGGGTCTCGGCCAGGGACGGGGTCACGCTCGTCGCAAGGTGGTACACGATCCCGGCCCCGCGTAGTGCCGGGGCGGGCGCCCCATCGGGCCGGACGAGCGGTGGTGTGTCCCGGGTGGCGCCGACGACCTCCGCCCCGAGGGCCCGCATCCGCTCGCAGAGCACCCGCCCCATGAGGCCACCGGCCCCGACCACCACGGCATGCCGGGGTGCGGCTGCGGCCTGGCGCGCTCCCTTGCGCGGGCCGCTCATCGGCCCCACACCACGCTGCTGTCGTCGCCGAGGACCACTTCGGCTCCCGAGGTGCCCGCACGTACGCTGGCCGCGCGGCCGAGGACAGAGCCCGACAGCCCGCTCACGCCGTGCACGGTGGCGTCCTCAAGCAGGATCGAGTCGGCTATCTCCGCCCCGGTGACCCGGCATCCTGGGCCGACTGCGGTGTGCGGGCCGAGTTTGCTGTCCCGCACCACCGCTCCGGCCGCCACAAGGACCGGTCCGACGAGCTCGGACCCGCTGACGGTGGCGTTCTCCGCCACCACGACCGGCCCGCGGATCGTGGATTTCCCGTCCACGTGGCCGGTGATGTCGGTGGTCAGGCGTTCCAGCAGCACACGATTGCAGGCCAGTAGGTCGGAAAGGCGCCCGGCATCCTTCCAGTAGCCCGGGCACTCGTGTCCAACGACGCGATGGCCGTCGTCCACAAGCCACTGGATCGCTTCGGTGATCTCCAGTTCGCCCCGACCGCTGGGCCGGATCGCCCGCACCGCGCGGTGGATCGCCGGTGAGAAGACGTACGCACCGACGACGGCGAGGTCCCCCACATAGGTCTCGGGCTTCTCCACCAGGCGCTGAACGCGTCCGGTGTCGTCGACCACGGCCACGCCGTACTCCGACGGGTCGTCCACCTTGCCGAGCAGCAGCATCGCGTCGGCAGGGTTGGTGCGGAACTCCGTGACGAGCTGGCCGACGCCTTCCAGCACGATGTTGTCGCCCAGGCACATCAGGAAGTCGTCGGACCCCAGGAATTCCCGGGCGATGAGCACGCAGTGCGCCAGTCCGTCCGGCCGCTCCTGCTCGATGTAGGTGATCCGGAGCCCGATGTCGTGACCGTCGCCGAGGATTTTCCGAAACTGGTCGCCGCGCTCTCCCACGACGATTCCGACCTCGGTGATACCGGTTGCCCGAATGGTCTCGAGAACGTAGCGGACGATGGGTTCACCGGCCACCGGTATCAGTTGTTTCGCTGTTGTATGACTCAATGGGCGCAGCCGGATGCCCATTCCTCCGGCGAGAACCAGTGCCTTCACAGCCATGCCCCTTGTCGCCTGTCGGATTGCGTGATGCACGATTTCGCTTTCACACGTTCAGGATCAGCGCGGCGACTTGAATTTGTCTCGGACACCAGTCGAAGGAATGACATGAACAGCGGTGCGGAACACGGGTCGAAGCAGAACACCGCATAAAGAAGCAGGACACCGCATAAACAGGTCGGTGCGCCCGGCACCCCCCGGTGACTTCGGGCGTGCCGGGCGCGGGCACGGCGCCGCTTCGGGTCCTCGGTCGAAGGAGCGGCGGCCGTGGAAGGAGCCGCGGTCCTCGGTGAGGGTGTCCCCGGTGACGAGGGCGGCGGCGCGGGTCCTGCTCGGAGTCAGCCCCGACGGCCCTCGACCAGCTGTTCCAGGATCGCGGCGACCGCGTCGAGGCCGGGTGCGGCAGCATTCTCCGCACCGAGCGCCCGGGCCCTCTCGGTAAAGCCGGGCTCGCTGCGGACCCTGCGCAGGGCGTCGGCGACCGCGGAGGCGCTGATCTCCTCGCGGCCCAGGGCGAGGGCCGCCCCCGCCTCGGCCAGCCGATCCGCGGTGGCGTACTGGTCGCCCATGTGCGGCAACGCCACTTGGGGCAGTCCGAATGACAGCGCGGTCAGCGCGGTTCCGATGCCGCCGTGGTGGACGACCGCGGCGCAGTGGGTGAAGACAAGGTTCAGTGGCAGCCAGGCCGCCGCACGCACCTTGGGAGGAAGCGGGCCGAGTTCGCCGGCGAGGTGGTCTGCGACGGCGATCACGACCTCCGCGTCGTCCCCGGCGAGTTCCTCGCCCAGCTCCTTGAGCAGCTTCACCCCGTGGATCTGCGGCACCACGCTGCCGAGCGTCACGCAAATCCGGGGGCGGCCGGAGTCCTCCAGCAGCCAGTGCGGCGTGGCGCCGCTTCCGTTGTACGGGACGAAGCGCATTCGCTGTCCCGGCCGGGCCTTCGGCACCTGCAGGCTCTCCGGGCAGATGTCGACCGTCAGTTCGGCCTTCGCCGGCGCGGGCAGGCCGAGCCGGTCCAGCGTGGGCGCGAGTTGCTCGGCGGCGATCTCCTCCGCCTCCGGCGGCACCTCGAGCCCCCAGCTGTGCCGGACCAGCGGGACACCGCGCGCCGCCGCGACGACTGCGCCGGAGTGCTCGGTAGGCTCGGCGACGACGATGTCGGGCGCCCAGTGCTCGGCGGTCGCGGCCACGCCCGCGACCGTCTGCTCCGCCAGCCGGCCGAAGCCACGTCCGATGTGCTCCACGGATGCGTCCCCGGCGCCCTTGCGCTGGGACGGGTGAGGTCCGCTGCCCGGGGCCATCGTCGCCCGCAGGTCGATGACCGGGGCCGAGGCCGCCGCCGGGAGACCGGCCCGGCCGGCCTCGGTAACGAACTGCTCGGGGGTGGCCACCAGAACGTGGTGCCCCCGGGCGCGCAGCGCCCAGGCGAACGGGACGAGCGGGAAGAAGTGCCCCGCACTCGGGGCGGTCGTGACCAGGATGCGCATGCGACTCTCCACGTGTCGTCGGGTGGTGCCGATCGGCCTCGGCAGGGGGTGCCCGGGCGCCCCGGGCTACTCAAGCGGCGTCGGGGAGGGCGCGGTTGACCATGTCCAGCAGGCTCTGCGGCGTCGTGGCCTGCAGGACCACCTCGTCCTCGAAGCGGATGCCGTAGTCGCGTTCCAGACGGGCGGCGGTCTCCAACAGCGCGAGGGAGTCGTAGCCGAGCAGGCCGAACTCGATGTCGCGGACGTCCGTGCCCGGTTCGGCCCCCTCGGGCTCACCCGCGCACTCGGTCATGATCGTCCACAGTTGTTCCAGGGTCAGTTCGCTCATCGGTTTCTCACCTTGCCGTTCGCTGGTGTCGGGGTGGGTTCCGCGGTGCGGGCGGCGGTGTCCAGGGCCCGGACGACCATCGCCGCGTTGAAGCCGCCGTGCCCGCGGGCCAGGACGACCGCGACGCCCAGCGGCGCGCGCCGCGGCTCGACGACGAGGTCGAGCGCGTATCCGGGGGCGGGCCGTGAGACATGTACGGTCGGCGCGATCACGCCGTCCCGCAGGGACAGCAGGGCTGTGGCCACGTCGAGGGCGGCACCACCGGAGTAGAGCCGGCCGGTCATCGTCTTGGGCGCGGTGACAGGCACCCCGCCCGGTCCGAAGACACCGGCGATCGCCTCGGCCTCCGCCCGGTCCAGGTCGGGCAGTCCAGCGGCGTCGGCGAAGACGACGTCGACGTCGGCCGGGTCGAGCCGGGCATCGGCGAGCGCGATCTCGATCGCGTCCCGCAGTCGCGGCGGGCGGCCGCTGCCCGGCCGTGGGTCGAACGTCGCACCGTAGCCCGCGATCTCGCCGTATGGCGTGGTGGAGCCGCGCCGTGCCGCCGCGGCCGCGTCCTCCAGCACCAGGATCGCCCCGCCCTCCCCCGGCACGTAGCCGTGGGCCGCTGCGCTGAACGGGAGGTACGCCGCCTCGGGGTCGTCGTCCGTGCACAGTCGGCCGGTGCTCAGCTGCGCCACCCAGCCCCAGGGGCACAGGCTCCCGTCCACTCCACCCGAGACGACCAGTGCGGTGCCGTCGCGCACCAGCCGGCGCGCCTGCGCGACGGCGTCGAGCCCGCCGGCCTGTTCGGCGACCACAACCCTGCTCGGGCCGCGCATACCGTGCCGAATGGAGATCTGGCCGGTGTTGACGGCGTAGAACCAGGCGAAGGACTGATAGGAGCTGACGTGCCGGCTGCCCTTGCTCCACAGCTTCTGCAGCTCGCGCTGTCCGAACTCGAAGCCCCCCGAGGCGCTCGCCGTCACGACGCCCATCGAGTACTGCGGCAGTCGGTCCGTTCGGACCTGTGCATCGTCCAGTGCCCAGTCGGCCGCCACGAGCGCCATCCTGGTCATGTGGTCGGTCTGCGGCAGCAGTCGGCTCGGCAAGTGGCGGGCCGGGTCGAAGCCGGGGACCTCGCCGGCGAGCCGGGCCGGGTACCCCGTGGCATCGAACCGTTCGAGCGGGCCGATTCCGCTGCGGCCGCGCAGCGTGGCCTCCCAGTAGGCGCGTGTTCCCAGGCCGTTGGGCGCGGCGATGCCGAGCCCGGTGACCACGACCGGTGCGTTCATCGGGCCGCCGCTTCGGGCCGGGTGAGCACCATCGCGCTCTGGAAACCGCCGAACCCGCTCCCGACAGTCAGCACCGTGTCGGTCCTCTGCTCACGCGCGGTCTTGGGCACGTAGTCCAGGTCGCAGTCCGGATCGGGCTCTTCCAGATTGGCCGTCGGCGGGATGACGTCGTGCTCGATCGCCAGCGCGCAGGCCGCGATCTCGAGCGATCCGATCGCGCCCAGCGAATGGCCGATCATCGACTTGATCGAGCTGACCGGCACTTGGAAGGCATGCGCCCCGAGGCTGAGCTTCACCGCGGCCGTCTCGTGCCGGTCGTTCTGCTTGGTGCCCGAGCCGTGCGCGTTGACGTAGTCGATGTCGTCGGGGCGCAGCCGCGCCTGTCCCAGCGCGGCCGTGATCGCCGCGGCCATCTCCCGGCCGTCCGGCCGCAACCCGGTCATGTGGAAGGCATTCGACCGCGAGGCGAACCCCCGGATCGTGGCATAGATGTGCGCCTGGCGGCGCAGCGCGGCGTCGAGCGGTTCCAGGACGAAGAACGCGCTCCCCTCCCCCAGCACGAAGCCGTCGCGGCTCCGGTCGAACGGCCGGGAGGCGTGCTCCGGATCGTCGTTGCGTTGCGTGGTGGCCTTGATGGCGTCGAAGCAGGCGACGGTGATCGGTGAGATCGGCGCGTCGGTGGCGCCGGCCACGGCCACCCGTGCGGTCCCCTCCTGCAGCAGCCCGCAGGCGTGTCCCACCGCGTCCAGCCCGGAGGTGCATCCCGTGGAGACGACCGACACGGGCCCCTCCGCCTCGACCGCCCAGGCGACCTCGGCCGCCAGAGAGCTAGGGACGAAGTGGCCGTACAGGTGCGGGACGGCGTACGTGTGGTCGACCAGCCACTGCCTGCCGCCGTCGCTCACGGTGGCGTACTCCGTCTCGAGGCCCATGGTGCAGCCGACGGCGCTGCCCACGGTGACGGCGAGGTGTGGCGGTTCCACCTCACCGGCGCCGAGCCCGCTGTCGGCGAGGGCCTCCCGGGCGGCCGCGACACCCAGCTGCGCGGCCCGGTCCATCCTCCTGATCTCCTTGGGCGTGAACCCCTCGGCGAGCGGATCGAAATCACACTCGGCCGCGACCTGGGACCGAAACGGCGACGGGTCGAAAAAAGATATCGACCGCGTCGCGGTACGACCGGACGTCAGGAGTTCCCAGAACGCCTTGGCGCCAATTCCCCCAGGCGCCCGGACTCCGATTCCGGTTATCGCCACACAGTAATCCATCGAAATCCTCTCGAGCCGACCGGTGTGACCCATTGGAAAAGCCGGACGGCGACACACTCATCGCTCCGCCGTTCGTCATGCTGATCATTGGAACCGAGCATGCACAGCCGCTGCTCGAAACGGGCTCGAAGGGACCTCGACCGGTCCGCGGCATCCCGCAGGACCTGCGTCGACCAGGGAAAACTGCAGCGTGCGTGCGGTCAGCACTGCCGCTGACCCGAACTGGAGGCCCTCCTGACGAAGTTGACCATCCTGACCGAGTGATTGCTTCAAAATCCACGCGACCGGAGCATAGGAATGAATGGCGATCAGTAGGCACACCTCACTCATGCCAAAACAGACATCCTGCGCGAGCAGGAACCAGGGGTGATCGGCCACACAAACTTGACACCACAGGAACGCATCGGAAGAACGCACTTTCTGCATCAGGTGACGGGGAGTGAGCTTGAAGATACGGATTCTCGGACCCCTAGCGATCGCACCCATAGGCACCGTGAGCGCGCGGCTTGCGCCCAAGCCACGGAAGATCCTGGCTCTGCTGCTGCTCAACGCGAACAGGATCGTGTCCACCGCCTCACTCATGACCGAGCTGTGGGGAGAGACCCCGCCCAAGAGCGCGACCACCACGCTGCAGACGTACGTCCTGCACCTGCGCAAGGCACTCGGTGCCCTCTGGGACGTCGAGCTGCCCGACATCGCGAAGAACGTGCTGACCACGCACACCAACGGCTACATGCTCAGCGTCCCGCCCGGGACGGTCGACCTGCACGTGTACGACGAGTTGGTGGCCGCAGGGCGCCGTGCCATGGATGAAGGGGAGATCGAAGGCGGGGCGGCCTGCTTCGCCGAGGCCCTCGCTCTGTGGAGCGGTCCGCCGCTGGCCGACGTGCCCATCGGCCGGCTGCTGGAAGCGGAGGTGATGCGCCTGGAGGAGGATCGGCTGGGCATCCTCGAAGACCGGATCGCCGTCGACCTGCGGCTCGGACGGCACCATCAGCTGCTGGGCGAGCTCACCTCGCTGAGCGTGCAGCAGCCCTTCCACGAGGGACTGCACGAGAAGTTCATGCTGGCGCTCTACCGGTCCGGCCGTCGGCACCAGGCGCTGGACGTCTACCAGCGGCTGCGTACGTCACTGGTGAACGAGTTGGGCATCGACCCCTCGCCCCAGCTGCAGCGACTGCACCAATCCGTACTCGCCTCGGACCCGAGGCTCGACAACGCGGCCTGACCGCCGCCCAGCGGCGGCCCCGGCGGTGCCGGGCCGACCACCCGCACCTCCGGAGCCGCCCCGAACGAACCTCCCGGACCGCCGACCGCGATCACCTCGGCGCCGGCGAGGCGAACACCCATTTCCGGTAGCTGAAGAACCGGGCCAGCGAGGCCACGGCAACCCCGGTGACCAGCGACACGGTGCAGGCGACGGAGTCGTCCCCGGCGCAGTACGTCGACGGCGAAGCCGATGGCCAGGAGCTGGATCAGCAGGCCCACGCCGTTCAGGACGAAGAAGACGCCGTACGCGTGGATCGGGTTCCGCCGTTCCCGGTGCCGGAAGGTCCACCAGCGGTTGCCGCGGAACGAGACGGTCGTCGCCGGCACCGTGGCGATCGCGTACGCGGCGGGCGGCCGCACCGGCAGGCCGAGTTGGAGGACATTCGAGCCGGCGACGGCCACCGCGGAGCTGAGGATCCCCATCAGGCCGAAGCGGGTGAGTTCACCGGCCAGGAGCGGCCGCCGCCGACCCGGCGGCGGCCCTCCCGCAGGGGCACGGTCAGGAGGCGATGTCATCGCGCGCGACGGTGCGGTGCCGCACGCGCAGACCGTCGTCGTCCACGAGAACGTCGTCGCAGGTGGTCGACATGCGCAGGATCGGCGAACCGCCGACCTCCGTCTCGATGATCAGCGCGTAACTGGCGACGCGCACCGAGCCGTCCTCCGCCGGCTCCACCGCGGACATGCCGATCCAGTGCCGCCGGGTCCGGCCTGCGGCTCGCAGCTCGGCGGACGTCCGGCGCGCGGCGGCGGCGATGGCGGCACGCCCGCAGGTGGGCCCGCTCTGTGCGTTGGCCGAGAAGACTGCGTCCTCGGTGAACGTGTCCGCCCACGCCTCGGCCTCCCCCGCATCGAGAAGCCTCATCTGCGTGGCGTAGAACTGCTCCACTCGGGCACGCAGTTCGGCACTGCGTCCCGCCAGCACGGTCTCGGTCATCCGGCCCTCTCCTCCACTGCTGCTGTGTGACGTTCCTTTCCTCAAGCTCCCCTTCGCGCCTAGAACACGCCTCGACGGCGGGTGGAAGAGCTCCTCCGTCTCCTTTCGACCTTTTTTCGAGGTGCCGTTGGAACAGTGCGTCGGAGCCGAGAAGTCGACCCGCCCGCGGGCAGAGGAGGATGGCAGATGGCCGGGAACGCCCCGCGCACCGCTCTGGTCACCGGCGCGACCAGTGGAATCGGTCTCGCCGTCGCGCGCGCACTGGCGGTGAGCGGGAAACGCGTCTTCATCTGCGCACGGCACGCCGACGACGTCGCCCGGACGGTGAAGGAACTGCGCAACCTGGGTGCCGAGGCCGACGGAGCCGAAGCCGACGTCCGCAGCCGTGAGCACATCGAGGCCCTGGTCCGGGCGGCCGTGAACCGGTTCGGCGGCATCGACGTGCTGGTGAACAACGCGGGCCGCAGCGGCGGCGGGGTCACCGCCCAGATCACCGACGAGCTGTGGTCCGACGTGATCGACACCAACCTGACCAGCGTGTTCCGGATGACCCGCGAGGTGCTGGTCAACGCCGGGATGCTGGACCGGGGCTGGGGCCGGGTCATCAACATCGCCTCGACCGGCGGAAAGCAGGGCGTGGTGCTGGGCGCCCCGTTCTCGGCCTCCAAACATGGCGTCGTGGGATTCACCAAGGCGCTGGGCCTGGAACTCGCCAAGTCCGGGGTGACCGTGAACGCGGTGTGCCCCGGATATGTCGAGACCCCGATGGCCGAGCGCGTGCGGCAGGGATACGCGGCCGCCTGGCACACCACCGAGGCGGAGGTGCTCGAGCGCTTCCAGACCAGTATTCCGCTGGGCCGGTACACGACCCCGGACGAAGTCGCCGGTCTCGTCGGATACCTGGTCACCGATGCCGCCGCCCCCATCACCGGGCAGGCGGTCAACGTGTGCGGCGGACTCGGCAACTACTGACCGAAGGGGAACGACCACTGTTCCGGAAGGAAACCACACGATGACGGCACCGACCATCCGTTCCAGCGAGCATTCGATCACCGTCGCGGCCCCGGCCCGGGACGTCTACGGCATCGTGGCCTCAGCCGGTGACTGGCCGCACCACTTCACGCCGACCCTCCACGTCGAAACGCTGGAGACCAGCGGCGATGAGGAACGCATCCGGATCTGGGCCACCGCCAACGGGGAGGTGAAGTGCTGGACGTCCCGCCGTGTCCTCGACGCCGACGCGCTGCGCGTACGCTTCCGCCAGGAGGTCTCGGCTCCCCCGGTGGCCTTCATGAGCGGCGAGTGGCGCATAACGCCGCTGGACGAGGCCAGGACCCGGGTGACCCTCCTGCACGAGTACGGTGCCGTCGACGACGAGCCGCAGGCGCTGGAGTGGATCGACAAGGCCGTCGACAGCAACAGCGAGGAGGAGCTGGCCAGGCTCCGGACCGCCGCAGAGCTGGCCGGCCGTCTCGACGAGCTGCTGCTCTCCTTCGAGGACTCGGTAGGCATCGCGGCACCGCCGGACGCCGTCTACGACTTCCTCCATCGCGCGGCGGAGTGGCCACGGCGCATCCCTCACGTGGACCGGCTGGAGCTGACCGAACACGCGGGCGTGCAGCACATGGACATGGACACCCGCACCGCCGACGGCTCGGTCCACACGACCTCATCGGTGCGGATCTGCCTGCCACCCGACCGGATCGTCTACAAGCAGTTGGTCACCCCGGCGCTGATGGCGGCACACACCGGTGCCTGGCAGCTCACGGCCGGCCCGGAGGGCACGCTTGCCACGTCCCGCCACACGGTCCTGCTCGACCCGGACCGGGTGTCCGACGTCCTCGGGCCGGACGCCACCGTCCGCAATGCGCGGGCCTTCGTCCGCCAGGCGCTTGGCCGCAACAGCACGGTGACGCTAGAACACGCCAAGGCGCATGCGGAGGCCCTCCAGCGCGGCAAAGAGGCCGGCGAGGAGGAATCGTGCCTCTGATCGACATCTCATCCCCGGTGGACGCCAGCCCCACCTTGACCACCCGCATCGGCGCCCCGACACATGACGGGGCGAGGGGGGCGTACGGGCGGCCGAAGACCATCGACCAGGATCCACTGGAGTGGTTCTACCACCCGGGCGTGGTGCTGGACCTGACCGCCGCGGGCGTGGGCAGCGTGGACGCCGGCTTCATCGCCGGTGAACTGAAGCGCGTGGGGTACGAGTTGCGGCCGTACGACATCGCGCCGCTGCGCACCGGTGCCGAAAAGTGGAGCGGGCCCCAGTGCCACTTCACTGATTTCACGGGGCTGGACGGGTCGGCCGTGCACCATCTACTCGATCGCGGCGTCAGGATCACCGGCACGGACACCTTCAGCCTCGACGCGCCGTTCGCTCACATCAGGAAGCGCTACGCCGAGACCCGCGACCGGAGCCTGCTATGGCCGGCCTTCACGGTCGTCTGCTCCCCGGTGTGTGTGGCCGGCGCGGAGGCGGGCACGGCACGCGCCGTGGCGGTCCTCGATTGATGCCGCCCCAGCAACGGACGAAGGCGGAGGAGAGAAACGGCATGCGGACCGACGCCGACACGCAGCAGACGGACGACATCCTGGGCCTCTACCGCGCCCTGGCCCTGGGCGACTACGTCCTGGGACGAACCGCCCTGTACACCGCCGTCCGCGCCACCGGGCTCTCGGCGGACGACATTGTGCGCCTGGTGCGTGCGCGCGCCGACGTCCCGGACCACGAGACATCCGACGGCCCCGACGGCGCGGTGCCGCTGCTGTCGGTGGTCGTACCGGTCTTCAACAACGCCACCACACTGCCCGAGCTGCAGCTTCGCCTGCGCCGGGCGCTCGCCCCGATCGGTACCTTCGAGGTCGTGTACGTCGACGACGGCAGCGCTGACGGCTCGGTCGACGTCATCCGCGCCCTGCACCGCGAGGACCGGACCGTCCGGCTGCTCAGGCTGTCCCGGAACTTCGGCCAGCAGGCGGCGCTGAGCGCCGGGCTCGACCTGGCCCGTGGCTCGGCGGTCGTCATGCTGGACGCCGACCTGCAGGACCCCCCGGAGCTGATCGGCGATCTCGTGGAGCGTTGGCGGGCCGGGCACGACGTGGTCTGCATGGTGCGCAGGAACCGTAAGGAGGGGCCCCTGAAACGCCTGGCGTACGGCCTGTTCTACCGTGTCTTCCGCTATCTCGCGGACATCGAGGTGCCGCTGGCCAGCGGTGACTTCTCGCTCTTGGACCGCAAGGTCGTGGACGTGCTGCGCGGCATGCCGGAGCGCAGCAGGTTCCTGCGCGGTCTGCGCAGTTGGTCGGGGTTCCGGCAGACGAGCATCGAGTACGACCGGCCCCTGCGGCCGTCCGGTGAATCGCAGTACACGCTGCGCCGGCTGACGAAGCTCGCCGCGGACGGCCTGCTGGGGTTCTCCAGCGTCCCGCTGCGGCTCGTGTCGTCCCTGGGCATCGCCACGGCCGCCGCCGGAGCGGTGACCCTGGTTCTGGTGCTGCTGGCCCGGCTGAGCACGCTGCCGCTGCCGGTCGGCTGGGCTTCCCTCATCTCCGTGGTCCTCCTGGCCGGCGGCGCCCAGCTGACCACGATCGGCATGGTCGGCGCGTACATTGCGCGGATCTACACCGAGGTCAAGAAGCGTCCGCTGTACGTCGTCATGGAACGGCTGGGGTGACGGCTGTGGACACCCCCATGTATCACGCGTTCGCCGAGGTGGAGAGCCGGCACTGGTGGTTCCAGGGGCGGCGGCGAATCGTCGCGGCCCTGCTGCGCGACTACCTCGCGGACCTGCCGGGCGCGGCGACCGGGCGCCTGAACGTCCTGGACGTCGGGTCCGGGACAGGTGAGATGACCGAGATGCTGGGCGGGTTCGGGAACGTCACGGCGCTGGACAGTTCCGAGCACGCCATCGCCTACCTGCGGCAACGGCTGCCGACCGGAGTCCTGGCACGTCGCGGCAACATCCCCGAGGATCTCCCGCGCGACGAGAGCTTCGACCTGGTCACCGCGTTCGACGTGGTCGAGCACCTCGCCGACGACGTGACGGCGCTGCGGGCGTTCCGCCAGGTGCTGCCCACGGGCGGCCGGATGGTGCTCACCGTCCCGGCCCACCAGGTGCTGTGGAGCCATCACGACGTCTACGCCGGACACTTCAGGCGCTACAGCCGTGCCCGGCTGCGCGACCTGGTGCACCGGTCCGGCGGCTTCCAGGTCGACCGCATCGCCTACTTCAACTCGCTGCTGTTCCTGCCGGCGCTCGCGGCCAGGGCGGCGGGCCGGTGGCGCCGACGCGTGGCGCCGCCCGCGGCCGAACGAATAGATCCGCACCTGGCACTGCCCTCGCCGCTGGTGAACCGGGTCCTGCTCGGTGTCTTCTCCTCCGAGGCGCGCATGCTCCTCCGCGTCGATCCGCCGTTCGGAGTGTCGCTCATCGCGCTGTGCCGCGCTTGCTGAGCGGCTCCGGTCCACCAAGCCCCTGCCGTCCCCGTTCGAATCGAGTCATGACATGACAACACACGCAGACGAAGCGGTGCAGGCGTCGTGGTCCCTGGCGGGATGGTGGACCCGGCACCGGACGTCCGTCCTCGTGGTCGCCACGATCACCGTCGTCGCGCTGGCCGCGCGATCGCCCTTCCTGGACCACCGGTCCGAGGACTACGTGGACTTCTACCGTCGCTGGTACCTGTTCATCCAGGACAACGGCGGCTACGGGGCGCTGCGCCACCAGTTCTCGAACTACAACGTGCCGTACCTGTATCTGCTCGCGACGACCGTCTGGTTGCACATACCACCGCTCGCCGCGGTGAAGACGATCGCGATCGGCTTCGACGTCCTGCTCGGCTGGTACGTGTACCGGATCACCAGCCTGCGGTACCCCACGGGGTGGCAGCCACCGGCCGCGGCCCTCGTGGTCGTGCTCCTTCCGACGGTCGTGGTGAACAGCTCCATGTGGGGGCAGTGCGACTCCGGTTACGCCGCGCTCGCGGCCGGCGGCCTGTATCACCTCATGCGGCGCAGGTCCTGGACGGCGTGCGCGCTCTTCGGTGCGTCGCTGGCCTTCAAGCTCCAGACCGTCTTCCTGTTCCCGGTCCTGTTGCTGGTGGTGCTGCGACGGTGGCTTCCCTGGCGGTGTCTGCTCGCCGTGCCCGGCGTCTATCTGCTGCTCGACGTCCCGGCGTTGCTGATCGGTGCCCGGCCGCGGGAGGTGCTCACGGTCTATCTCGACCAGGCTTCGATGCTGCACGGGAAGTTCATCGTGACCGCGCCCAATGCCTTCCAGTATCTCGGCTCGTCGACTCCGCATGCGGTGCAGACGCTGGGCATCGTGCTCACGGGAGTGCTGGTGCTCGGCCTGGTCGGTGCCGCGGTGCTGCACCGCTCGGAACTGACGGAACTTCAAGTGGTGCTGGCGGCCGCGGCCTCGGCGCTGCTGGTTCCGTTCCTGCTGCCGAACATGCACGAGCGCTACTTCTACCTCGCCGACGTGCTGACGGTGGTCGCCGCGTTCTGGCTGCCCCGCAAGCTCTGGCTCCCTCCGGTCCTGATCCAGTTCGCATCTCTGTTCGCCTACATCCCGTTCCTGCTGCTGCCGTACCGGCTCCGTGACCTCACTGGCAATCCGCGCGTCGCGAACAGTTCCGGCTTCACGGTGCCGCCGCCGGACGCCGGCTGGCTGGCATCAGCGCTGCACTCCGGACCCAGTCCGCAGGCCGTACTGCGGAAACTCTTCGAGCCAGTGATCAGCTATCAGGTGCTCGCCACGGCCGTGCTGGTCGCCCTGACGGTGACGATCGTGGTGGCCGCCCGGGAGTTCCGTTCGCGACAGGAACCGGAACACGTCGACGCCGGCACCGGCAGGGCCCAGCGCCGAGACGGTGTTTAGCTCGCCTTCGGCCCCCCTGGCTCCTGGCACAACCCCGTCAGCTGGAGCAACAGCGGCTACTTCGCGCTGTAGCTCCGCCCCGGGACAGGCGCACGGCGGACAACCAAACCGCCTGCCCCGGGTCTATCCACCCCGTACGAGACGAGACGGATGGCCCAAGTATGTCGTCCTTCCGACGCGTTCAGGGACGGATTGGCCAGCGCACCCTCTTACTGGCAACCGCGGCCGTGCCGTTGACCGGCTGGGCAGTCCACGCGGTCGCGCTGCACAAGCAGATCGCCGCCACCCGCTTCCGGCTCACCCGTGGGCAGGCCGGCACACCGCCGTCGGCCGCCTCGGTGGTGACGAGTTCGCCGTCGTCCTGGAACTGCCCGCCGCACGCCTGGACCAGCGTCTCGCACAGCTGGTCCGCATGCCGCACTCTCCCGTCGTCCACGAGGGCGGGCACACCGTCGAGGTGATCGCCTCGGTCGGCGCCGCGACCCCGCGCGCGGTCGGCTCCCGCGACCTGAGCCTGCGCTGTACGACGGCGCAAAACTACGTGCTGAACGGACCGGCTCCAGGGCAACGCGCGCCTCCACCTCGGCCAACAGCTCGAACAGATCGACAGCGCCGACCTTGCCGGCAGGGCACTTGGGCGTTCCACCCGGTTGCGCTGGACAAGGTTCCTGACTGGCCGAAGGAGACAACGCCCCTGCCCGTCGCCGCCTACGGCTGGTCCCCGGGCGACCTCGACGCCACTGACGAGCGCAGAGGCTGGTGGCCTCAGGGCATCACGACCTACTACGACGCGACCGGCCGGAACGGCACGCGCATGATGGTCTCCTGGTACAACAAATCCAAGGGCCCACGCGTCGCCCTCATCGACCGCCGTGCTACGGACCCCCGGTACCACTACATCAAGCTGGCGACAGCCAAGCGGGAAGGCAACGGGTACGTCCCGGAAGTAATCCAGGGCCTGCACGCGGGCGGCCTGGCCTGGTATCGAAACCGGCTGTACGTCACGGACAGCGAGCAGAACGCTCTGCTGGTGTTCAACACCGACGACATCGTACGGACCGGTGACAGGCAAGCCCCGTGGGCGCTGCTCCTGAGCCGCACCTACAAATCGGACGCACAGAAGGCCGACCTCAGATTCTCCCAGGTTTCGGTGGACCGCACGTCGCTCGCGTCCCCGTTCCGCAGGGCCACCCTCATCGTGAACGGGTGGGAGACGGAAGGCCAGTCACAAAACGTCGGGCGGTGGAGCTTTGCCTATGGCCCCAGTGGCTCCCTGATCACTCAGGGTGCAACCGCCACAGCAGCCGACGTCTACACGATCCACCGAGGGAACGGCATCCCCGAGCGTCGCGGAGTCCAAGGGGCGGTCACCGTCCGCAATACCATGTACCTCTCTGTCAGTAGAGGCAACCAACCCGGCTATCTGAGTACCGCGCGGCTTGGTGCGAACCAGGAGGGGACAGCCGAGGTGCGGTGGCAGGTCCCCCGCGGACCGCCGTGTCCGGCTCGGCATCGCAGCGGTGGCAGTGCTGGGTACGGGCAGCGGCGTGCACGATGGTGCGGGCCTGCCGTCGAAGACGACCGCGTGGCCATAGTGAGACGTTTCACCGCTGCCCCCATCCACCGCGTCGCCGGGCCGCAGTGCACAGCTATTACGGCGTAATAGTTCGCGGCATGGTGGCGGCGTGGTGACGTGTCGCCAGGACGGGATAACTAACGTGTCGATGCGATGAAGGATCTTGAACGTTAGTAAGGTGTCGTCATGACTTCGCCAGCCACCTCCAGCGACCGTGAAAAGGTCGTGTCCAAGCTGCCGGAAGGACTCCGGCACACCTTGAAGATCAGAGCCGCCCAGTACGGCGTCGAGATGCAGGCCGCCGTCGAACAGGGCATCCGGGACTGGTGCAGCCTGGCCTCCGCCACCGCGGCCGTCGACACCTCGGGCGCCGAGTCCTTCTCCACTTTCCTTCCGCTCGGCCAGTGGGAGCAGTTCCGCGAGATCGCTGCGGACCGTCGTGTGTCGCTCATCCAGGGGCTGGCGCAGTCCGTGCAACTGTGGCTCGACGCCAACCCCGCACCTGACGTCAAACGCCCCGAGATCACCCGCCGCATCGTCGTCTGCAACCAGAAGGGCGGCGTCGGCAAGACGGCGATCACTGCCGGCCTGGGTGAAGCCCTCGCCGAGGACACCAACAAGCTGCATGCCGTGCGCGTCGCGAAGGCACTGTCCAAGGCTCTGCGTGCGAGTGAAGCCCACTCCAGCGAAGGACCGGCCCATGACGATCCGCTGGAAGTCGAGAACCTGCCCGGCCTCGGACTCCGCGTCCTCCTGGTCGACTTCGACCCGCAGTGCCACCTCACCAACCAACTCGGTGCGGCTCCCCTGCCCATGAACGGTGACAGCCTCACCAATCACATGGCGGGCGACCCCAAGGGAGACCTCCGCGACCTCATCGTCTCCATCGAGGACGAGACCTTCGGAGGACGGCTCCATCTCCTGCCCGCCTGCAACGACGCGTTCCTGCTCGACGTCCGCCTGTCCGCCGTACGAGCCAGAGAAGCAGCCCTGGAGCGCGCACTCGCCCCGCTCGAGGCCGACTACGACGTCATCCTCGTCGACTGCCCGCCCAGCCTCGGCCTGAGCATGGACGCCGCCGCCTACTACGGCCGCCGCCGCGACGGCGAGAAGCCCGGTCAGTCGGGTGCCCTCATCGTCGTCCAGGCCGAGGACAGCTCGGCCGACGCCTACGAGCTGCTCACCACGCAGATCGACGACCTGCGTAACGACCTCCAGGTCGACATCGAATACCTCGGCATCGTCGTCAACCTCTACGACTCCCGCCGCGGCTTCATCGCCACCTCCTCGCTCCAGGGGTGGGTCGACATAAAGGATCCACGGGTCGTCGGGCTGATCGGCGACCTCAAGGAACAGAAAGAAGCAGTCCGCATGAAGCGGCCCCTGCTGGCCTACGCACCCAAGTCACAGCAGGCCATCGGCATGCGCGCACTGGCCCGGGAGATCGCATGAGCAAGGCCGACCAGCTGGGAGCCGGCCGCTTCGGCGGGGGAGTACGTCCTGTCAGCGCGCGTCGCCAAGCTGTCGCCGCCGCCACCGGCGTGCCCACCGACGCCGTGCCCCCACCCACCGAACTCGCCCCCCACCGCATCAGCCTCAACCCCGACAACCCCCGCTCCAGCCTCGGTGACCTCACCGATCTCGCAGGCAGCCTCAAGACCCACGGCCAGAAACAGGCAATCACGGTCATGAACCGCGACGCCTACATCAAGGCCAACCCCGAGCGCGAAGCCGACCTCGAACCCGACACCACCCACGTGGTCATCGACGGCAGCAGCCGCCTCGCCGCCGCCCGTGAAGCACAGCTCCCCACCGTCAAGGTCATGGTCAGTGACGACCAGGGCACCAACTCCGAAGAACTCCTCGAATCCGCCCTCGTCGCCAACATCCACCGCCAGGACCTCGGCGAGCTGGACGAAGCCAGAGCCCTCCAGCGCCTCCTGGCCATCCACGGCAGCCAGACCGCGCTGGCCAAGCGTCTCCACCGGTCCCAGGGCTGGGTGTCACAACGCCTCGCACTCCTCAAACTCACGCCTGAACTACAGGCCAGGATCGGCGAAGAGCCCATCGACCTGCTCCGAGCGGTCGCCAGCAAGCCCCCCGCACAGCAGCAAGAAGCCCTCGACGGACTCAAGGCCGCACGGGCTCTCGAGGAAGAAGAGAAGCGCAGCCACGCGAAGGCACGCCGAAGCGATGCCCACCCGGTCACACACCGGGACGGCGCAAGCGAGGACAACGAGCCGGGCGGCCCCGCCGTGCCGATTCCTGCGGAACCGGCCGACAACTCCGCACAGAGCCGGCCTGTCTCCTATTACGGCGTAATAGGAGACAGCGAACCCAGCGCACCCTCCCCGGCAGCCCCTTCATCGGTGGCAACCGGCGGGGCTTCCCAGCACCAACCGGTGCCCGAGCAACGGGTGGATGCCTCACCTGCGGCTGACTCACAGAAGCGCGCCGAGCATCGCTCGCAGCCACGCAGAGTGCCGTACGACGAACCCGGCACCCTCGCCATGCTCCTGGACCGGAACATCGACAACGACGACACGTTCTTCGACCTCCTCCGGTTCCTGGGCTCGAAGGGGCTGCAACGCGATCCCGTCCGCCTCGGTGAACTGGCACGCTCCTTCGCTGAGGAAGCCGCCGTCCAGTCCGACTGAGGTGTTCGACACCAATAGAGAAGGGCCGCCTCAAGAGGCGGCCCTTCTCTATGCCCCCCAGGTAACGGCACAGAAGGCTCAGCCTTGTGCCGACGGGCGCCGGCCGGTGGAGGAGGCGCGGGCCTCGGGACGCTCCCGCGCCGCCTCAGCCGATGAACCGCACGTCCGGGTGGAGCGGCGAGGGGCCGTCCAGCAGCGGCTGGTGACGGCCGCGCAGATGCTGATCGAAGAAGGCGGTGAGGTAGGCCCGACGGCTCGCGGTGAACCGTGCGGGATCGACGGTGCCGGTCATCCGGGTCAGCAGCCCTTGAGGCAGCGTGATCCTCGCGGCGAGGCCGGGGAGGACCGTCTGGTAGTCGGTGAACGAGTTGTGCTCGGCCGCCTCCGTCCACAGATCGCGTTTCCAGCCGGTCGAGTTCCGCCACATCGATCGCCAGGACGGGGAGTACGCATGGGTGTGCGGCAGCCTGCCGGACGGCACCGCAAGCCACGCCCCCATGTGCAGGAACGGCCGGTCCAGCCCGGTGCGGGCGACCGGCAGCAGTTGTTCGGGGTCGGTCCAGTCGTAGCCGAGGGGACCGTCGAGGTTGGCACCGGCACGGATACGGCGGTCCACGCGCATCGCCTCGGCGGTCGTCATCCCGCCGAGCGAGTGCCCGAACATACCGGTACGCGTGAGGTTCAGGGCCTGCCCGAGCCCGCGCGGCAGCGGCCGCTTCCCGGCGTCGGGGTTGCCGCCGCGGGCGAGCACGGCGAGCTGGTCGAGGACGAACGGAATGTCGGCGACCCGGACCTCCAGTGCCGCCTTTGACCGGTCGACGCCTGTCTCGATGGTGTTGAGCCCGGGCGCGGGCTCGATGACGCGGCCGTCGGGGAACTCGACCGCGTGTGCCTCGTGGACGGGGTCGATGGTGATCACCGCATAGCCGTGGCTCGCCAACTCCTCCACGGCGGTGGTGTCCAGGGTGCGCTCGTTGTACATGCCCGGCGAGTACAGCACCACGGGCAGCCGCCCGGCCCTGGACGCCACGGGCACTCCGACACGCGCGTGGATGGCGAATCCGGCCCAGTCGACGGCGCCCTGGTCGACCTGGAGGATCTTTGCGGCGCCTGCCCCGAAGACCGTGGCCGCGCCCGCACGCATGTAGGACGCCGGGGGCCCGTCTTCCGCGGTGGTGTGATCGGCCGGGTACCAGATGCTCACCATGAGCTCCCGGAACTCAGCCGCGGCCTCGCCCGCCCACCAGGGGCCACGACGCGTCCGGTCCACCAGGTGCAGTTCGGTGACACCGATCGGACGGGGGCCGGTGGGGCGGGGGAGTTCGAGCCGTACGGACCCGGTGGAGGCCGTCAGCACGGCGGACGCGCGAGCGGCCAGGCCCAGAGTCGAGGTGGCACCCAGTACAGCCACGGCACCGGCGCGGGCCAGCAGCCGACGCCGTGTCACGGACACGGCCGAAGCTTCAAGGTGACTGGAGGCGCCGAAAACGTTCGTAAATCGCATGACGCGATCCTGGTCGCACCCCACGTCCGGATACATGGGGCCAGCCGGATAGTGTCCGACGCCCATCCGGCCTAGGAGGCCCTCCCTACCGTTGCCGTTGTGGGGCTGTATGCGAAACCGATCAACGAGGCGTACGTGAGGACGCCAAGGTGCGGCTCCGCCGAACAGCGGCGCCTGTGCCACGTCGATGTCCGTACGCACACGGTGTGCCAGGATGGGGCGCCGCCCCGGGACCGACGTGCCGACCTGACAACTATTACGGCGTAATAAGCGGCGACCGGCCAGGAAGGAAGCCCAGGAGAGGGCTACGGTCCGGACTGTCGTGGCCGAGCTGGGGCGCGGCCCGTCGACCATCAGACGCATCCGCTCGCCGGTGCGCCGGACTCCACGCAGCGAACGCGTGCCATATCTATTACGCCGTAATAGCCGACGCGCCTGGTCGCCGACCCCGACACCGGCATGCGCATCGACTGACCCTCTGCCGGCATTTCCGACGTCCAAACGCTCCGCGTCCGGTCGAAGCCACCAGGCTCAGCACGACCGCGGCGCGGCCGGGAGAACAGCAGGTACTTCACACCGCATACGGCGGCGTCAGCCGCACCCCTGCAACCGGCTGCCCGCTGGCCGGGGGACCACCGTCGGCCGGATCCTGCTGCCCCTGGTCACGGCGAGAACCATCCAACATCGGCTCCGCTGGCACCGTCCCGAACCCGGACGCCGACGCCCCGGGCCCGATCTCCGACGCCTTCGCGGAGCTGATCCGCACTGCGTGGCTCATCTACGCTGAGGGCGCTACCACCATCGGTTTCACGCCGAACGGCGGTGGCTCCGGGTAACCGACAGCCAGGAGCCCGGGCATCCGAACGCTTCGTTCTGTGACAGCGGATACCAGAAAAGCCCACTCACGGCCAGTTGGCCCGGTTACACGAGGTGGCTGAAGAGAGGCGCCGTAGCGGGATACTCGTTGGCGAAACGGCCAGCCGGTTGGGAGCCTTCAACCATGACGGCCCTGTTCCATGACGTGCCGAGCCATTCCTGGCTCGGTGCTCCGATCGATGCCCGCCCGCTGTTCGCCCCGGAGCAGGCCGCGCTGATGGCCACGCTGCGCGGCCTGGCGCCCGCCGACTGGGACAGGGAGGCGGTCCCGGGCTGGACGGTCCGGGATCTCGCCGCGCACGTCCTGGGCGACTTCTACGGGCGCCTCGCCCGGGACCGCGACGGCCACCACGACGGCCCCGGTCCCGCTCCGGGCGAGACGCTGGAGGCGTTCATCCACCGCGTCAACCAGGAATGGGTCGACGCCTGCCGCCGGGTGAGCCCGACGGCGCTCATCGACACCCTCGACCTGATCGGCGGGCAGGTGTCCCGCTTCTTCGAAGCCACCGACCCCGACGCGCCGTCGCTGGGGGTGTCCTGGGCCGGGATCGATCCGGCACCGATGTGGCTGGACAGCGCCCGCGACTTCACCGAGTTCTGGACCCACCGCCAGCAGATCCGCCACGCCGTCGGCCAAGGCACCGATCACGATCCGCGACACCTGTCCATCATCCTGGACACCTTCATGCGGGCCCTGCCCCACACCCTGCGCGAGGTCACCGCGTCGGCCGGTACGCAGGTCCAGGTGCGGATCGACGGCCCGGCCGGCGGCACCTGGACCGCGACGGCCACCCAGGACCACTGGTCACTCGACCAGCCTGACGCCGAACACCCCGCCGCGCTCGTCCGCCTGGACGCCGGACATTGCTGTGAAGTCAAGGAAGACGTCCTGGAGACCGCACCTCATTGACGTGACGTACATGAGGTGCGGTCTCCAGGACGTCATGTGGCACGGCGGAGCGGGATGACGACGTTCTCGCCCATGCGCTTCGGGTCGAGCCGGTAGTACCTGATGTGGCCGATCCTTTCGGTCTCCTCCAGCCAGCCGGCTTCGATGACTTGCTTGCGCGTGCGGGAGAAGACGGGTGCGGCCATACCGACCAGCTTCGCCAGGTTGGCGGCTGTCTCGAGTACGGCACCGGACCGATCGGTGGGGTGCAGGGCGTACAGCATGACGACAAGCCGCTGGTTGGCGGTCATGCCGACTGTCTTCTCAAGCAGTTCGAGGTTCTTCTGCTTGTCAACACTGCTGATCACTGGGCCTCCCACCGCGCAGGAATGTTTTCGTCAAACCCGGGGATGTCCGGCGGGTTGCACGTCTTCACAGCTTCACGCTGCTCAAGCCCCGTTCCGTGAAACGCGATGTAAGGGCTGATCCGGTAAAAGTTGTAGTTACCGACGCGCCCTCGGACGATCAGGATGCGGTGCTTCGCCAGCTTCCTGTTGATCTTGCCGACCGCGTCCGTGGACATACCCACGCGCTTGGCGATGTCCGCGCCGGTCGCTCGTAGCGGCTCCATGCCCTCCGGGGACACTCCGATCCACCACAGAACGAGGAACTTCTGGCTGGGCGTGAACGCCCTGGATTCGCTGATCGCCTCGACACGTGCCTTGTCGACCTGTGTGTGCCTGCCGGAGAAGGCGTACGGCGCATAGGGAATGGGCTCGCCTGTATCGGCGTCGACCAGCCTGCGTACTGCTCCCAACGAGCCCTCCGAGCAAGGGGTAACTACCGGTTCATGAAGGACGGCGGCGAGGCCGACCAGATGAACTTAACGTACATGATCAGGAAGGCAATCAACTCCGCCTGTCAGCCGTGTCGCCTGCCTTCCCACTCATCCCCTCCTCCCTCCCGTACGCACCTCTCCCCACCCTCACTCATGTACGTCACGTCAATCTGCCACGGTTGTAGGAACTGGGCACCCAGTTCCTACAACCGTGGTGGCAGTTCCCTCAACCGCTGTGGCAGTTCCCAAAATCGTGGTCCGCTGTTTCCCTGACCGGGTCCGGGTTCACAAGATCTGGGCACACGGTTCCCTTGATCGCCCTCTACTGTCCGAGGAACTGCCTGGCAGCTCCGGCGATCGTGGTAGGTGCATGTGTTTTCGCAGCTCAGAGGCCATCTGAGGGCTGCGCTCTCTCCTCTTACAAGCGACCCACCGTCTGGGCTCCCCAACCACACCCTTCGGTCGTGACGCTGCACTTTCAGCACCTAGTGGGACCCCTGGTGCCTGGCCTGGGCTCAGGCCAGGGACGACGAACCCAGCCGGACCACTTCCACCTCGTACGGTCCGCACCACGACGGAAGGGACTCGCTCCAGGAAGTGCCGCGACTGGCAAGGCCTGGGCCTCGCCAGCCAGCGCAGTCGTTGCAGCCCGAACCTGTACCTCCCTCCCACCTGTTCGACCCGCACCACCGAAAGTCCACCACCTCGATGCGGTGCGCCGACGGATCAGGCGCGCGTATGCCACAGCAACCGAGTCCCGGCCTCAACCACGCTTTCTGTCTTGAGGGCCCCTGCGGACCTTCTCGACGCCCACGGCGGACAACCACCCCGGCGGGGCACCGCAAGCCCGCCAGGGCTGAGGAGCCACCGACCCGGCGCGCCCACGTCCGGAGAGCCCGAAACGCCATGCGCCGGGGGAACCTGCCGCCAAGCTGCACAAGGGGGTTGCCGCTCCTGCCGCTCCGGCAATACGCCCGCACCACGGCCACAGAAATGAGGCGGTTCTCGCACCCAGGTTCAGGGTGCGAGAACCGCCTCGTTCCAAAAGACCGCAGACCTCACGACCGTGGGCGACCATCTGCCGGTACTAGCGGCCCTGCGGATCCGGTCGCGGGCCAGCAGGCTACGGGCGCTGCTTCACCCTGTCGACGATTCCACACGTGAGGAAGCCGGGGCTCGTTGTGGTCGATGTCGCCGACGCCGACGACCTAACCGCTCTCGCTTTCCAGTAGATGCTCGCTGGCCGGTGGGTGACGGTAACAGCGGAGCGCACCACGCGGGACCCTGGACAGCCCTGTGGCCTCCCGCTGTGTCGTAGCTGCCCAGCAGCGTGGTCCGTGGCCCGGTGAGTGAGCCGGTGAGGACTCCGATGACGGCCCCAGTCGTGATCCGCACCTTGTACTTCCGCCAGCGCGTCGACCGGTATGGCTCATCCGGCCCGGCCGCCCTGATGGACACGGGTGCCGCCTTCGCTGTCCTGGGGCCCGTGATGCTCACCCAGGTCGACGACGGCCCCGGGTTCCTGGTAGCCGACTCTCTGCTCCTCTTCGCCGGTCTTACTCCGTTGCCCTAAGGCGTGCCCGTGGACCTCGCCGGGCCCGCCAACGAGACGCTGCCCGCAGTTCTGGACGCCGCCCGGCAACTCCCCAAAGAACTGGCCTCCGCCCTGACGGCGACCGCCCGCGCCGCGTTCACCCAGAGCCTGCACGTGCACGCGCTCATCCTGATCCCCCTGCTCCTCACCCTCTCCGGTCTCACGCTCACGCTGCACCACTGCCAAGGGCAGGCCCGGAAGAACCAGACGTCCCCCGACGACCATGCCGCCGATCCCGCGCTGGCCGCCGACTGAACGTCCGCTCCTCTAGTGCTTTGGCCAGGAACGTTCGCCGGGTGGTTGAGCAACGTTGTGTTCGTTGACCGTGCTCGCGAATCATCGCGGGATGAGCGAGATCATCTTGATGTCGGATCCACGGGTAGCAGCTGTCCCCGTATATGAGTGCGGTGAGCGGCTGGTCGATGTCCGGAGGGGGCCGCTCCTCGTGGACTTGCGGAAACAGGACGACTCGGACGCCTTCTTCTACCTGCGAGAGGGCGTGCTGGAGCGTCTGCTCCAGGCACAGGCGCACTTGCCAGCCGGTCTGGGGCTGCTGGTGGTGGAGGGCTATCGTCCTCCGGCGTTGCAGCGGCGCTACTTTGAGGAATACGCGGCCAGATTGCGAGCCGAGCAGCCTGGCTGGACCGACGAGCAGATCCGGTCGGCGGCGAGCCGTTTCGTGTCGCCACCGGAGATCGCGCCGCACAGCGCGGGAGCGGCAGTGGATCTTACGCTCGTGGATGCGGACGGCCGTGAGCTGGATCTGGGTACATCTATGAACGCGACTCCTGAAGAGAGTGCCGGCGCCTGTTACACCGACGCTGATGGAATCAGCGCGCAGGCGCGCGCCTACCGGGAAATCCTGGGACACGTGTTGACGGCCGTGGGCCTGGTGAACTACCCGACGGAGTGGTGGCACTGGTCGTTCGGTGACCGCTACTGGGCGCTGGCCACTGGAGCGGCAAGCGCCTGTTACGGACCGAGCCCGCACGGCGTCCTTGAATGACGTCTCGGCTGAGTCGCGGTAGCCCGTCAGGCTGTCGCAGTGAGGGGGCGTCCGCCCCAGCGAATGCCCTTCTCGCTGCGGATGCGGGCGCGCTCCTTGCGCCGTGCGGCGAGCACGTCGGAGTGGCGGGCGTTGGCGTTGCGCCAGCGCAGATATGCGTACAGGGCCCGGGTCTGCGCGGGGTGGCTGCGATGATCTGAATTGGCCAGAGTGAACTGCCGCAAAGCTCCCAAGTGCGCCTCAACCCGGTTGGCCCAGGAGGCGTAGGTCGGGGTGAAGCAAAGCTCGACGCGGTTCTTCCTCGACCAGAGCCAGATGGTCTCGCCTTTGTGGGCGAAGAGGTTGTCCAGGATGGCGTAGATCGGGGCGCCGTCCGGGCGGGCCGTGCGGATCGACTTCAGCGCGGCGAGTGTGTTCGTGGCACCCTTCTTCCTGCGGGCGACGCCCCACAACCTGTCGTCGTCGAGCGAGTAGCAGCCGTAGAAGTACCGCAACCCCGTGGGTGCGGTGGTAGGTCGCAGGATGCCGTTCGGAGTGACCGGCAGGAGCCCAGCACGAGCCGGCGGTGGGCCGGATGCCAAGCGGCCCGAACTCGTCGAACGCGAACACGCGATCCGGGATCGCTCCAGTACGTGTTCGATGCGGTCGAGCTTGGCGTCACGCTCCGGGTCAGGTGACTCCTTCCATGTCTTGGTGCGCTGGAAGGTGATTCCGCGGCGGGTGAGTAGGCACCGTAACGCCTCGCGGCTGATCCGGATGACGCGACCGTGCACGCGGCACAGGTAGGCGGCGAGTTTGCGGATGGACCAGCGGGTGAAGGGCTGGCCCAGCTTGGTCGGGCGGGTGATGGCCGTCTGGACGACGAAGTCCTCGTCGTCAGTACTGAGAAGGCGGGGACGGCCTCCCGCCCACCGAGGGTCCAAACAGGCCAGGCCGATCTCGTTGAACCGATGGATGACGTCCCGGACTGTGTCTTCGTCGGCCTGCACCAGCTTCGCGATCACCGGCACCCGGTTCCCGCCAGCCGAGGCCAGCAGTCTGCTGGAGCTTCTGCCCTTCTTGGTCGGTCATCCTGCGCACCCGGACAGGCTCAGTCACCACACCCCCAGCGGTCGGATCGGACGTCACCGCACATCCAACCGCCACGACCATCAACCCGGCCAACCTATGGGGTCAGAGCACTAGTAACGGTGGTTGGGCCAGTGCGGGTCCGTCCAGCGAGCGGGGCCGGTGAGTCCTATCAGCCGGATGCGGTGCAGCAGGCTGTCGGACGCGTCCTGAGCCAGCAGCCGCGGCGGGGCGTGGCGGACGAGCCAGGACGCAAGCTCGCTGACCAGGGCGTCCGCGTTTCCCATTGTTCTCCAGGGGAGTTCGTCACCGAGAAGGTCGTACTCCCAGTGGGCTGCCGCTGTGGCCAGGTGCTGGTTGGCAACGCGATGGTCGGCTGTCTCCCAGACGCCGAGCCACGGGCTGAGCGTGGTGGATGCCTCGGCACACAGCGCGAGAACGTCGTGCACGGGGACAGCGGGAGATGGATCACTCAGAGTGTGAGCCCACCAGGCATGCAAAAACTCCCATACCGCCGCACTCTGGAGCGCGGGCCATCGCTGCCAGCTGCCCCGAGCGAATGAGCGTCCGACCTCCTCCATCCCGGAGAGCGGCTCCACGGCGCCGCTGACCAGAGCTCTGGAGAGTTCGGGAAGGATGCGGCGCAGCACCGCGCCGTGGTCACTCCAGTCGGGGGCACTCCAGGTGCGGTACAGAAGGTCCGGGCCGAGTTCCGCGTCCGGAACCTTCAGTAGCTTGAGCTCTTCCTCGCTGCCCCAGTGGCAGTCACACTGCGTTTCGTCTTCGCGGGCGGTCATTCCGCGGAACGTGGAGGCCAGGCAGTCCAGTGCTCTGTCAAGCCGGAGCCGTGCAGAAGTGTGGTCGCTGTTCATGGTCGTTGGCCAGCCCCAGGGGGACTCCGGGGGCTTCGCCGCCCGAAGATCGCGACACTACCGGTCACGGTCAGCATCGGCGCGGGCAAGGAGACCGGGGTCGGTGAGCCGCAGCGGAGCAGTTTGTTCAGGTCGTCGGCGTATGGGACAAGTTTCGGTGCTGGTCGGCGAGTCCTGACTTCTCCATGCCAGACAGCGTGAAGCGAACCACTTCTGATGCCCGCAGCCTCCTTGAGTATGCATGTCGGAGTTGTCACATAAAAGGCGCATGGTTTTGAAATGCAAGCAGTCTCGGCGTAATGCTCTCTGATTCGAAGGGAGTAGTGCTTTTCTGCGCCCTTATGTAAAGGTTCGTATGCCTGAAAATCGAGTGATCACTGTAGGTGTCGGCGATTGCGCTGTGTGTTTTCTTCCTGGATGGGTGCCGGTGCCGTGGGTTGCGTGGTGAGGATGTGAAGGCGCATCGATCGATGCGCCTTCGTTCCGCGTGAGCCCTCTGGGGTGCTCGTGTCGGGGCCCTGGGGGTTGCGCTGTTGCAGAGGGGGATGCACGTGAGACGTGCGCGTATGACGATGGCGGCGACGGTGGCGGGGGCCGCTTTGTCGTTGCTGGGGGCGGGTGTTGCCGCGGCGGGTACGGGCCCTGCTCCGGCGTCGGACACTTCTGCCACTCCTGCCGGTACGGCGGGTACGGAGGCGGGCAACCCCTCCAGCGCGGTGGCACAGGCGGCCGGGGTGTGCTCGGACGCCTACCAGATCGGCACGACCTCCTACATCTTCCGGGGCACGGACAAGATCGCTTCGGTGAAGCAGTTCTACTCGCCCGGCTGCAAGGAGAACTACGGCTACGTCTGGGTGTGGAACAGCTTCCTGGCACAGAACATCAACTTCGATCTGACGGTCGGGGTGTGGTCCTACGACCGTGAGTCGCTGGTGGGCACCCGGAACGTGATCGACACCCACGGCCAGGAGTTCTGGGGCAACCCGGCCAACACCGTGAGCGAGTGCTCCTCCGGCTACGGCCTGGTCAACATCCCTGGGGAGACCGCGCACGAGGCCCGCACCGACAAGCGCTGCGCCTGACCCGTCTCGCACCGCCGCCGGTGCGGCGAGCGCACGCCGCCGTGTCCGGCTGATTCCCCGACGCAGGGCGGGGTGGCACCCCTTGCCCGGGTGCCACCCCTGATCGGACCTGCGTCCATCCGCTGTCTCAAGCATTGGAGAGATCCTCGTGCATGTTCGCATGCCCGCGTTAGCCCGGCGTAGACGATGGCTGCCACTGTCGATCGTGGCGGCCGCGACCGCGACCGCGACGATCACGGCGACCCTTCCGGCCGCCGCCCAGCCGCACACCCAGTCCCTGGTCTCCGGCGTCACCAAGGTCACCCGGACACCGTTAGGGGTGACCAAACCGCCGACCAGCACGCCGGTGAAAGAGGCCGACAAGCGCGGCCCGTTACTCAAGGCGGCCGCAGCCGGCACCGGTGTCGTGCCCATCGGGGTGGGGCAGGTGCCGTGGTCGGAGTTCTACACCGCACAGATGTCCGACAGCGTCAGCGCTCAGGTCAACTACGGCAACGGCAACCTGTTGGTCACCGTCAAGGGATTCGACATCGCCGACGCCGGCCCCGGCTTGTCGTGGGGCAACACCTTCAACAGCCTGAACCAGATGGGCTGGAACACCACGACCGGCGCCGACTACCGCGTTGTCGAGGCCGAACCGGACGCGGTCGTCGTGGAGGGCCCGACCGGCACCATGGCCGTCTTCACCCGCGACGGATCAGGGTTCACCCCGGCCAAGGGCTACAAGCAGGACCTGAGCGAGGCCGACGACAAGAAGTCCTTCACCCTCACCAGCCGCCGCACCGGTGAGAAAACCACGTTCACCCGCTCCGGCACCACCGGCGACGCCCGAGTGTCGAAGGTGGAGGACAAGAACGGCAACGCCACCACCATCACCTACTCCGGCGACTTCCCCGCCAAGATCACCGCCGCGTCGGGCCGGTACCTGACGTTCACCAATGACGGCAGCCACATCACCAAGGTCACCGACCACACTGGCCGTTCGGTCAGCTACACCTACACCGGCGACCTGATCAGGGCGTTCACCGACACCGACAACAAGACCACCGTCTTCGCCTACGACACTTCCAGCCGGCTGACGAAGATCACCACCCCGGAGGGGCGGCAGACCACCTTCACCTGGGACAGCACCAAGGTCGCCTCCATGACCCGCGTGGTGGACAACGCCACCGGTGCTGGCAACACCACCGCCTTCCGCTGGCTGCTGGGCCAGGACCAGACCACCACCGAAGGCACCGTCCGCATCACCGACCCGCGCGGCAAGAACACCTTCAAGACCGTCGACGGCTACTGGCGCACCAAAAAGACCGAGGACCCCCTCGGCCACACCCGTTCGAAGTCGTGGGGGCCGGACAACGACGTCGTCACCGCCACCGATGCCATGGGCACCACCCCGGAAGAAGGCAACGCCACCAAGTTCGAGTACGACTCCGCCTTCAACCCCAAGAGCGTCACCATCCCCACCGGCGCACAGGCGACCGCCACGTGGGTGAAGAAGGGCAGCGGCTACTTCCCCCAGACGCTCTCCTCCGCCTCCGCGCAGGAGACCAGCAACGGCTACGACGACTCCGGCAACCTGCTCACCTCCACCGACTCCACCTCCGGCGGTACCGCCGCGAAGTGGAGCTACACCTACAACCCCAAGACGGGCACGATGGACTGCGGCGGCCTGCCCGGCCAGCGCTGCACCGCCACCGACCCGCGGGAGAAGAAGACCAGCTACACCTACGACTCCCAGGGCAACCTGACCAAGGTCACCCCGCCCAGCCCGCTCAAGCCCCTCACCTACACCTACGACGACCTCGGGCGGCAGAAGACCGTCACCGACGGCCGTGGCATCACCACCACCTACACCTACGACACCCGCGACCGCGTCAAGACCCAGACCGCCGGCAACGCCACCGCGACCTTCACCTACGACGCCGACGGCAACCTCACATCCCGCACCACCCCCGCGGGCACGTCGACGTTCACCTACGACGAGCAGAACCGCGAACGCACCCGCACTCTGCCCGGCACCGGCACCACGCGGATCACCTACGACCCCTCCGGCAACGTCGGCAGCGCCACCGACGCCGCGGGAACCGTCACCTACGGCTACGACGACGCGAACGAACTCACCTCCGTCACCGAACCCGGCGGCGCCAAGACGACGTTCGAGTACGACAAGAACGGCAAGCGGACCAAGACGACCTTCCCCGGCGGTACCACCCAGACCGTCGCCCCGGACGACTCCGGCCGCCCCACCAAGGTCGAAGTGAAGTCCGGCGGCTCGACCACGCTGTCGTCGATCTCCTACGACTACTCGCTGTCGGGCAAGGACACGGACAAGATCCGTCAGCGCACCACCGACGGCGCCACCACCACCTACACCTACGACACCCTCGGCCGCCTCACCAAGGCCGTCGAAACCAAGTCCGGCTCCACCACGGCCGGCTGGGCCTACTGCTACGACAAGGCCGGCAACCGCACCGGCCGCTCCTCGGGCACCAGCCTCCCCGCCTGTGACAAGCCCCAGCACACCTCCACCTACAACGACGCCGGAGAACTCACCGCCTACGACACGGCGACCGGCTTCACCTACGACGGCGCCGGCAACGAAACCAGCGCCGCCAGCCCCACCGGCACCCGCACCGACGAGAACTGGACCCCGTACACCCAGCTCGCCGCCTACACCCAGTCCGGCACGACCAACAGCCACACCTACGCCGGCATCGACAACACCCAGCGCCTCACCCGTGACAGCACCACCTTCACCAACGCCGCCGTCGGCATCACCGGACAGACTGCCTCCGGCACCGCGACCGGTTTCGTCCGCGAACCCTCGGGCACCCTGGTGGCCATGAGGAGCGGGGGCGGCAGCCAGTACTACCTCACCGACGTCCAGAACTCGGTCATCGGCCTGGTCGACACCTCGGGCAAGCGCACCGCGACGTACACCTACGGCCCCTACGGCGAGCCGCGCACCAACTCCGGCACCCAGCAGCCCTTCCGCTACACCAGCGCCTACCTCGACCCGACGGGCGTGTACAAGATGGGCGCCCGCTACTACGACCCCAACCTCGGCCGCTTCATCCAGCCCGACCCCAGCGGCCAAGAACAGAACCCCTACCTCTATGCGGCGGGCGATCCCGTGAATGGCACAGACCCCACGGGGCTGTCTGCCTGGGACGTGCTTGGCACAGCAGGAGATGTGATTCAAGCAGGTGCCCACCTCTTCCAGGGAGACACCCAGGGTCTGTGGGGGGACGTAGCTGGATTCGTAGCAGGCGCAGCAGTCGGGTCCTTGTGCGAGTCGGTCATGCTCGGTGGGGCGCCAGTAACTGGTGGCGCCTCAGCTATCGGAGGACAAGCAGTGTGCTTCGCCGGCGCGTGGGGAGCGAGTCAGGCTGCTTCGAACCTCGTATCGGGTTAAGACAGCCGGGTACACGAAAAGCAGTGTCCTGACGCCAGATAGGAGCAACTGTGCCTCTTGGTTGGACCAGTGAACAGAAGGCCGGCATCAGACGATGGTGGCAAATCGGCACGATCTTCACAATGATCGGCGTGCTACTGGGCGTCATTCTCATCGTCAACGGGAACGCTGGCGGTTGGGGACTGCTCGTGCTACTCCTCGCGGTATGGGGAGCTGCCACCTACTGGTTACGCACAGCACGACGAAGCCAGCCATAAAGCGAGCTGAGAAGCAGGGTCAGATCTGAGACCGGCCCTGCTTCTCGCTCATTACTGTGGCATCAACGTCGCGGTGGAGTGCCGTATCCGTGACAGGGCGCGGGCGTCGCGGCGCGCGGCCGCGGCGCCGGGCCGGCGACCCGGAGTCATCTCGCGCGGTCCCACGCCCACCCGAGCCGGCCGACACCGAGCGCGGCCTCCTGGACGACGGAGCCGACCCGGCATGGCGCGGCTGGCCACCATGCTCGGGCAGCTGATCGAGGAGATCGACCAGTGGCCAGGAGGAGAACGCCTACCTGTACGCCAAGGGCGACCCAATCGACCGGTCGGATCCGACAGGTAACTTTCCCTGGGCGACCTCGACGAGTTCGTCGGATGGGCCGAGAACGCCAAGGAATTCTGGAGCATTGGACAGGACCTGTTCTCAGGCAACGTCAACAGCAACTGCCCGCTCGTCTGCCAGCCTCGCTGCAGGGTACGTGGTAGGTGCCGTCTGTGAAGCGGCCACCGGACCAGAGGGCGGGTTCATGTCGACAGCAGGATGCTTCGCCGCAGGCTATCTCACGAGTAAAAGCGTCGAATCCTGGCTTTCCTGTTGATTGCAGCGTTCCTCGCTGTCTACCTGCTGATCGGCATCGTGATGACCGTGTCTGGCTCATCGGTCAGGCAAGCATGGTTGGCACCGCTTCCTGTTCTCCCCCTGGTCGGTGCCGGTATTGGTGTAACCCGAGCTCGCCGCCGGTGATGCGCTCCGTTCCGGTGAAAGCGAGGATCCCTTCGAGGATCTGAGGAGACTGGCTCAACACGCAGGGCGTCCCGCACAGTCACACGCGGAACGCCCTGCCGCCCGGCTCATACTGAGGCGCCGTCCCGGCGAAGAGTCGAGACCGTTCGATCAGCCCTCCGGCCGCAGCCTTGACGAGCGGCCTCAAGCAGCTGGTCGTAGTCAGGCGCGAACAATTCGGGAAGCGCCTTGTCGAGCGTTCGTGCCTCGTCGCTCGTGAGCTTGATCGTCACCTGGCTGTCACCCATGCACGCCCCCACGGCTCGGCCCCGACCTCGACCAGACGAACCTACTGACCTCCGACCTTGACCAAACGCCGGACCTGATACGAAGTCAGTTCTCAGGGCATAGACAGCCGCCGGGCCGCGGGGTGAGTGCGTCACGCCGGCCCCGGCCGTGTGGGGTGTGGGACGCGCGGGGCCGCCGCACCACGTGGGTGGTGCGGCGGCCCTTTGACGGCCGTGGTCCCGATGGGTCAATTCCTCGGGCCCCGTTCTTCCGGGGTCCGCTCGGACGCCTCTTCATGGACGGGCGTCCCGGACGGTCTCAGCGCGTTCCCCGCATATGGCCGAACCATGACGGATCGTCCATCGCGCCCTCGTCCTCGTGCCACTGCGGAGGTGCCGATACGACGAAGCTCCGCAGGCCGTCGCCCAGCACGAACAGACGCCCGGGCTTGACCTCCACCCCGTAGTCCAGGCCGGCCTTCTCGCATTCCCCGTCGTCGGCCCGGCGGATGACCAGACCGTCGTAATGGGGACGGAGGAGCATGAGGTCGACGTTGGCGAAGTGGATGTCGATCCGGGTCTCCGGCGGCATGTCCCGGCTACTGCGCAGGAGCAGCCTGCGGTGACCGACGGAGTACTGCCAGACCCTGAAGTACCTGTCCGATCGGAACATCTCGGCGCCGGTGGACTCGGAGGTCAGCTCATCCATAGCCCCTCGATCTCCTTGGCCAGTGCTTCCCAGTGCTCGCCGATTCCGAGCACCATGGTCCCCGTCGGGCACCCGTTGGTGTTGTGCACCAGGACCGGTGTCGCTCCGGCCAGCACATAGTAGGTGTGGAGGTTGTAGGCGGAGAGGAGCTGGCGGAAGCGGCGGCCGCGCAGCACGGTGACGGTCGCGCCACTGCTGGTCCGCAGCGTTTGCCCCGGGCGGAGGTCGCCTCCGTCTATCCACCGGCGGGCGCTGGGTGACCAGAAGGGTTGTGCTGCGTGGAGGTGATTCTGACGTCTTCAAACGGCGCAGGCAGGGGAAGGGGAGCCTGCAACTCGCCCACCCTGCCCGGAGTCGCCGAGGCTCGCGGTCGGGGGCGCTCCCGGAGACTCCGCAAGATGGAGGCGCCGCTCGGGAGCGGGCGGCAGAGCGTAGCCATCCGCTCCCACAAGTTGTGAGGAACAAGATCAGCACGCACTCCGGACACCCTGCCTACCTGAATCATTGAGTACGAGATCCGCAGCCCAAGAGTGGATTCGCGCCACCGCCCTGTGCTGCTGCGATCGACTCGTCCGCCTCACCGCAAACGAAACATTCAGTCCTGGTGCGACGCGGATCAGCCAACGGTCGGTGGTGCGAGCCGGGACAGGTAGGGAGTAAAGGTGGAGAAGACGCCGTCACCCGTGCTGGAGACCGCGTACAGCGAGCCGTCACCGTCGTCGGCCAGTTGGCTGACGTCGGTGCCCTTGGTGAGCCTGGTGTCCTGCTCCCATGCCGTGCCGTTCCAGCGGAGCAGCTTCGGATAGGTGCCGAAGCTGTCGACACCGGCGTAGATCTGACCGCCGTGGGAGCCGAACGACACCGCGGTGCCGGACTCGCCGGAGACGTCGTGGCGCGTCCAGGAGCTTCCGTTCCAGTGGCTCACCCGCGTACCGGAGGAAACCCACACGTCGTCAGGGCCGTCGCTGATTACCTCGTACAGGACGTACATGCTTTCCGGGGTTTCGGGCACGGGGACCTGACGCCAACTGATGCCGTCGTAGTGCATGGCGAGCGGCTGGTAGTCGCGCTCGGTGTTGGTGACGTTCCTGTCGCGGTACCCGACGGCCCAGATGTCGTTCTCGGACCGTACGTCAATCGCCTCGAAACCGCCCCCGAAGTCGAACTTGGTGGTCTTCCAGCTCTGACCGTCCCAGTGGTTGACGGCGGGATAGTACGCTTCCGGGGCGCCGTCGATGCTGACGCTGCCCGCGGTCCACACGCTGTTCCTGGTCACGGCCTCGGCGTCGGCTATCGCATTACTCTTGGGGTTGGGGCTGAGGTTCGCCGACCAAGTGCTGCCGTTGTAGTGGTGAATCCGGTCGCTGCCGGTCGACGCCCACCTGGTACCGAAGACCCACAGGTCGTCGATGGCGGTGCCGGCCATGATGTCGGGCGCGGCCTCGGCGGGCGGGGTCAGCTGCTTGTACGTGGTGCCGGTCTTCTGCCACAGCCGCACCGTGGGCGTGCACTCATCGAAGCAGATGCCTTCGGTCCGTGCGAACAGGTTCTGGCTGTCGACGGGAAGCACCGAGGTCTTCTGCTGTGTGGCGACGGGCACGGTCAACGACTCCCAGCTGGTCGCGGCACTCGCAGGCGACGCGACCAGACCGGTGCCGACGGCTGCGGCCGCAGCCGTGGCAAGGACCGCGGCGACGCGGTGGCCGGAGGAGATCCTCTTGGTCATTGTGCTCCCGTTGTCGTTTTCGAGGGGGTCGATATCGATCCTGGGGCTGGCTCTATCAGGGGCCTACGCCGTCGATATACCGCCCGCCGTCCTCGGACACGGGCACGTCAAGAGCGAGGCAACCGAGGCGAGAGGGGCCGCGGCTCGTACGGCGGTGGGCTTCGGCGACGGCGACCGCGCCGCCGTGCTCACAGCAGGAAGTCCTCCACGCGCACGCCGAGTCCCTGTGTCCGGGCAGCGGTGAGGACGGCGTCTGCCAGGGCGATGTCCAGGACACCGAGGCCGAAGGGGGCGTAGACGACCGTACGGCCGGGCTCAGGGGTGAAAGCCTCGGCCTTGCCCTCGTCCAGCAGCAGCCGGCCGATCGTCGGGTCGATGAACCCGCGGTGGCCGACGGCTTGTGCGGCGAGGTCGAGCGAGGTCCGTTCACGCAGCGCGTGATCGACGTCGTCGACGATGTTGTGGGCGTCGAGGAGCGACTCGGGAAGCAGATCGCGCAGCGAGATGTGCAGGACGACCGTGCCCGGTACCGCTGCCTTGAGGTCGAGGTGCGGCTCGATGGCGGACGTGGCGATGGAGACCAGGCCATGGGCGGCGAGAGCTTGGTCCGCGCTGTCGAGCGCGACCACCTCTGCCGCGGGCAGCAGCGTCCTGGCCCGTGCGCCGAACTCGGCGGCCCGGTCGGCCGAACTGTCGTACAGGGAGACCGTCTTGAGGCCCGGTAGCGCTGCCCGGACGTGGCGAAGAATCTCCAGGTTGATCACACCGCAGCCGATCAGCGCGAGCCCGTCCGGGCGGCGACCGCGCGTGAGTAACTCGGCGGCGAGCGCGGCACTGGCGGCGGTGCGCTTGGCTGAGATCAGGGAGCCCTCGATCAGAGCCTCGGGGCGCCCGGTCTCCAGGGAGTTGAGGATGATTGCCGCGCTGGCCCGCTCGATTCCCCGCTCGATGTTGGCAGGGAACGACGCGATCCACTTCATCCCCGCGGCCGGCTTCGGCCCGCCCCGGTAGGCCGGCAGACCGATGATGCGGTCTCGTGGCTGTCCGGGAAAGCGCAGGAAAGTGGAGTGCGGGACGGCGGTGTCGCCCTGGGCATGAATGCGGTAGGCGTCGGCGACGGCCTTGATGTTGTCGAGTTCTCGACCTTCGAGGATCTGTGCCACGTCGGAATGCCGCAGGATGAGCATGACTGGATTCAGTCCCTTCTAGACGCTCGTCGGAGCGGTTGTCGGGAAGCGCTTCGACCTGGTGGTGCACGGGTTCGGTCTCATTACCGCCCGCTTCCCTGAGGTGCGGTTCTTCGGCGATCGGTGGGAACACGAAGTCGTGGATGGCTGGATACGTACTTCGTCCGCGCACACCAAGGGTGGCCGGGATACCTATCAGGCGTCTATTCGGCTCCGTGCGGGCCGAGCGGGAGGTCCGGCCGTTCCTGATCCGACAGAGAGGAGTTCGACCGCAGAGGCTCTGCGGTGTCGCCCAAGTGGTGCGTCACACGACAAACCGAATCGGGTAAAAAATATGCCAAGATAACATAAGGTTTGTCGCGAACCCGACATGAGCGATCGGTCGTGGTTGACACCCGCACATCTGTTGACTACGTTTTGTGCAGGCTGAAATCAGGGGGGGTAAGGGTGGTTTTAGGACAACGTCCGGGTGGCAGCCTCCCGGCTCTGCGACTTTCATCTTCCACAGGGGCCTCTCGCCGTTCGGTGAAACTCAACGGTCGGTCGAAATGTCAGATCGCCGTGCTGCCGGATCCGTTGCACGCGGCGACCACCGTCCGAGGTGGTGGAGCCGGCAGATCGAGGGCTGCGCAGTTGCCTCTCCTTCACAGCGACAGCTGTGCCCGGGGTGAGAACGGGGCGTTTGAAGGTTTTCCTGTGTGTCTGAATCAGCGAGCGGATGGCTCGCCTTTTATTTTTTCATGACACTTGTTTCTGGTCGGTGCGTGTTGCGAAGGGTTTCGCGCCGATCGGAGTTCCCGGTGGTGCTGGGCGCTCGACCGTGAGCGCTGTCGGCGATTGCGTCGGCCCAGGCCTGGAACATTGTGCTCTCTTGCGGTTGGCGATTTATTTGCGTGCCTCTGCCGACGGTCTGTTCGAGGATTTCCCTGGGGACGGCGGGAAAGCGCTTCCTGAAATTGGATGATTATAACCGGTGTGACCCGTATCTACGGTGATTACTTACCGATGCCTCCTTGTGGTGATGTGGTGAGGTAAGGGAGGCGTGTCCAGACGTCCTAATGTCGCTCAACTCGGAGATCCGATGCGAGTACTTATCGCAGACAGTGATCCGGTCGGTCGTCGCAGACTGCGCCGGATACTAAGTGAGAACGTCTCGTGTGAATTAGTGGGGGAGATTGCGCAAAAAGACGGTCTGATGACGCTCGTCGGGCGAACCGACCCTGATGTCGTTGTGCTGTCCCAGGATATCGCGTCGGACAGCGACGGCGCCATAGTCTCCTGGCTGTCCGGCGAAGTCGGTACAGCGGTCATTCTGGTGGCTGTCAGCAGTGGTGGCCCCACGGTGTGGCGCGGGATCAGCAACGGTGCGGTCGGCTACTTACTGAAGGATCGCCTGGTCACCGAACTTGAGCCCGCCATAAGCGCCGCAGAGGCAGGCGGAGTCTTTGTCTCCCCGCCGCTCGTTAAGCAAATGGTCAGATACATGGATGACCGGTTCGGTGAAGTCGGGCAGGTACAGCAAGGCGTGGGAGAGATACTGCGGTCCCTGCTTCCGCGGGAGCAGGAGACCCTCTACCGGCTGGCCGCCGGCCAATCCACCGAAGAGATCGCCAAGGAGATGTCCATCGCGGTTCCAACCGTACGCGCGTATGTGTCCCGCATACTGACGAAGCTCGGGCTGCGCAGCAGGGGCGAGGCCGTCGCCCTGGCGTTCCGGTCAGGTTTCTATACGTCTGACCAGGTAAAAACGTTGACTGCCGATCCCTGATGTTCACGTACGCTGTATCGGGTGTTCACATCCATACAGAGAGAGGAGTGGATCGCTGCTTCTGCGTGCACGTCGTGAGGATTGAGCACGATTTTGGTGGGTGTGTAGCTTCCCGGGCATGGTGAAATTCCGCATCCTTGGCCCGGTCGGAGCTTGGTTCGGAAACGTTGAGATTCAGCTGGGAGGTGCGAAGCAGCGGACCATTCTCGCCGCGTTGCTGCTTGCCGATGGATGGGTCGTCTCCGATGTCGATCTGAGCGAGATCTTATGGGGGAAGAACCCTCCTTCGACGTATCAGGCGCAGATCTACACCTACGCCTCCCGGCTCAGAGGTCACCTCGGTGAGGAGTCCCGGATAGTCCGTCGCGGGCAGGGCTACAGCCTGGAGAGAGGGGACGCGTACTTCGACCTGCAGAAATTCGAGGAGTTTTCCAGAGCCGGAAACACTGCCGCGCAGGAGGGGCACACCGGCAGAGCCGCCGAGAAGTTCCGTGCCGCACTCGATCTGTGGACCGGTCCCACCCTCACAGCGGTGACGGAGAGACTCGTGGACAACGAGAGATCCAGAATCGAGCTGGCCCGGACGGATGTGCTGGAAAGACGCATCGACGCCGATCTGCTGCTCGGGCGCCACCAGGCCCTGATTGGCGAGCTCTCCCAGTTGGTGAGCGTCCACCCGCTGCGCGAGAGTTTTCGGGCCAAGTTGATGATCGCGCTCTACCGCAGTGATCGGCAGGGCGAGGCCTTCGCTGTGTACCGGGAAGGACGTTCGCTGCTGCGTGACCAGCTCGGCGTCGATCCGGGTCCCGCGCTGCGCAATGCGTACCAGGAGATCCTCACGGACGACCTGCCCCGTGCGCTTCCGTCGTCGAGCGGTCTTCTGGCCGGCCGGAGCGGCTGATTGCGGCGCCGTGCGGGTCCGGGACGGAGGTGTCCCGGACCCGCACCCGCACGCAGAGCGGGGGCCTGTGCCGGCTTCGCACCATGGTCGGCGTACCGGGCGGGACCGGCTCGGGCACCGTCTGCTGCCGCACGCGCCGCAGGTGCCCGGCTGCGGCGGGGAGCAGCCCCGCCGGTCGGGGCGCGGCCTCTTGCGCGGGCGCCGGGGCGGGGAGCCCCGACGGTGGGGCCTGGACCGTCAACGGCCGTGCAAGGCGCGCAGGTGATCGTAGGTCGTGGGAAGTTCCCTGAGGAGCGTGGCCTGCTTCTCTTTGATCTCCGCGAAGATCCTTTCGGCCCCCTCGGACGCTTCGGGGCGGAACGCCATCGAGGGCAGCGGATGATCGGGCAGGGCGTCCAGCCCGGCGAAGATGCAGTAGTAGCTGCTGTTGGTCCAGTAGTTGCGGAACTCGGCGTCGAAGTTCCCGTAGTACGTGGCCTCGTCGGTGACCGGTGCGTTGATGGGCAGACCGGCCCGATAGGCCGCGATCTTGTGCTTGATGTCGTCGGCGAGTTCGAGTTCCTTGCAGGCCCGCCAGTAGGGCGTGTCCTTCCGGGGCGCCAGGGTGTAGTGCGCCTGCAGGAAGTCCCGTGAGTCATCGAACATCGTCTCGATCTCGCGGTTGAAGGACTCGCTGAGGACGGGATCGAACCGCTTGTCGGGGAAGTGCTTGGCGAGTTGGTAGAGCGCGGCTGTGATGAAGTAGATGCCGGTCGACTCCAGCGGTTCGAGGAAGCAGGAGGCCAGGCCGATGCTGACGCAGTTGCGGACCCAGGCACGTCGGTTCCTGCCCACCCGGAACCTGATGTGGTTGAGGGGCTGTTCCTCCGGATTCAGCCCCCACAACGCGCAGAACTCCTCGGTGGCCCGGTCCTGGGAGGCGAACCTGCTGGAGTACACATAGCCGGTTCCGAACCGGCCGAGCATGGGGATCTTCCAGGTCCAGCCGGAGCTCATCGCGATGGACGAGGTGTACGGCTCGACGCCGTGCGCGGCGTCGTCGTGCGGGACGGCGGTCGCCACGGCACTGTCGTTGAGCAGGTGGTCGCCCATGTCCAGGAACGGCTCGCGCATCACCTTGTTGATGAGCAGGCCCCGGAAGCCCGAGCAGTCCACGAACAGGTCGCCTTCGATGACACGGCCGTCCTTCGTGCGCAGCGCGGTGATGTGTCCGCGCTGATCGACGTCGGCGTCGGTCATCTCTCCTTCGATGCGTATGGCTCCCTGCTTCTGCGTGGCGAAGCGGCGCAGGAAGTCGGCGACGAGTTGTGCGTCGAAGTGCCAGGCGTAGTTGGTCCAGCGGGTGCCGTCGGCGTAGCGGGGGGCGAGTTTCGCGTCGAGGACGGGCGGCTCGCGGTAGCACGCGTAGTCGAAGGGCTCGTCCGTCCGGCCCTGGAGCCGCTGCTCCGCCCAGTAGTGGGAGACGGGGAGGTTCTCGTGGGTCGGCAGCAGGCCGAAGAGGTGATAGTAGTGGTCCTTTCCGGAGCGGAAGGGGCGAGGGGCTGCCTCACCGTTTCCCGGGGTGCGCCAGTTGACGAATCTGATGGCCATTTTGTAGCTGGCGTTGCACTCGCGCATCCATTCGTCCTCGGACAGGCCGAGGAAGTCGAAGAACGTCCTGTGCAGGTTGGGGACCGTGGCCTCGCCCACGCCGATTCTTGGGATGCTCGGAGATTCCAGGACGGTAATGGTGGCATGCCTGCCCAGGGCTTTTCCGAGATAGGCGGCGGTCATCCAGCCGGCCGTTCCTCCGCCGAGTACGACGACTTTCTTGATCTGATGTTCCTGCACAGGGTTTCAGCCTCTCTCCACTAATGGGCTCCGTGATGGAGATTTTTCTGATGCGCCGATATGAGGGCTATATTCCGGCTATCCGGATCACTGTGCGGTCTGATGCGGAGCCGGACCCAGGCAGGCGCGGGTCCGGCGGTCCGCGACGGCTTCCGCGGGCGGCTGCGGGCGCGAGGTGAGCTCCCCGGCTGTCTGGCGCGCATCCCGGCGTCCGGCCTGCGCCGCCGGTCTCCGGCATCTCCACAGGTGAACGGCGTGAGACAGGCAGGGATGACAAGGGAACCGGCACATGCTAACTTTCTTTGGCACGTGCGAAGGAAGGAGGGCACATGACAATCGCCGAGTGGTCCGGTGACCGGTTGCTGCTGGTGTTGTCCACACTGGCCAACCCGCACCGGCTGCGGGTGATGGCGGCCCTGACAGGCGAACGTCACTACGTGAGCGAGCTGGCCCGCGAGCTGGGCATCAGCAGGGCCCTCCTCCAAGTCCACCTGCGCAAACTCGAATCGGCCGGCCTGGTCTCGGCGTCGCTCGAACTCTCGCAGGACGGCAAGGCGATGAAGTTCTACCAAGTAGTGCCGTTCGCGCTTCATCTGACACCGGAGTCGATCGCGGAAGCGGCCCCCACTCTCAGCACACCAGCGAAGGGAACGAACGCATGAGCTCGAGCGACTGGCAGGAGATCATCGGGACCATTGGTGTCTTCGCCCTGATCACCGTCGTCATCGCGGTGGGGATCTGGCAGCTTGCCGCGACATGGCGAGCCAAGGCCCAGTTGGCCCGGGAGAAGGAATACCGGACGATCGCCGATCGGGCAGTCCTCGTGCAGGAAGGGATGGAGCGCCAGCTGGCGGAGATCAACGGCCAGTTGACGGAGATGCGGGGGCGGCTGGAATCCCTCGAGCGTGTCCTCTCGGAAGTCGAGTAGGGCACCGGTTCCGGGCCGCCGAGCGGCAACTCGGCGGCCCGGCACGAACGAGCGTCACCTCGCCGCACGGCGAGTTCTTGCGGATCACTCATTCATGGAAGGAATTCTCTCATGCCCCGGAGCGAGGCAGAGGAGCTCGCGCCCGTGCGCGAAGAGCCGGGCGAGCGACCAGGCGCACCATTGATCCAACGATTAGCCGCCTGGTCGATCCAGCACCGGGCCAAGGCACTCCTCGGCTGGCTGGCGCTCGTGGTCGTAACCCTCGCGCTCAGCATCGTCGTACCGGGTGCCGACGCGTTGGGGCGGGACCCCGGGGAGTCGGGCCGGGCCCAGCAGGTCGTGCGCGACCAGGAAAACTGGGAACCCTCGCTGGAGAACGTACTCATCCAGCGCCGCGCCACTGGTGGCCAGGCCTTCGCCGACGACGCCGAGCTGCGAGGGGCCACCCAGGATCTGGTGTCGACGCTGCGGGGACTTCCCGGTGCCGTCACCAACCTGCACTCCCCGCTGGACAGCGCGGCACAGGTGTCGAAGGACGGCCGTTCCGGGCTCGTCACCTTCTTCCTGGCGGGGCCGAACCACCAGATGTCCAAGCACTATTCCGCCGCGGTCGCGGCGATCGGCAAGGTCGCCGACCGCCATCCCGGCGTCCGCATGGTCCAAGCGGGCGACAAGAGCCTGAACCGCGCGGTCGACGAGGCCGTCCAGGACGACTTCAGCCAAGCGGAGTCGTTGTCCCTGCCGCTGACCGCGGTAATCCTGCTGATCGTTTTCGGCTCGCTTATCGCCGCGTCGATCCCGCTGCTGCTCGCCGCCACCACCGCGATCGCCACGTTCTCGCTGATGGCGGTGATCGGCAAGGTGATGTCGGTCAACAGCGCCACCTCGTCGATGATCCTGCTGGTGGGAGTCGCGGTGAGCATCGACTACTCCCTGTTCTATCTGCGCCGGGAGCGCGAGGAGCGGGCCGCCGGACGGCAGGTCGGCCAGGCGCTGCGGGTCGCCGCCCGTACATCGGGCCGGGTCGTCGTGGTGTCGGGTCTGACCGTGATCCTGTGCATCGCGGGTCTGCTCTTCACGGGGCTCGACAACTTCCGCGGTCTCACCGTGGGTACGGCCGTCGTGGTCGGTCTGGCGGTCCTGGGCTCGGTGACGGCGCTGCCGGCGCTGCTCTCCCTGCTGGGCGACCGCGTCGAGAAACTACGCATCCCGTGGCTGGGACGGCGCCGTACCGCCGCGGGCCGGTCGCGCGTGTGGACCTGGATCGCGCAGGCCGTGGTACGGCGCCCCGTGGTGTGGGGAGGCGCCGCCGTGGTGGCGCTCCTGCTGCTGGCACTGCCGGCGACGGGCATGCACCTTCAGGACGCGGGTCCCACGAACAGCCTCCCCCGCAGCGTGCCGACGGTCGATGCGGCCACCCGCATGCAGCAGGCCTTTCCCGGAGCGGCCTCACCCGCGCACGTGGCGATCTGGGATGCGCAGGGTGCCGACCTGAACGCGTCGATCGAGAAGCTGCGCGGCCGAGTCGACACACATAGTGACCTGTTCGCCGAGCCGATCTCCGTGACGAGGATCGACGCCGTGACGATGGTCCGTGTCCCGCTGGCCGGAGACGGCACCGACGCCACGTCGAACCGTGCGTTGGAAACCCTGCGCGAGGACGTACTGCCCGCGACCGTCGGGCAGGTCTCCGATGCCAAGTTCGCCGTCGCCGGCAGGACCGCGTTCGCCTACGACTTCACTCACCAGGTGCGCAGCTCCATGCCGGCGGTGTTCCTGTTCGTCCTGCTGCTGGCGTTCGCCCTGCTCGCCGTCGCCTTCCGGTCGCTGGCGATCCCGTTGGTCTCGATCGTCCTCAACCTGCTCTCCATCGGTGCGGCCTACGGCGTGCTCACCTGGATCTTCCAGGACGGCCACCTCAGTTCGCTCCTGGGCTTCGATTCCTACGGCGGCATCGTGGACTGGATCCCGCTGTTCATGTTCGCGCTGCTGTTCGGTCTGAGCATGGACTACCACATCTTCATCCTCAGCCGGATCCGCGAGCGGTGGCAGGAGGGCGTGTCGACCAGGCTCGCCGTCGTGGAGGGCGTCGGGACCAGCGCCGGAGTCGTCACCAGCGCCGCTGTGATCATGACGGGTGTGTTCAGCGTGTTCATCCTGCTCAGCGCGATCGAGTACAAGATGCTCGGGGTGGGCATGGCGACGGCCATCGTCATCGACGCGACCCTCGTGCGCGGCGTCCTGCTGCCCGCGGCCATCGCCCTGCTCGGCGAACGCGCGTGGGTGCTGCCCGGAGTGCGGTCGGCCCGCCGCCGTACCCGGGCCCTCGGCACCAGTTCCTGAGCCGACCCCCCGCGGCCCCGGCACCGGACGACTCCGGTGCCGGGGCTTTCGGCTGCCCGGCCGCCTGCGGACCCGACGGCGCCCGCCGGACCGCCGCCCGGGTCCGGATCCGGATAGACCGTGTATAGGCCGAGTATCGGCGGCCGGAGAACTCTTCGGAAATCCCAGCATCTGTGCATAAGGAGTCTCCGGTGGTCGAAGACGAGGACCAGATGTACCGCGTCGTGGTCAACGATGAGGAGCAATACTCCATCTGGCCGGTGGAACGCGATCTTCCCGCTGGCTGGCATGCCGAGGGTACGGAGGGCAAACGCACCGAATGCCTGGACCACATCGGTGAGATATGGACCGACATGCGGCCGTTCAGTCTGCGGCGCCGCATGGAAGCAGCACAGTCCGAATCCTGAGCCGATGGGAATCACCATGAGCAGCGGGGAGAACGATCCGGCTGTCACGCGGGAGCAACTGCGCGACGAGCTTCTGCGCCGTCGGCTGCGCGGCCGGGCGCGGGACACGGAGAACGGAATCAGGCACGCCGACCGGTCGAAGCCGCTGCCGCTGTCCTTCGGCCAGCAGCAGATGTGGTTCTTGCACCAACTCGATCCGGACAGTCCCGAATACCTCGTGCCGATCGCCTTCCGGCTGCGCGGTGAGCTGAACGTCGAGGAACTGCGGGCCGCGCTGACTGACCTGGTCGCGCGGCACGAGATACTGCGCACCAGGTACACGGTAGACGGCACCGGCCCGGTGCAGACCGTCGTAGGGGCCGCTCCCGTGGACCTCCCGCTGGAGGAGGTGACAACCGGGTCGCTCGACACGGCCGTCACGCGGGCCGCTCTCACGCCCATCGACCTGTTGCGAGAGGCACCGATGCGGCCGCGGCTGCTGCGTGTCGCTCCGGACGACCACGTGCTGCTCCTGGTTTTCCATCACATCGCCTTCGACGCCTGGTCGGCCCAGGTGGTGGCCGCCGAACTGAGCGCGCTCTACGAGGCGCGCGCCGACGGCCGTTCGGCGCCGCCCGCGCCGCTGGCCGTCCAGTACGCGGACTTCGCGGCGTGGCAGCGCGAGGAACTCTCCACCGGCCGGCTGGCGGAGGAACTCGACCACTGGGCCCGTACGCTGGACGGGCTGCCGTCGCTCGATCTCCCACTCGACCGGCCGCGCCCCGCGAGGCGCGACAGCGGAGGCGCCGCGGCCGGGTTCACGCTGCCGGACGAGGTGGTCGCGGGCATCCGCGACCTTGCCGCGCAGTGCGCGACCACCCCGTTCGTGGTCCTGCTCACGGCTTTCCAGGTCTTTCTCGCCCGTTACACCGGCCAGACCGACATCCCGGTGGGCACGGTCATGTCCGGACGGACCCGCCCCGAACTGCAAGGACTGATCGGTTACTGCATCAACAGCCTGGTCCTGCGCGGCCGTTGGACCGGCGATCCGGCCTTCCGCGAACTCGTGCTGAACACCAAGGACACCCTGGCGGACGCCTACGACCACCAGTCGGTGCCGTTCGCCCTGCTGGTGGACCGGCTCCAGCCGGAGCGGGACATGTCGCGCACACCGCTCTACCAAGTCGCCCTCACCATGCACCAGCGGAGTGGGAGCGGCGCCGTGGCGCTGTCCGACCTGACCATGGAGCCGTACCCGGCGACCGGGCAGATCGCCAAGGTCGACCTCGAACTGCAGATCGACGAAGGCGGCGACGGCTCGCTGCGAGGCCAACTCGTCTACGCCACCTCGCTCTTCGAACCCGGCACGGTACAGCGCATGCTGTGCCACTTCCAGCGGCTCCTGGCCGGCGCCGTCGCGCGTGACGGCGAGCCGGTGTCCCGCCTGGAGGTCCTCGACGACGCCGAACGCGCCCTCCTCGTCGGCGCCCCCGCCGACGAGGAGCTGGTGACCGCGTGCGTGCACGAGATCTTCGAGGCCCAGGCGGAGCGGACACCCGACGCGCCGGCGGTGGTCGTCGGCGGCACCACGCTGTCCTACGGCGAGGTGAACACGCGGGCCAACCGGCTCGCCCACCACCTGCGCGGACTCGGTGCCGGCCCGGAATCACTGGTGGGTGTGTGCCTGGAACCCGGACCTGACCTGATCCCGACCCTGCTCGGCGTGCTGAAGTCCGGGGCGGGCTACGTACCGCTGGACCCGGTGCACCCGGCGGACCGGCTGGGGTACACGCTGACCGACGCCGGCGTGTCCCTCGTGGTGACCGACGCGGCCCGCGCGGACACCCTCGAGGAGGTGTTCGCGGGCCGCTTCGTCGTCCTCGACCGTGACGGGGACACCCTCGCCGCGGAACCCGGGACGAACCCGGCACGGACAGCGGTCCCGGACAACGTCGTCTACGTCATCTACACTTCAGGCTCCACCGGGCGGCCCAAGGGGTGCGTTCTGTCGCACGCCAACGTGGTCCGGCTGATGCGTACCGCCGATCGGCACTACGGGTTCACCGCGGACGACGTGTGGACGCTTTTCCACTCGTTCGCCTTCGACGTCTCCGTGTTCGAGATGTGGGGCGCAATGCTGCACGGCGGCACACTCGTGGTGGTACCCCGCGAGGTCACCCGCTCCCCGGAGGAACTCCTGGACCTCCTGGTCGAGCAGCGGGTGACGATGCTTTCCCAGACGCCGTCGGCCTTCCGGTCGCTGGTGTCCGCCGCCGCCGACGACGATCCGCGGATCCCGCGACTGGCACTGCGTGCGGTGATCTTCGCGGGGGAGAAGCTGGAGATTCCGCAGCTGCGTCCGTGGGTCGAGCGCCTCGGCGTCGAACGGCCGCTGCTGGCGAACATGTACGGCATCACCGAGACGACGGTCCACACCACCTTCTACGCCGTCACCGAGGACGACGTCCGCGACGGCGCCGCCAACCCGATCGGTGCGCCGCTCGGCGATCTGCGGGTGCACCTTCTGGACTCCGCCGGCGATCTGGCGCTGCCCGGAGCACCGGGCGAGATCCACGTGGCAGGCCCCGGCGTGGCTCGGGGTTACCTCAACAGGCCCGCGCTCACCGCTGAACGATTCGTGCCCAACCCGTTCGGCCCGCCCGGGTCGCGGCTGTACCGCAGCGGCGACATCGCCCGGCGGCACGGCACCGGCCTGAGGTTCGTCGGCCGGTCCGACGACCAGGTCAAGATCCGCGGTTACCGGGTCGAACTCGGCGAGATCGAGGCCGCCCTGAGCGCCCAGCCGGATGTCCGGGAAGCGGTGGTGGTCATCCGCGAGGACACTCCCGGCTCCCGGCAGTTGGTCGCCTACCTCGTGCCCGCCGACGACTGCGTACCGGACCCGGCGCGGCTGCGGGGTGCGCTGGCCCGCGACCTGCCCGAGTACATGGTGCCGGCGGCGTTCGTCCCGCTGGCCTCCCTGCCGCTGACGGCCAACGGAAAGCTGGACCGGCGGGCGTTGCCCGCCCCCGCCTCGGACTCCTTCGCCCGCAGCGTCTACGTCGGGCCGAGAACGCCGCTGGAGGAACGGGTCCGCGACGTGTGGGCCGAGGTGCTCGGCACCGAGCGGATCGGTGTGCACGACGGCTTCTTCGAACTCGGCGGCGACTCGCTGCACGCGGTCGCGCTCGTGGGCAGATTGCGCGCCGAGGGCTTCGAACTGACCGTCCGCGACGTCTTCGACCGGCGCACCGTGGCCGAACTGAGCCGACTGCTGGAGGGCGGCACCGCCCAGGAGGAGATCCGGCTGGTCAAGCCGTTCGAGCTGATCCCGGAGGCGGACCGGGCGGGACTGCCGGACGCGGTAGTCGACGCCTACCCGCTCTCGCAGATCCAGACCGGCATGGTCATCGAGATGCTCGCCGAGGGGGACGCCAACAACTACCACAACTGCAGCAGCTTCCGGATCCTCGACGGCCAGCCCTTCGCACCGCAGGCGTTCGAGCAAGCCGTCCGGCTCGTCGTCGCCCGTCACGACATGCTGCGGACCTCCCTGCACCTCACCGAGTTCTCGGTACCGATGCAGCTGGTGCACCGCACGGCCGAAGCCTCGCTGGGCGTGCACGACCTGAGCGGACTCGCTCCCGAGGAACGCGAGGAGGCGCTGCGTGCCTTCGTACGCGCGGAGCGGGCGCGGCCGTTCGACCTGGCCGAGCCTGCCCTCATGCGGTTCCACGCGCACCTCACCGGCGACGGCGCCTGGTGGCTGTCCATCACCGAATGCCATCCGATCATGGAGGGCTGGAGCTACCACTCCCTGTTCATGGAGCTTCTCCATGCCTACCTGCGCATACGCGACGGGCTGGAGCCCGAGCCCTACGAGCGGCCCGCCGTCCGCTTCGCGGACTCCGTCGCCGCGGAACTGAGGGCCCTGAAGTCACCCGAGGACGCGGCCTACTGGCGGGACATCGTCGAACGCTACCCGAGCTTCAGGCTTCCGGACGACTGGGGTGAGCCGGACCAGCCGGCCGCCACCCACCACGTCCGTGTCGGCTGGGCGGATGTGGAACCCGGCCTGCGGGCACTGGCCGCCGCCGCGAGAACCTCGCTCAAGAGCGTCATGGTGACAGCCTTCCTGAAGGTGCTGAGCCAGCTCACGGACGAACGCGAGTTCCAGGCGGGGCTCGTCTACGACGTACGGCCCGAGGTGCTGGGCGCCGATCGCGTCTACGGCATGTACCTCAACACGCTGCCGATGCCCTTCACCCGCCCGACCGGCACCTGGACGGACGTGGTGCGGCGGGTCTTCGAGCGCGAGGTCGCGTCCTGGCCGCACCGCCGGCTGCCGCTGCCCGCCGTGCAGCGCCAACGCGGCGAGGCAGGCCGCCTGTTCGACGTGTTCTTCAACTACCAGGACTTCCGCCAGGTCGACACGGACCTGGTCGACAGCGCGGTCGGCGTGGACGACAGCCCCACCGAGTTCCCCCTCACCGTCTCGGCACGCGCCCGGCACATCTTCCTGACGGCCGACTCCCGCGTGCTGAGCGTCGCCCGCACCGAGCGGGTCGGCGCCATGTTCCGCACGGTGCTGGAAGCGATGGCCGCGGATCCGCGCGGGGACGCCTCGACGGTCTTCCTGCCCGACGACGAACGGGCGCTGCTGCTGGGCGAATGGGCGCTCAACCCGACCGAGCCGGTCACCCGGTGCGTGTACGAACTGTTCGAGGAGCAGGCAGCCCGAACGCCGGACGCGGTGGCCGTGCTCGCCGACCGCGCCCCCGTGACCTACGCCGAACTGGAGGCGCGGGCCAACCGGTACGCGCACCGGCTGCGGTCGATGGGCGTTCGCTCCGACTCCGTAGTCGGGGTGCTCCTGGACCGCGGGCTGGACCTGGTCGCCTGCCTGCTGGGCGTCTGGAAGGCGGGCGCCGCCTACCTGCCGATCGATCCCGGTTTCCCCGCCCAGCGGGTGCGGAACATGCTGGCCGACTCGGGCGCCCGCGTGCTGCTCACCCAGACGTCCCTGACATCCGGACTGGACTTCCCGGGCGAGACCGTCCGCGTCGACGCCGGCCCGCACGTCCTCGCCGGTCTGCCGGCGACGCCGCCGGAGCGGGTGGCGGACCTGGACCGGCTCGCCTATGTGATCTACACCTCCGGTTCGACCGGGCGGCCCAAGGGCGTGCAGATCCCGCACCGCGGGCTGGCCAACCATGTGCGCTGGGCGGTGGAGGAACTGGCCTCCCGCGGCGAGGGCGGCGCACCGTTGTTCTCGTCCGTCGCCTTCGACCTGGTGGTCCCCAACCTGTGGGCCCCCCTGCTGTCCGGTCAGGCGGTGCACATGGTGCCGCAGGACCTGGACCTCAGCGCGCTGGCCGGGTACCTCGCCGAGGGGGCGCCGTACAGCTTCATCAAACTGACGCCCGCCCACCTGGAGGTCCTGACGCTCGGCCTGTCGGCAGACCAGGCGGACCGGCTCGCCTCGGTGCTCGTCGTCGCCGGTGAGGCACTGACCCGCCGAGTGGTACGGGAATGGGCCGGACTGGCACCCTCGGTGCCGATCATCAACGAGTACGGCCCGACCGAGGCCTCGGTCGGCACCTGCATCCACCCGGTCGACGGCCCCGTACGTACGCAGGTCGTCCCCATCGGCCGGCCGTTGCCGAACGTATCCATGTACGTCCTCGACGAACACCTGGAGCCGGTCCCGGCCGGGACGCCCGGCGAACTGTACGTCGGGGGAACGGGACTCGCCCGGGGATACGCGGGCCGGCCCGCCCTGACGGCGGAACGGTTCCTCCCGGACCCGTACGGGGAACCCGGCGGACGCCTGTACCGCACGGGCGACCGGGTCCGTGTCGGTGCCGACGGTGCCGTCGACTTCCTCGGCCGCGGCGACGGCCAGATCAAGATCCGCGGCTACCGGGTGGAGGTCGGCGAGATCGAGTCGGCCCTCGCCGAGCATGCCTGCGTCGCGGAGGCCCGTGTCGTCGCCAGAGAAGATGCCTCGGGCGGGAAACAACTCGTCGCGTACCTGATACCGGCCGCAGGCAGCACCATCGACGTCACCGACTTACGCCGGCGACTGCAGCGTGACCTGCCCAGCTACATGGTGCCCACGGCGTTCGTCGGTCTGGAGACGATGCCGCTCACCGCCAACGGCAAGCTCGACCACCGGGCGCTGCCCGCCCCCGGCGCACAGCCCCAGCCCGAACTTCGCGTCGTGACACCGCGCACCGTGGCGGAGCGGCGGATCGCCGCAGTGTGGCGGAACGTCCTCGAAGCCGACGAGGTGGACGTCCACGGCGAGTTCTTCGAGTCCGGCGGCGATTCGATCCGGGCGGTCGCCCTCATCGGCGGTCTGCGCAAGGCAGGGCTCGACCTCTCGGTGCGCGACGTGTTCCGGCACCGCACGGTGGCCGCGCTGGCCGAACTGGCCTCGACCCGGGCGGCGCTGTCCGGAACGTCCATGTCCGTCCGGCCGTTCGAGCTGATCACCGAAGCTGACCGGGAAGCCGTGCCCGAAGGCGTCGTCGACGCCTACCCGCTGTCCCAGGTGCAGATCGGCATGCTCGTCGAGATGCTGGGCGACGACAGCCGCCGCTACTACCACAACGTCAATGTCTACCAAGTGCGCGATGACGGGCCGTTCGACTCCGCGGCGTTCGCCCGGGCCGTGGCGCTCATGGTGCGCCGCAACGACGTGCTGCGGACGACCGTGCATCTGGACGGGTTCACGGTACCGATGCAACTCGTCCACGCCGACGTCGACATTCCCGTCGGATGGCGCGACATCAGCGACCTCGATCCCGACGCGCGGCGGGCCGCGATCACCCGGCACGTCGCTGCCGAGCGCGCCGATCCGTTCGACCTGGACGGCCCGATGCTGCGCGTGTACGCGCACGTCACCTCGGACCGCACCTGGTCGTGCGCGTTCACCCAGACCCACGCGATCATGGATGGCTGGAGCAATCAGCTCCTGCTCATGGACCTGGTCGCCGCCTACCGACGCATCCGCGACGGCAAGGAGCCCGACGCAGGGGAGACGCCGGCCATCCGCTACGCCGACTTCGTCGCGGCCGAACTGGCCTCCCTGGAGTCAGCTGAGGACGCCGCCTATTGGGAGAGCCTGGTCGCGGACCACGCGAAGATGACGCTGCCGGAGCACTGGCACGGCGACCTCACCGCGCCGCCCGAGGTCATCAAGACCGGCACGGCCTTCGGTGACCTCCAGGACGGACTGCGGGCGCTCGCGACGGCCGCGAGGGCCTCCCTGAAGAGCGTCATGGTGGCCGCCTTCCTCAAGGTGATGAGCCAGCTCACCCATGAGCCGAGGTTCCACGCCGGCATCGTCACGCACACCCGCCCGGAGGCGTCCGGAGCCGACCGGTTGTACGGGAACTTCCTGAACACGCTGCCGTTCGCTGCCGACCGCAGCGCCCGCACCTGGGCGGAGCTGGTGCGCCAGGTGGCCGACCGGGAGATCGAGGCATGGCCCCACCGCCACTACCCGATGCCCGCCATCCGAGAGAGGTCCGGCGGACGTCTCGTCGATGTCTTCTTCAGCTACCTGGACTTCCACGAGCTCGATCCGGATGTCGCCGACGAGGGCGGCGGCTTCAATGACGCCCCGAACGAGTTCGCACTGCGCGTCACCTCGCTCGGCGGTGTCCTCAGCATGAGCACCAACAGCCACGTGCTCTCCCGGGCCCACGCCGACCGGATCGCCGGCATGTTCCGTGCTGTCCTGGCGGCCATGGCGGCCGACGCGCAGGGCGACGCCCGCGAGACGTACCTGCCCGAAGGGGAACGGGAACGGCTGCTCGAGGCCGTCGCGGGCACCGCGGCGCCGCCCGCGACGGCGCCCCTGCACACGCGGTTCGAGGCCGTGGCGGCCCGTCGGCCGGAGGCCACGGCCGTGGACGCCGGTGAGGACAGCCTCACCTACGCCGAGCTGAACGCCCGCGCCGACCGGCTGGCCCATCGGCTGCGGGAGCGGGGCGTCGGCGCCGGGGAACTGGTGGGCGTATGCCTGGACCGCAGCCCGGAGCTCGTCTGGACGCTCCTCGGCGTGCTGAAGTCCGGCGCGGCCTACGCGCCGCTGGATCCGGCCCAGCCACCGGAACGGCTCCGTGAGTTCCTCGACGACTGCCGTGTGTCCCTGGTCGTCACCGGGCCGGATCAGCGGGCGTGCGTCGCCGGTTTCGACGGTGAGCTGCTGATCACTGACCGGTCCGACCGGTCCGGCGGGCCGGCCGCCGGACTGCCGGATACCGGCCCCGCCACTGCCGGTGATGCGGACGAACCGGCCTGCGTGCTGTGCACCACCGGGCCGGCGGGCCGCCCGCAGGGCAGCGTGCTGTCGCACGCGAACGTCGCCGCGCTGTTGCGCTCGGCCGATGAACACTGCTCGTTCGCCGACACCGATGGGTGGGCCCTGGCGGCGTCGATCGCCTCCGAAGTGTCGCTCCTGGAAGTGTGGGGAGCGCTGCTGCACGGCGGAACCCTGGTCGTCGCACCCGTAGAGGTCACCCGGTCCGCGGAGGACTTCCTCGACCTGCTGGCCGCACGACGGGTCACGGTGCTGGGCCGCACCCCGTCGGACTTCCCGCCGCTCGTCGCGGCGGCCCGGGCGAAGAGGGCGACCGCGTCCTCGCTCGCCCTGCGCACGGTGGTGCTCGCGGGAGGGCGGCTGCCCTGGGAGTCGCTCCGGTTGTTCGCCGACGGATTCGGGGCCGGACAGCGACCGGAGCTGGTGGCTCTCTACGGCACCGCCGAGACGGGGGCCCGCACGGCGGTCCGCAGGGTGAACGCCGGCGACCTGGTAGCGGAGGACACCGCCGACTCGCTCGGGCACCCCGGCGGGGACACCCGCCTCCGTGTGCTGGACGCGCACGGCCGCCTGGTACCGGAAGGCGTCACCGGCGAGATCCACGTCTCGGGCGGCGCACTCGCCCTCGGCTACCGCAACCAGCCCGCGCTGACCGCCGAGCGGTTCGTCCCGGACCCCTACGGTGCCCCGGGCAGCAGGCTGTACCGAAGCGGCGACCTCGGGCGGGTGAGGCAGGACGGCTCGGTCGAGTTCGCCGGCCACACGGACGGCCACGTCACCGTGCTCGGCCACCGGATTGACCCTCGTGCCGTCGAAGCCGTGCTCCACGGGCATCCGGGCCTGCGCACGGCCATGGTCGCGGCGCGGGAGGACGCCCATGGTGACCCCGTGCTGGTGGCCTACTGCGTCCCGGTGCGCGAGTTGCCGGACGCCACCGAACTGGCCGACCACTGCCGGCGGGTCCTGCCCTCCCACATGGTGCCGTCGGTGTTCTTCCCGCTGCAGGAGGAACCACGGGCCGTGCGCGGCCGGGTGGACCTGAGCGCACTCCCGGGACCTGACTCGCCGGTGTCCGAGCAGGACGCGTATGCAGGGCCGCGCTCTCCTGTGGAGGCCCGGATCGCCGCCGTGTGGCAGAGGGTGCTCGGCTTGGAACGGGCCGGCGTCCACGACGTGTTCTTCGAATTCGGCGGTGACTCGATCAAGGCTGTCCGCCTGGTCGGCGCGCTGCGCGCGGAAGGGCTGGACCTCGGGGTCAAGGACGTCTTCGCACGGCGTACGATCGCCGGGCTCGCGGATCTGCTGGAAGGCCGGGCCGCGCTGGCCGGCACCGACCGCCCGGTCGAGCCCTTCGCCCTGATCGGTGCCGAGGACAGGGCCCTGCTGCCCGTCTCGGCCGACGACGCCTATCCGATGTCCCAGGTACAGCTGGGCATGGTCGTCGAGATGCTGACCGGCGGCTACGCGTACCGAAGCTTCGTCTCCTACCGGGTCTCGGACGACCGGCCCTTCTCCGGCGAGGCGCTGCGGCACGCGGCGTCCGTCGTGATCGCCCGGCACGACCTGTTGCGCACCTCCTTCGACCTGCACGGCTATTCGGTCCCGATGCAGGTGGTGCACGCTACGGCACAGCCCCTGGTACGGGTCCACGACGTGCACGGCGACCGAGAGGAACTGCTGCGGCTGCTGACCGAGGAACGCGACGCCCCCTTCGATCTGGACGAGCCGCCGCTGCTGCGGATCGCGGCTTACCTGGAGGACGACCGGACCTGGTGGCTGTCGCTCAGCCGCCCCCACGCGGTCACCGAGGGATGGAGCCACAACTGGCTCAGATCGGAGCTGCTCAGCTGCTACCAGCGGCTGCGGGACGGCCTCGACCCGGAGCCGTACCTGGCCCCGGCCGCGCGGTACGCCGACCACATAGCCGGGGAGCTGCGGTCCCTGGAGTCCGAGGAGGACGCCGCGTACTGGCGGCGCATCGTCGACACCCATACCCCCGTGACGCTCCCGGACGACTGGGCGGACGCGGGCGTCGGCGAGCCCTATGACCTGCGGGTGCCGATCGAGGACATCGAGGAGCAACTGCGCGCACTCGCCGCAGACCTGCGTGTCTCCGTCAAGAGCGTGCTTCTGGCCGCCCACGTCAAGGTGATGAGCCAGCTCACCGAGGCCCGGCGCCTGCACACGGGACTGGTCTGCGACGCCCGCCCCGAACTCGAGGGCGCGGAGCGGGTGTACGGCATGCACCTCAACACGGTCCCGTTCCCGGTGCCGCCGGCCGCGGCGACCTGGCGCGAGCTGATTCTGCGCGTGTTCGACCAGGAAGTGGAACTGTGGCAGCACCGCAGGTACCCGCTGCCGGCGATGCAGCGCTGGCGCGGTGAACGCCTGCTCAACGTGGTGTTCAACTACGTCGACCTGCCCAAGGAGGAGGCGCCCGGCATCGAGGCGCAGACGGGACTCGGCGCTTCGCTGACCGAGTTCGATCTGACGCTGCACTGCCGGGGAAGCAGGCTGCTGCTGAGCACCTCCACGGCCGTCCTCGGCCGTGCGGCGGGTGAGCGACTCGCTGCCATGTACCGCGCGGTGCTGGAGTCGATGGCCTCCGACGCCGAAGGTGACGCCCGTGTCACCTATCTGCCCCGGCACGAGCGGGACAGCCTGCTGGCCCAGGCGCCGCTCAGCGAGCCGGAGTTCGTGTCCGTGCCCGAACGCTTCCGGTACCAGGCCGCGCGGACCCCCGAGGCCGTCGCCGTGGCCGGTCCCGACGGCGTCATGACGTACGGCGAGCTGGATGCGCGATCCGACCTGCTGGCAGGGCATCTGCGAGGCCTCGGCGTGGGACCCGAGGACCTGGTGGGCATCTGCCTCCACCGCTCGGCCGAACTGGTGCTCGCGGTGCTGGCGGTGCTCAAGGCGGGCGCGGCGTATCTGCCGCTGGACCCGGAGACCCCCGCCGAGCGCCGGGACTTCATGCTCGACGACGCCCGTGCCCGAGTGCTGCTGACCCGCTCCGGATCGGCGGGCGACGCCGTGCCGAACGTCCTGCTGGACCGCCTGGAGCTCCCGGCCGACGGCGGCCCTGTGTCCGACCTACCGGACCCCGCCTCGGACGCCCTGGCGTACGTGATCTACACGTCGGGTTCGACGGGGCGGCCCAAGGGGGCCATGGTGAGCCGCGTCGGCATGGGCAACCACCTGCTGGCGAAGATCGAGGACCTCGGTCTGGGCGAGGCCGACCGCGTCGTCCAGAACGCGTCGCCGGCCTTCGACATCTCCGTCTGGCAGATGCTCGCGCCGCTGGTGGTCGGCGGCCGGGTGCACGCCGTGGACGGGGCCACCGCGCTGGACCCGAACGCGCTGTTCGGACTGGTGGCCGACGAGGAGATCTCCGTCCTGGAGGTCGTCCCGTCCCTGCTCCGCGCGGCCCTGGACGTCTGGGACGCGGGCGGACCGACTCCTGACCTGCCGTCGCTGCGCCGTCTCGTCGTGACCGGGGAGGCGCTGCCGGCGGCCCTGTGCGAGCGATGGCTGGAGCGCCATCCGGGCATCCCCCTCGTCAACGCCTACGGCCCGACCGAGTGCTCCGACGACGTCACGCACGCCCAGATCACCGCGGCCGACGCCACCCAGCGGGTGCCGATCGGCTCGGCCGTCCGCAACACCACCCTGTACGTGCTCGACGAGCGGCTGGAACCGGTGCCGGTCGGTGTCCCCGGCGAACTGCACGTCTCCGGGACCGGCGTGGGCCGCGGCTATCTGCGACGGCCGGAACTGACGGCGGAACGGTTCGTGCCGGACCCCTACGGCCCGCCGGGTGCACGGATGTACCGCACCGGCGACCTGGTGAGCCGCCGGCCGGACGGTGAGCTGGACTTCCTCGGCCGCCTCGACGACCAGGTGAAGGTGCGCGGCCACCGTGTCGAACTGGGCGAGATCGAGGCCGCGCTCGGTGCTCACGCACAGGTCCGCCAGGCGGTGGTGGTGCTCCGGGAGGACCGCCTCGTGGCCTACTGCACGCCCCTTGGTGAGCCGGCGGAGCCGGGCGTGCTGCGGGAGTGGCTCGCCCGGAAACTGCCCGAGTACATGCTGCCGGCGGCCTTTGTCGCCCTCGACCGCATCCCGCTGACCCCGAACGGCAAACTCGACCGGCGGGCACTGCCCGATCCCGGCGACGACGCCTTCACCGTCGGCACGTTCGTGGCACCCCGCACACCGCTGGAAACAAAGGTCTGCGACATCTGGCGCAGCGCGCTGGACGTTTCGAGGGTCGGCGTCCGCGACGGGTTCTTCGACCTCGGCGGGGACTCCATCCGCGCCGTCGCGGTCACCGGGGCACTGCGCGCGGAGGGTCTGGACGTCGCCGTGCGCGACGTTTTCGAGGCCCGGACCGTCGAACGGCTCTGCGAGCTGATCGCGGATCGGGCGCCGGTCGCCTCCGACACCCTGGTCGAGCCCTTCGAGCTCATCTCCGCCGAGGACCGTGCCAAGCTTCCCGGTGACGTCGTGGACGCCTACCCGCTCGGCCGGACCCAGCTCGGAATGATCATCGAGCTGCTCGCGGACCGGGACCGCAACCCGTACCACATCATCAACACCTTCCGGGTCACCGACGGCAGTCCTCTCGATCCCGCGGCGCTGCGGGCGGCGGCGGACCTGCTGGCCGAGCGTCACGAGGTGCTGCGCACCTCCCTCCGGCTCAGCGGATTCTCCGTTCCGCTCCAGCTCGTCCACGCCACGGCCGAGATCCCCCTGGAGATACGGGACGTACGCGGTCGCGGCGAGGAGGAACACGGGCGGATACGGCAGGAACTCGCCGCCGAGCAGCGGGCCCACGTCTTCGACCTCGAGCGCGCCCCGCTGATGCGGATCACCATCCATATCGAGAGCGACGAGGCGTGGTGGGTGACGTTCACCCAGACGCATGTGATTACCGAGGGCTGGAGCTATCACCTGCTCCTGGAACAACTGCTGGACTGCTACCAGCAGATCCGCGACCGCGGAGAGCCTCAGCCCTACGACGCGCCCCGAGTCCGTTTCGCCGACGCGATCGCCGGCGAGCTGCACTCGTTGGCCTCCGCGCAGGACAGGGAGTACTGGCAGCAGATCACCTCCGCGTACGAGCCGGTACGGATCCCTGCGGAACTCGCCGGGAACTCCGACGAACGGGTCTATGTTCCGGTGCCCTTCGAAGACCTGGCGTCCGATCTGCGCGCACTGGCGAGCGCTGTCGGCGTGTCGATGAAGAGCGTGCTGCTGGCCGCCCACCTGAAGGTGATGGGACAGATCACCGACAAGCCCGCCTACCACTCCGGCCTGGTGTGTGACATCCGGCCCGAGGTGATGGGCGCCGACCGGGTGCTCGGCATGTTCCTGAACACGCTTCCCGTGGCGGTCGACCGCAGCGCGCGGACGTGGCGGGACCTGCTCACCCAGGTGTTCGAACAGGAGGTCGAGCTGTGGGCGCACCGGCGCTACCCGATGCCGGTCATCCAGCGTGAGTGGGGCGGCAGCCGGCTCATCGAGGTGATGTTCAACTACCTGGACTTCCATCAGGTGGACACCGAGCGGGTGGCCGCCGGGACCCGTACGAACATCGGTCCGCACGAGTTCGCGCTGTCGGTCTACAACCGCGGCGACGTGCTCTGGGTGAACTCCAACGAACAGGTGATGAGCAGGACCAACGTGGAGCGGCTGGCCGGTATGTACCGGGCGGTGCTGGAAGCGATGGCCGCCGGGCCGGAGGGCGATGCCCGTATGGTCTATCTGCCCGCCGGTGAGCGCGAGCAGTTGCTGGGCCAGGCTGCGGGAACGGGAACGCATCGTCAGGTGTCCGGATGCGTCCACGCCCTGTTCGAGGCACAGGCCCGCCGGACACCCGAGTCCGTGGCCGTGGTGTCGGGCGGTGAGACCTGGACGTACGCGGAGGTGGACGCCCGCGCGAACCGGCTCGCACATCACCTCCGGCGTCTGGGCGCCGGTCCGGAAACCGTCATCGGGGTGTGCCTGCCGCCGGGCGGCGAGCTGATGCCGGCCCTGCTGGGCGTGATGAAGTCGGGAGCGGCCTATCTGCCCCTGGATCCGACCAACCCGGCGGACCGGCTCGGATTCATGCTCCAGGACGCCGGGGTGCGGATCGTGCTGGCCGACGGCGGGACCGCTGCGACGATCGAGAAGGTCCATCGCGGTGACCTCGTGGTCCTGGACCGGGAGCCGCTGGAGGACCTCCCGGCCACCGGACCGGAACCGGTGGCCGGACCGGACAACCTCGTCTACGTGATCTACACCTCGGGCTCGACCGGGCGCCCGAAGGGCGTGGGCGTCAGCCACGCCAACGTCGTACGGCTGATGGACATCGCCGAGGAGCACTTCGCCTTCGACGGCTCCGACGTGTGGGCGCTGTCGCACACATTCGCCTTCGACGTCTCCGTCTTCGAGATGTGGGGGGCCCTGCTGCACGGAGGGACCCTCGTGATGGTGCCGCGTGCGGTTCTGCGCTCCCCGGAGGACTTCCTGGACTTGCTGGCCGAGCGGCAGGTGACGATGATCTGCCAGACACCCTCGGCCTTCCGGTCGCTGGTGGGCAGCGTCGCGGACGGAGACCCGCGCGCCTCACGGCTCGCCCTGCGGGCGGTGGTTCTCGCCGGAGAGAAGGCCGAACCGGCGGAGCTACGCCCCTGGGCCGACCGGGTCGGGCTCGGCAAGGTCGCGCTGACCAACATGTACGGGCCCACCGAGACCACCGTCTACACCACCTACCACCGGTACTCCAAGCGCGACTTCGAACCCGGGGTGGGCACCAGGATCGGCCGTCCCCTTGCCGACACGGCCATCCACCTGCTGGACCCCTTCGGGAATCTCACGCCCATCGGCGTCCCGGGCGAGATCTGCGTCGGCGGACCTGGTGTGGCCCGCGGTTACCTGGGCCGCCCGGAGCTGACCGCCGAGCGGTTCGTCCCCGACCCGTTCGGGCCGCCGGGATCCCGGCTGTACCGCACCGGCGACCTGGCACGGCGAGGACAGGACGGCGTGCTGGAATTCGTCGGCCGGATCGACGACCAGGTGAAGATCCGTGGATATCGTGTCGAACTGGGCGAGATCGAGGCCGCGTTGCTCGACCACCCGAGCGTACGTGAGGCTGTCGTCATCGTCCGCCAGGGCGAATCCGGGGACAGGAGCCTGACGGCCTATGCGGTCGCCGCGGACGCCGCGAATCCGGATCCGGCCGCGCTGCGCACCCACCTGGGCCGTACGCTCCCCGACTACATGATCCCGGCAGCGTACGTCGTGCTCGACCGGATGCCGCTGACGGCCAACGGAAAGCTGGACCGGCACGCGCTGCCGGCACCCGGCCGTTCCGCGTTCGCGGGGACGCGGTACGTGCCCGCGGCCACGCCCTTGGAGGAGCAGATGGCCGCCACCTGGCAAGCGGTGCTCGGCGTCGAGCGGATCGGTACGGCCGACACGTTCTTCGACCTGGGAGGCGACTCGATCCGGGCCGTGATGATCGCCGGCCGACTGCGTGAGGCCGGCGTCGACGTCACCGCGCGGGACGTCCTGGAACACCAGACCATCGGCGCGCTTCACGCCCGGCTGTCCGGTCGGTCCCTGGTCGCGCCCGAGCGGCCGGTGGCCCCGCTGGAGCTGCTGAGTCCGGCGGACCGGGAACTGCTTCCCGCCGACGGGATCGTCGACGCCTACCCGCTGACCAGGGTGCAGCTCGGGATGCTCGTGGAGATGCTCGCGGCCGACGGGCCGCGGTTGTACCACCGCGTCGTCTCGGCACCCTTCGACGCCGCCGAGCCGTTCTCCGCCGAGGCGCTGCAGCAGGCGCTCGCGGAACTGGCGGCCCGGCACGATGTGCTGCGCACCTCGATCGACCTGGACACCTTCTCCACGCCGATGCAACTCGTGCACGCTGAGGCGCGCATACCGCTGCGCGTCACGGACTTCACCGGGCAGGAGCAGCTGCGGGAGTTCGTGGCGGCCGAGAGCGAAGCCGTCGTGCCGCATGATGCGGCTCCCCTCCTGCGGGTATGCGTGCACACCGCGCGGGACGGCGGCTGGCACCTGACCCTCACACAGTCGCACCTGATCATGGACGGCTGGACCTTCAGCATGCTGCGCACCGAACTACTGGAGTTGTTCCGCGCCTTCCGGGACGGTACCCCCCTGCCACCCGGCCGGAAGGCCAGGGCACGCTTCGCCGATGTCGTGGCCGCCGAGTCACGGGCACTGGACAGCGCACAGGACCGGGCGTACTGGCAAGGCGTCGTCGCGGACAACGCCAAGTTCGTGTTGCCGGACACCTGGGGTGGTGAGGGTTCGCCCTACCGGATCGCCGTGGAACTGGACGAGATGGCCGAGGGGCTGCGGGAACTGGCCGCGGCGGCGTGCGTGCCGATGAAGAGCGTTCTCCTCGCCGCTCACCTGAAGGTCCTCAGCCAGCTCACCGGGGAACGCAGGTTCCATTCGGGTCTGGTCACCCATACCCGGCCGGAGATCGAAGGGGCGGAGAGGGTGTTCGGACTGCATCTGAACACGCTGCCGTTCCCCGCCGAGATGTCCGCCGGGACGTGGCGGGAGCTCGTCGCCGAGGTCTTCGCCCGGGAGCTGCGGGCGTGGCCGCACCGGCACTTCCCCATGGCGGCCATCCAGCAGGAACTCGCCCCCGGCGGCCGGCTCGTCGACGTGCGCTTCAGCTACCAGGACTTCGGGCAGCCCGCACAGGACGGCCCCGAGAACCTGGGTTTCAGCCGCACCGAGTTCCCCCTGGGCGTTTCGACGGCCGAGGGCCGTCTGGTCCTCACGCTCGACGCCGGGTCGGTGAGCCGGGCCAACGGGCACCGGTTGGCGCAGATGTACCGGACCGTGCTGACCGCGATGGCGGCGGACGCCGAAGCGGATCCGCGCCTGCTGCTGCTCCCCGACGAGGAGCGGCAGCTGCTCGTCGGGGAGCGGACCGGCAACTTTGGGCCGGAGCCCGTCCGCAGTGCGCTCGAGTCGTTCGAGGACCAGGCTGCCGCTACACCCGACGCCGTGGCGGTCCGTGCCGGCGACGCCGAGCTGACCTTCGGACAACTGGACGCGAGGGCCAACGGGTGTGCGCGTCATCTGCGCGGACTCGGGGTCGGCCCCGAGTCGGTGGTCGGGGTCCTGCTGGAGCGCGGCATCGAGCTGATCCCGTGGCTGCTGGGGGTGTGGAAGGCCGGCGCCGCGTATCTGCCGCTGGAGCCGGGCCACCCGGCCGAGCGGATCGCCTACATGCTCTCCGACGCACGGGCCGGCGCCGTGGTGACCGATGCCACCCAGGCCGGGGAACTGGCCGCGTGGTACGACGGCGCGGTCGTGACGGCCGACACGGCGGTGGGTACGGCGCCGTCCCCGGGACTGCGCCCCGATTTGGACACCTCGGCATACGTGATCTACACCTCGGGATCGACGGGACGGCCCAAGGGCGTTCAGGTCACCCACCGCGGTGTGGCCAATCACCTGCGGTGGGCCGTGGACGAACTGGCGTCCCGGGGCGAGGGCGGCGCACCGCTGTTCTCCTCGGTCGCCTTCGATCTGGTGGTGCCGAACCTGTGGGCTCCCCTGCTGGCGGGCCGCCCCGTCACCATCCTGGATGCCGGACTGGACCGGCTGGGCGAAGACCTCGTCGCCCGCGGCCCGTACGCCTTCATCAAGCTCACCCCCGCCCATCTGGAGCTGCTCGTCGAGCAGGTGACCGCCGAGCAGGCACAGGGGCTGACGGAGGTGCTGGTGGTGGCCGGCGAGGCGCTGCCCGCCCGGACGGTGGCGGCCTGGCGACGGCTGGCCCCGGCGGTCCGGGTGATCAACGAGTACGGGCCGACGGAAGCGTCCGTCGGTACGACCATCCATCGGGTCGACAGCGAACCGGACACCGCGACCGTCCCGATCGGGCGGCCGCTGCCGAACATGACCGTCTACGTGCTGAACCACTGGATGGAACCGGTTCCGGCGGGTGTCCCGGGCGAGTTGTACGTCGGTGGCACGGGCGTGGCCCGGGGCTATGTCCACCGGCCGGCGCTGACGGCGGAGCGGTTCGTGCCCGATCCCTTCGGACCGCCTGGAGCGCGTCTCTACCGCACCGGCGACCTGGTGCGGCTGCTGCCGGACGGAACCGCGGAGTTCCTGGCCCGCGCGGACCGGCAGGTGAAACTCAACGGCCTCCGGATCGAGCCGGGGGAGATCGAGGCGGTTATCGCCGAGCATCCGTCGGTGTCCCAGGCCCGGGTGCTGCTCAGGGAGGACGTCCCCGGCGACCGCCGTCTGGTCGGCTACCTGGCCACCGGCGCAGCCGACCTCGACGCCGTCCGGGCGCACCTCGCTCGCAGGCTGCCGGCCTCCTTGGTGCCCACGCAGCTTGTCGCGGTCGAAAGGCTGCCGTTGACCGCCAACGGCAAGGTGGACGAGAACGCGCTGCCGCGTCCGCAGCAGTCGACCGGAGGCGACCGCACGCCGCCCCGGACACCCACCGAGCAGATTCTCGCCCGGCTGTGGTCCGAGACGCTCGGGATCTCCGGCATCGGGACCCGGGACTCGTTCTTCGACCTCGGGGGCCACTCGATCCTCGCCATCAAGGTGGTGGCCGCGGCACGGGGGGCGGGCCTGCCGCTGACGCTCTTCGCCCTCTACCAGCACCGCACGCTCGGGGAACTCGCCGAGGCGCTGGACGCCGAGCCCGAAACCCGGCCTGCCCCGCCCGTGAAACCGCGAAGGCGGCGGATCCCGTCGCCGGAGAGGGCGATGCGTGCCGCCGGCACCCCCGGCGTGAGCGCGGCCCTGATCGAGGACGGCGAACTCGTGGCCGTCCCCTGCTACGGAACGCTCTTCGCCGGCGGTGGCGACGTCACCCCGCGGACCGTGTTCCAAGTGGGCTCGATGAGCAAGTACGTCGCCGCGGTAGGCGCACTGCGCCTGGTGGACGAGGGGGTGCTCGACCTGGAGGAGGATGTCAACACCTACCTGCGGGGGTGGCGGGTGCCCGGCGGTGGGGACGAAGCCCGGATCACCGTCCGGCACCTGCTCGGTCATCGCTCCGGACTGACCCCCAACGAGGGGAAGGGCTATCGTGCCCCCTCGGTACCCACCTTGCTGGACGTACTGCACGGCAGAGAGCCGGCGACCAACGCCCCGGTGGTACGGGAGAGGCCGCCGGGCGCCTTCCGGAAAGCGAACGTCCACTTCTCCGTACTCCAGCAGGCGATGGTCGACGCCACCGGGGAGGCTTTCCCCGAACTGATGCGGCATCTGGTCTTCGTGCCGCTGGGCATGGCCGACAGCGACTTCGACCAGACGTTCCCGGAACGCACCACGGCGCCCGTGGCACTCGGCCACCACCGCGACGGCACTCCCGTCGAGGGCGGCTGGCTGCTGCGCCCGGACCTGGCGGCAGCCGGCCTGTGGTCCACGGCGACGGACATCGCCAAGCTGACACTCGAGATCCGGCGGTCCCGGCTGGGTCTGCCGTCGGCTCCGCTGTCGCCGCGGACCGCCGAGCAGATGCTGACACCGGCGGCGGACAGCTCCTACGGCCTGGGCGCCGTCGTCGACGTCAGCGGCACCGACGCGCAGTTCGGGCACGGCGGCTCGCCGATCGGCTATCACGCGCTGGTGACGTGCTCGGTCGGCAGCGGTGACGGATGGGTGGTCCTCACCAACGGCTTCGCGGGCGAGGACGTCGTACGGACCTTCGTCTCCTCGCGGCTGCGGGACGAGGCCGAGTGACGGGCATCGTCGATGCCGAGAAGCCGGCCGTCCCGCTTCGACGCAACCGTGACTTCTGGTTCCTGTGGACGGGCGTGGGCATCGCCACGTGGGGCAACGCGGTGACCACGTCCGCCTACCCGCTGTTGATGATCTGGGTAGGCGGCTCCCCGTCGGCCGCGGGACTGGTCGGCTTCGCCGCGCTGCTGCCGCTGTTGCTCGTGCAGTTGCCGGCCGGGGCGTTCGTGGACCGGTGGGACCGGCGCCGGACGATGATCACCTGCAACGCCGTCTGCGCCCTGTCCCTGGCGAGCGTCGGTGCCGCGCTGCTCCTCGGCCGGTTGTGGCTGCCGCAACTGCTGATCGTCGCCTTTATCGAGGGCAGCGCGTTCGTCTTCTACCGGCTCTCGGAACGCGCCGCGGTGCGCAACGTGGTCTCGTCCGCCCAGTTGCCATCGGCGCTGGCGCAGAACCAGGCCAGAGGACGAGCCGCCGGCCTGGCGGGGCAGCCGACCGGCAGCTCGCTGTTCGTCCTCGTCAACTGGGCTCCCTTCCTGTTCACCGCGGCTCTCCACATCGTCGCTCTTGTCAATCTGCTGTTCATCAGGTCGAAGTTGCAAAAGGAACGGCAGGCGCGCAGGACCGCACTGCGCACCGAGGTCGCCGAGGGAATCGGCTGGCTGTTCCGGCAACGCTTCCTGCGGGCGGCGGTGTTCCTGGTCTCGGTGACGAACGTGCTCTTCAACGCGCTCCGCCTGGCCATCGTTGTGATCATCAACGAGAACGGCGGTTCACCGACGTTCATGGGGATCATCGGGTTCCTCGGCGGGGTGGGTGGTATCAGCGGCGCGATGCTGGGGCCGCTGCTGATCCGTCGCCTGCACCCGGGAACGGTCATCATCGGTGTCTTCGCCGTCTGGACCCTCGCCATGCCGTGGGTGGCGATGACTTCGCAGCCCGTCGTGCTGGGGGCACTGATGTCGGTGATGCTGTTCGTGGGCGCGCTGATCAACGTGGTCGCCGGGGTCTATCAGGTACAGGTCACGCCGGACGAGTTGCAAGGGCGGGTCGGCAGCGTCGCCAGCCTGATCAGTTCGGGCGCCAACTCACTCGGCCCCCTTGTCGCCGGTGTCCTCCTCGCCTCGTCCGGCGGACCGGGAACCGTGCTGTGGCTGAGCGCCGTCATGGCCGCGGTCACCGTCGCGGCCCTGCTGAGTCGGCCCATCCGGGAGGCGCGGCTGCGCAAGACACCGGATCCCGGAGGGTGACGGAGCGCCGGACGCCCCGACAACCCCGGTCAACAGCCTGGAGTCGGCATCTTTAGGGAGAGAACTGGACATGGAACGGGAATACCGGAGCCTCGTCTCCACGGATGACCTGTCGGACTCGGATCTGCGGGACATCGTCGAACGGGGTGTCGCACACGCCACCGGCCGGGCCGCACGCTCGCTGCCGCTGGAAGGGGACGTCGTGGGCGTCTTCTTCGAGATGACCTCGACCCGTACCCGTACCGCGTTCTCGGCCGGGGCTCTCCGGCTGGGTGCCCAGATCGTGCCCTTCGGGCCAGGGGATCTGCAGACCAACACGGGGGAGACCTTCGACGACACCGGCCGGGTGCTGGCCCGGATGCTGGACGTGATGGTGATCCGCACCGGGCGCACACAGGACTCCCTGGCGGCCTGGGCGGCACAGAAGAACATGGCCACGGTGAACGCCATGACCCAGGAGGAGCACCCCACCCAGGCGCTCACCGACCTGATCACCATGCAGGCGCGGTTCGGCACGGTCGAGGGACTGCGGGTCTGCTACGTCGGCGAGGGCAACAACACGGCCGCCGCACTGGCGCTGGCCCTGACCCGGTTTCCCGGCGTCGTGCTCGAACTGCGCACCCCGCCTGGTTACGGTCTGAGCGCGAAGGTGCGGGCGCGCGCCGAGGCGCTGGCGACCGCGGCCGGCTCGTCCTTCGCCGAACGCCATGACATGGACGACCTGCCCCAGTCCCTGGACGTCGTCTACACCACCCGCTGGCAGACCACCGGCACCACCAAGCCCTCGGCCGACTGGCGGCAGGACTTCGCCCCGTTCCAGGTGACCTCCCGTCTATGGGAGGACAGTCCGCAGGCCATGTTCATGCACGACCTGCCCGCGCACCGGGGCGAAGAGGTGACCGCCGATGTGCTCGACGGACCGATGAGCATGGCGCTTGACCAAGCCGAGAACAAGATGCACAGCGCGATGGCTGTGCTCGAATGGTGCCGCGGGGTCTGCCCGAAGGCCACCCGCTGAGCGCGGGGCGGGAACCGGCCTGAGGGAGGCGCTGGCCACCCCACGCCCGCCCCCTGGCCTGCGCGGTGAAGGCGGCGCGGCGAGACCGAAGCCGCCGTACGCCGCCGGGGGCGGCCTTGGTCCACCACTCGGCAGATTCAGAAGACGGTCCCGCAGAACGCTGCCGAACGCGCACCGAACAGCCGGTCCGCGTTCGGCAGCGCCTTGCCGTCGTGCACGCGCAGACCACCGATCGCGGCCAGATTCGCGAAGCTCGTCGTGCCCAGATAGGCCATGGCCAGAGCCTGGACGCTTACGGACAACTGCGCCTCCTCCGAGGTCTGCTCCGAACCCGCGGGTGATACGCGGTAGTTCCCGGCGTTGCCGGGCAGGAACTCGTCGGTGACGGACAGCACGACGGGATCGCCGTCGCCGTAGGCACGCGCGTTCAGCGCCGCCGGCAGATCGACGAACCGCAGCCACAGGTCGTCGTTGAGTGTGTGGGTGCGGCACGCCCGCCAGTTCACCAGCATTCCCTCCACAAGTTCGTCGGTCGGCCTGCGCCGTACGCACACCTCTTCGACCAGGTCCAGGCCCAGCAGGAAACGCCACAGGCCCGCCACCGCCTCCGGACGCGCGGCGTGGAAGTCGGTCACCATCAGCGTGACCCGAGACCCGGAATCCTCGCGCTGCCGAGTCTCGTACACGACGAAGCCGTCGTCACCGTCCGCACCCGCGTGGACCGCGACCACAGGGCACTTGCCCGAGCGCACCAGCCGTTCCCACTTGGCCCGCCACCAGAGCCCGGACCGTCCGATCACCCCGGGCCGGTAAGGGCCCAGCCGTTCGTAGAGCCGGGGCAGTAGGGTGAGCGAGGTCTCCGGGTCGATCAGCCGGACGTCCCCGCCGGAGGGAACCTCCGGCCGCATCCGGGCCTGCCGCGGGTCCAGCCGCAGCGCGCGGGACATGGTGCCGACGCCGTGGCCGAAGCGGCCGTAGATGGTCGCCTCGCTGACGATGTTGCCCACGATGGCGAACCCCTGCTGTGCGGCCAGCGCCAGTTGTTCGCGCTTCAGCCGCGTGAAGATGCCCATTCGGGTGTGGTCCGCTCGCACGCCGCTGCCGGTCGCGGCAGCCATCGGCACGGCCGATCCGCCGGGCACCGCGAGGTGCGAGCGCAGCAGATGCGTCGTGGCCACCAGTGTTCCGCTGCGGAACGCGCCCAGCGTCAGTCCGGGCTCGCGCAGATCGCGCAGGTACGCCCACGCCGCGTCGGACACGGGCGGATTGTGGTGGGCCGCCCCGGCGATGTCGTGGGCGGAGCGGTGTTCCGCGTTCTCCAGAATCCGGACGTCGATGTCGGCCATCCGCCGCCCCCTCTGAGTGACGATACTCCGTCGAATTCTCCGGAAGCCGGCTATGACGGCTCTATATGCGGAGATCCGGCCCAGTCGGGATAGGCGTCGTAGGGGGAAAATATAGAGTTGGCCGGAACGGTGGTGGGGTGGATTCTGTGCGTTCCCCCAGCCTGCTTCGACTCTTCGACGGTGAATGGAGTGATTCGTACGAGCTGTACCGCGAATTACGGAAGGACGGGCCCGTTCAGTGGGACCGCTGGATGCGGGCCTGGATCGTCCTCGATCATGCGGAAATCGCAGCGCTGTCGAAGGACCCCAGGCTCTCCGGCGCCCGTATCGACAGCTTCTACGAGCAGCTTCCCGCGGAGACCCGGGCCGGTCTCGCACCGCTGAGAGACGCGCTCGCCGACATGATGCTCTTCAACGAGCCACCGCGGCACACCAAGCTGAGACGGCTCATCCGCCCCGGGCTCACGCCCCGGTTCGTCCGCGAGATGCGGCCGGTGATCGAGGACACCGTGAACGGGCTGCTCGACCGCGTCCTGCCGAGCGGCCGCATGGACGTCATCCACGACTTCTCCGAGCCACTGACCCGAGACGTCATCCGGCGGCTGGCGGGCATCGAGCAGACCCACGCGCACCAGATCGAGAACTGGCAGGGGCTGCTGCACGAGTTCTTCACCCAGTCCCAGACCCAGGTACCGCGGATCAAGGCACTGCGTGAGACCTTCGCCGAGGGCCAGCGTGCCCGCCGCGAGGGCACCGCCGAGGACCTGTTCAGCCGGATGATCGCAGGACAACTCGGCGAGGCCGACTACACCGAGAACGAGATCTTCGCCAATTTCCTGCTGCTCATCGACGCCGGGCAGGCGACCACGACGCACCTCATCGGGAACGCGGTGCTGGCCCTCACCGCCTTCCCCGACCAAATGCGCCTGCTCCGGGAGAGTCCGGAGCTGGCCGCCAACGCCGCCCATGAATTCCTGCGCTTCGACAGCCCGGTGCAGTTCACGTCGCGGGTGGCACTCGCCGATCTCGAGGCGGGGGGCCGGCAGATACGGGCGGGTGACTCGGTGGCGCTCGTCCTCGGCGCCGGAAACCGGGACCCGCGGCACTACCCGGACCCGGACCGGCTCGACGTACGGCGCAAGGCACACGACCACCTGTCCTTCGGACACGGAATCCACTACTGCCTCGGCGCCGCTCTGGCGGTCGCCGAGACGGAGATCGCCATCGCGACGCTCCTGCGGCGGACCGATGACCTGCGCCTGGCCGAGACGGAACAGGCCTGGCTGGAGAGCGCCAACTTCCGCTTCCTGCGACGGCTGCCGATCCAGTTCACACCCGTACGCTGACCCGGAGGGAACCAGATGGTGGAGTCCCGGTGGCTGCGCACCTTCGCGCCCCGGCCCGAGGCCACGGCTCAGCTGGTGTGCTTCCCCTATGCCGGAGGCGCGGCCAGCGCGTTCCGGGACTGGGTGACGCTGCTGCCGCCGTCCGTCGAACTCATCGCCGTGCAGTACCCGGGGCGGCAGGACCGGATAGCGGATCCACCGCTGCCGGCCCTGGTGGCGCTGGCGGACCACATCGCCGCGGAGATCACCCCGCGGCTGCGCCGGCCCACAGCCTTCTTCGGGCACAGCATGGGGGCGACCGTGGCGTTCGAGACCGCGCGGCGGCTGCGGCCGCGCTATCCGTCACCGCTCGCGCACCTCTTCGTCTCGGCCTCCAAGGCGCCCTTCGAACGCCGGCCCGCCGACCTGGAAGTCCTCGACGACGAGGCACTGCGCGCCTATCTGCGCTCTCTGGGCCGGGCCGACGCCACCGTCCTGGAGGACGAGGAGGTGTGGCGGATGGCACTGCCCACGCTGCGCCACGACTTCGACGCGATCCGTGGCTACGAGTACGCGCCCGGGTCTCCGCTGAGCTGTCCGGTCACCGCGATCACGGGCGACCGGGACGAGACGGTCTCGCCCGCGGACGCGGCCCGGTGGGCGAAGCTCACCGTCGGTTCCTTCGAGATCCAGGTGCTGCCCGGGGGCCACTTCTACTTCGATGACGCGCTGACACAACTCGCGCGCGTCCTGCTCGACTGGGATACCGGACGGGAGCGTTCCCGATGCTGATCCATGAACTCGTCGGATGTCAGGCTGCCCTCACACCCGAGGCCATCGCGGTCGTCGACACGGCAGGTTCCCTCACCTACCGGGACCTGGAGCGGCAGTCGAACCGCATGGCCCGGCGGCTCCGAGACGCCGGCGCGGGCCCGGACAGGCCCGTGGGCGTCCGGCTGTCGAGGAGCCGGAGCATGGTGGTCGCGCTGCTGGCGGCGTGGAAAGCGGCCGCAGCCTACCTGCCGCTCGACCCCTTTGACCCGTGGAACCGCACCGCGACGCTGCTTGCCGACAGCGGTGCCGGGGTACTGCTGGCCGACGAGCCGCCGGGAGACCCGGTGCCCGGCGTGCTGACGCTCGCCCCCGACCCGGACACGGCCGGCGACGACAGCCCCGGCCCGGGACCGCGGGCCTCCGGCGATCACCCTGCCTACGTGATCTACACCTCGGGTTCCACCGGACGGCCCAAGGCCGTCGTCGTCGGCCACGACGCCATCGCCAACACGGTCCGCTGGCGCGTCACCGTCCACGCCCTCACACCGCGGGACCGGATCCTGCAGAAGACACCGCTCACGTTCGACGCCGCGAGCTGGGAGATCTTCGCTCCGCTGGCCAGCGGCGGCACGGTTGTCCTGGCACCGCAGGGAGCGGAACGCGACCCCGCGGCCCTGGTGCGCGCGGTCGCGGAGCACCGCATCACGGTGCTGCAGGTGGTGCCGTCCGTGCTCCGCGCGCTGGTGGCGGAGCCCGGCTGGGAGGCCTGTGCCGACCTGCGCGTCCTGACCTCCGGCGGGGAGCCGTTGTACGCCGACCTCGTCCAGCGCTTTCTCCGCGCGGTCGAGGACGGTGCCGGCGAGGTCGAGGTGTGGAACACCTACGGCCCGACCGAGGCATGCGTCGACATCACCGCGCACCGCTTCGATCCCCTGCAGCGGACGGGGCTCGTGCCGATCGGCGCACCGGTCACGGGTATGCGCGTGGTCCTCGACGAGAGCGGCGAGATCTGCGCGGGCGGCCCCGGCGTGGCACACGGCTACCTGGGCAACCCCTCGCTCACCGCGGAACGCTTCGTGCCCGACCCCGGCGGCGCGCCCGGAACCCGCCTGTACCGCACCGGCGACCTCGGCCAGTGGCGGGCGGACGGCGGTCTTGACTACCTCGGTCGCAGGGACCACCAGATCAAGATCAACGGTGTCCGGATAGAGCCGGGAGAGGTGACCACGGCGCTGCTCGGACATCCCGGAGTGAGGCAGGCGGCTGTAGCCCCCTACGAGGCGGCCAACGGCACCACCCGGCTCGCCGCCTATGTGTGCCTGCGACCGGGCACCAGTACCGACGGGCTCGCGGAGTATCTGCGCGGGCGGCTGCCCGCCGCCTATCTCCCGGCGGCCTTCGTGGCGCTGGACGCCCTTCCCACCACGTCCAGCGGCAAGGTCGACGTGACCGCGTTGCCCCCCGTGGAGCGGAGCGAGGACACCGGGACACCCGGCCCGGCGGAGGAGCTCGTCGCCGGACTCTGGCGGGAACTGCTCGGCGTGGAGTACGTGGGGCGGCACGACGACTACTTCGAGCTGGGCGGCTCCTCCCTGCAACTGGTGCGGCTCGCCCACCGGCTGACCACGGCCGCGGGCCGGAGCGTTGAACCGGCCGATCTCCTCGCGGCGACGACCCCGGCCGCACAGGCCAGGCTGCTCGAGTCGGCCCGTCCCGCAGCCCCCGCGGTGCGCCCCGTGCCGCGCGCCGGCGCACTGCCGCTGTCGTACGGACAGCACCGGATCTGGCTGCAGCACGCGATGGACGAGACCGGGCGGGAATGGGTGTCCGGGGTGTTCCTCCCGGTGCCGTCCGATGCCGGCGAGAAGCCGATCCGTGCCGCTCTCGACGCGCTGGTGGAGCGGCACGAGGCACTCCGGACGCGGTTCGCTGTCGAGGGGGGCGAGCCCGTCCAGTACATCGGCTCGCCCGGACCGGTGGGTCTCCGGCTGATCGACACCGCGCGCGACCGGATCGGCGAGCTGCTCGACGAGGACGCCCGGCGCGGCTTCGACCTGGAAGAGGGGCCACTGCTGCGGGCTCTGCTGTTCCGCGAGCCGTCCGGCAGGCAGACACTCGTCCTCCTCATCCATCACATCGCGTGCGACGGCTGGTCGTCCGCGGTGCTGGAGCGAGACTTCCGGCAGTTCCTGAGCGCGGCGACCACCGGAGCGCCGGCCGTCCTGCCCCCACTCGCGGTGCAGTACGCCGACTACGCGGTCTGGCAGCGTGCAGTCCTCACCGACGAGGTGCTGGCCACCGAACTGGAGTACTGGCGGAAGGCCCTCGACGGGGTGGTCGCGCTGTCACCGCGAACCGACCGGCCGCGGCCCCGGCGCCGGGACGCACGCGGAGCGGTGCTGAGTCTGACGATTCCGGCAGAGGTCGTAACGGCCCTGGACGGGCTGGCCCGTACAACGGGCGCGACGCCGTTCATGACGATGCTGACGGCGTTCGGCACGCTGCTGGCCCGCCACACCGGCCAATGGGACGTTCCGGTCGGCGCCCCGGTCGCCGGCCGTGACCGGCCGGAACTCGACGGCGTGGTCGGGTTCTTCCTGAACAGCCTCGTGCTGCGCTGCCGGCTGCAGCCGCAGCGCACCTTCGCCGAGGCACTCGCCGACGTGCGCGACATGTGCGCCGACGCGTTGGCCCACCAGCGACTCCCGTTCGACCGGCTGGTCGCCGACCTCGCACCGGAGCGCGATCTGTCCCGTACGCCGCTGTACCAGGTGGCGCTGGACTATCACGGTGCCGGACTCAGCGGGGCTCCTGAGGGCGCCGAGGACCTGGCCAGCATGATCGAGGCGTCCCGGGTGGCCAAGACCGATCTCACCCTGTACCTCAGAAACCGGGACGACGGATCCATGCTCGCTCTGTTCGAGTACGCCACCGCGCTGTACGACGAGGACACCATCGCCCGGCTCGCCGGCCACTTCCGGTCGCTGCTGCGCTCCGCCGTGACAGCCCCCGACTCGCGGCTCGACGCGCTGGACCTGGCACCGCAGGAGGAACTCACGGCCCTGACCGCGTGGGGTGCGGCGCCCGGGAGCCCCTACGAGGGATCCGTTCTCGACCTGTTCGAGCGGCAGGTGTCCCGCACGCCCGAGGCCGTCGCGGTGGTCGCCGGCGACACGGCGCTCTCCTTCGCCGAGACGGACAGCCGCGCCGACCGCCTGGCCGACAGGCTGCGCGCGCTCGGCGTGGGGCCGGGGTCGGTGGTGGCAGTCCTGCTCGACCGCGGGATCGACCTGCCGGTCGCGTTCCTGGCCGTCTGGAAGGCCGGCGCCGCCTATCTCCCGCTGGACCCGGAATTCCCGGCGGAACGCATGGGCTACATGCTCGCCGACGCGGGGATCCGGATCCTGCTGACCGAGGAGAGGCACGAGCGGCGCATGCGCGGGATCCACGACGGCGAGATCGTGCGCGCGGATGCTCTCCCCGAGGCTTCGGCGAGCCCTGCCGGCCGCCCGGCCGACCCGGACCTGCCCGCCTACGTCATCTACACGTCCGGCTCGACCGGCCGGCCCAAGGGCGTGGTGATCACCCATGCCGGGCTGGCCGGCCATGTGCGCTGGGCGGTCGAGGAACTCGCCGGCCGGGCAGGGAGCGGCGCCCCGCTGTTCTCCTCCATCGCCTTCGACCTGGTGGTGCCCAATCTCTGGGCCCCGCTGCTGGCGGGCCGTCCGGTCCACCTTCTGCCGCAGGACCTGGATCTGGCGGAACTGGGTGCCCGTCTCTCGGCCGCCGCGCCGTTCTCCTTCATCAAGCTGACTCCCGGACACCTGGAGATCCTCTCCCACCAGATTCCGCCCGACCGGATACCCGGCCTGGCCGACGCCATCGTCGTCGCGGGGGAGGCGCTGCCCCCGACGCTGGCGGACCTGTGGGCCGGCGCCCTGGGCCCGGGCCGCCTGATCAACGAGTACGGGCCGACCGAGACCTCCGTGGGTGCCTGCGTCTACCCGGTGTCCGCTCCCGTGCGCCGCACCACGGTGCCCATCGGCCGGCCGCTGCCCGGCGTCACCCTGCGGGTCCTCGACGCTTCGCTGCGGCCGGCGCCGGTGGACGCCGTCGGTGAGCTGTATGTCGGCGGGACGGGTGTCGCCCAGGGCTACGCGAACAGCCCGGCGCTGACCGCCGAGCGCTTCCTGCCCGACCCCTACGGGCCGCCGGGCTCCCGGATGTACCGCACCGGGGACCTCGCCCGCGTGCTGCCCGGCGGGGACATCGACTTCACCGGACGCCGTGACGAGCAGGTGAAGATCCGCGGCTACCGGGTGGAACCGGCAGAGGTGACCGCGGTGCTGCGCGACCACCCGGAGGTGCGCGACGCCGTGGTGACGGCCGTTGGCAACGGCCTTGTCGCCCACTGCGCCGCCCGTACGGGCACGCGGCCGGAGGAACTGGCCGAGTACTGCGCGCGACGGCTCCCCGCCTACATGGTGCCCACCGACATCATGATCATGGATGCCCTGCCGCTCACCGCCAACGGCAAACTCGACCGTGCGGCACTGCCGGCGCCCCGAGCCACGGAGGACGACGAGGCGCCTGCCGAGCCGCAGGGGATCGTCGAGGAACGCATCGCGGAGATCTTCTCCGAGTTGCTCGGCGCACCCGTGGGGGCGCGCACCAATTTCTTCACCAGCGGCGGCAACTCGATCCTCGCCATCCGGCTCGTCGCGGCCATTCAGACGGATTTCGAGGTGACCCTGCCCATGCGGGTCGTATTCGAAGGAGGAACCGTGACGGAACTGGCCGCGGTAGTGGAGGCGGAATTCCGCGCCGAGGTCGACCGGATGTCACATGAGGAACTGATCGCGGCCACACGCCGGACAAGAGAGGATGCGAAGGAATGACTGAGCAAGAAATAAAAGATGCGCTGGAGAAATTCATAACGGAAGAGTTTCTGCAGGGCGGGCAGGAGGTTTCTCTGACCGAGGAGACCCCGCTCGTCGAGTCAGGGGTGCTGGATTCGCTCCGGGTCGCCGTCCTGTTGGGCTTCATCCGGGACAACCTCGGTGCGGCCATTCCGCTGGCGCGGATCGACGCCCACACGTTCGCCGACATCCGGTCCATCGCCCGCGCTGTCGTCGAGGCGTCCTCCGTGGCTGCCGGCGAGGGGGCCGCAGGATGAAAGCCGACTACGACGTCGCGGTGATCGGTGGGGGCCCCGCCGGCTCCACGATGGCCAGCTATCTCGCGCGCGCGGGACTGTCGGTCTGCGTGCTGGAGAGCGAGACCTTCCCCAGGGAACATGTCGGAGAGTCACTCGTACCCGCGACGACACCCGTCCTCGCGGAGATCGGTGTCCTGCCGAAGATCGACGAGGCGGGTTTCCCGAAGAAGTACGGTGCCTCCTGGACGTCCGCCGAGACGCGGGACATCCCGCTGCTCGGTTACGGCGGCCTGAACCACGGCTGGGACGCCGAAGTCCAGTTCGTGGAGCGTGACCAACCCGGCGTCGACCGTGACTACACCTTCCACGTGGACCGCGGCCGGTTCGACGCGATCCTGCTGGCCCACGCCGCCGCTCAGGGAGCCACCGTCATCAACGGGGCACGGGTGCGGCACGTCGACTTCTCCGACCCTGACCAGGTCAGGCTCTCGTGCCGGGTCGGTCCGGGCGACCTGACGGTGACGGCGGGCATGGTCGTCGACGCCTCCGGCCGCCAGACGCTGCTCGGCCGACAGCTGAAGGTGAAGGTCTCCGACCCGGTGTTCGACCAGTACGCCGTGCACACCTGGTTCGAGGGGCTCGACCGGCAGGCACTGGCCGGAAAGGACGAGCAGGCCGACCACATCTTCGTCCATTTCCTGCCGGTCGAGAACACCTGGGTCTGGCAGATCCCCATCACGGAGGACATCACCAGCATCGGCGTGGTCACGCAGAAAGAACGCTTCAGGAAAGCGGCGGCCGACCGCGCCGACTTCTTCTGGGACCTCGTCGGCAGCCGCTCCGACCTGCACGACGCCCTGCGCACCTGCCGGCAGATAAGGCCGTTCAAGGCCGAGGGCGACTACAGCTATGCGATGAAGCAGATCTGCGGGGACCGGTTCCTGCTGATCGGTGACGCGGCGCGGTTCGTCGACCCGATCTTCTCCAGTGGTGTCAGCGTGGCACTCAACAGCGCCCGGCTGGCCTCGAAGGACGTCATAGCCGCGCACGAGGCCGGGGACTACGGAAAGGCGCGCTTTTCCGCCTACGAGAACAAACTGCGCAGGGCGGTGCGCTACTGGTACGAGTTCATCTCCATCTACTACCGGCTCAACGTGCTCTTCACCGCCTTCGTCCAGGATCCCCAGTACCGCATCGACGTGCTCAAGATGCTCCAGGGCGACGTCTACGACGACGAGGAGCCCAGGGCGCTGCGTGCCATGCGGGAGGTCGTCGAGGCCGTGGAGAACAACCCCGACCACCTGTGGCACCCCTACCTCGGAACACTGCGCGCCCCCTCCTCGGCACCGGCTTTCTGAGCCCGCCTCAGGCTTGGGAGGCCGGTCCCCGGACACGGCCTCCCAGGACGAAGGGGCGGTACGGCCTACGGCCGTACCGCCCCTTTCGCGTCACGGCATCAGCGGGCAGCGGTGAGCTGCCCCACGAGGTGCTCGGCGATGGCGGTCACCGTCGGCCGGTTCCACAGCAGCGCCGACGGCAACGGCTGCCGGAAGTGCTTCTCCAGACGGCGCCGCACCATGATGGTCATCACCGAGTCCATCCCCTGCTCGACCAGCGGGCGCCGGACGTCGAGCGCCGTCGCCGCCAGGCGCATCTCCTGGGAGATCTGCTCGCCCACGAACTCCAGCAGCCGCAGGCGCAGTTCCTCGGGCGCCAGGTCGCCGAACGTGTCCGCCGGCTCTCCGGCGGATTCGGCCCCGGCCGCCGGGGCCTCGGCCAGTTCGCTCAGCAACGGCCCCCGTGCGCCGCCCTCCAGTGGCAGGACACCCAGCACCGGATAGTGTCCGGGTCCCATCCCGGCGGCGACGTCCCACGCGGCGAAGGCCTGCGCGGCGGAGACCGGGGTGACGCCCTGTGCCCGCAGCCCGTGGTCGACCGCGTCGTTGACCGCCATGCCCAGCCCCTGCCAGGACGTCCAGCCGAGGCTGAGACTGTCCCCCCGGTGGGTCGCCAGCGCGTCGAGGAAGGCGTTGGCCGCACCGTAGGTGGCCTGGCCGGGAAGACCCAGCAACTGGCCGCAGGAGGAGAACAGGGCGAAGAAGTCGAGCGTCCCGGGCTGGAACAGACGGTGCAGCACCCAGGCGCCGTCAACCTTGGGACGCAGCACCATGCGCAGCGAGGCCTCGTCGACGTTCACCGCCATCCGGTTGTCCAGGACCCCGGCCGCGTGCACGATCCCGTTGATCGGCGGCATCGCGCGTGCTTCCGGCGAGTGCACCAAGGCCTGGGCCGCCGACGCGGCATCCGCCACGTCGAGCGCCACGACGCGTACGGTGACGCCCATCGCCTCCAGCGCGCGCACGCCCTCGATTTGCCGGCGCACCTCCGGCTCTGCCGCCTGATCCCAGTCCGCTCGGCCCGGCAGGGTCCGGCGTCCGGCCAGGACGAGCCGCCGGGCGCCCCGTTCGGCCAGCCAGCGGGCCACCTCCAGGCCCAGCTGCCCCAGCCCGCCCGTGACCAGATATGTACCGTCGGCCCGGCACGTCACCGGCCGATGGGTCCGAACGGACTGAGCCCGGCGCAGCCTGGCCGTGGTCGCGACCGCGTCGCGCACGGCGATCACGTCCTCCCGCGGAGCAGACCGGATCACCTCCAGCAACGTGGCCGCGGCGCCGGCCGGATCGCCGCCCGCCAGGTCGAGGATCCCGCCCCACACATGTTCGTGCTCGGTCGCCAGCACCCGGCCCAGACCCCAGAGGGGCGCCTGCGCGAGCCCGCTCTCCTCCCGGCTCTCCCGCACGCCGGTGGTGACGCACCACAACCGTGCCCCGCCCGCGGCGGGCAGCAGCCGAACCGCCTCCAGCATCCGCCACGCCGATCGCGCGGCCGCCTCGGGGACGGACTCACCCGGCTCCGGCGACGCCGCCGGCACCAACACGTCCACCGGCCCGTCCAGTCCGGCCAGATCCTCGGGCCCGTCGAGGATCCGGCAGCGCGCTCCGGCGGCGCGCAGCGCCTCCGCCAGGCCGGGGGCGGCGCCGAGCAGGGCCACCTCGCGCTCGTCGGCGCCGGTGGCCACCTTGAGTGGCTGCCAGGTCACCTCGTGCACCAGGTCCGCCGGACCCGTCAGGAAAGCCGTCGGCGCCCCGTAACGCACCTGGGAGAGACGCGCGACCACCTCACCGCCGGTGTCCCGTACCACGATGTCGAGCACGTCGTCCTGCTCGGTGACCTCTATGTCGGCGGTCTCCGGCGGCTGTCGCACGGTGCGCACCCGTCCCACGCCCGCCACCATGCGCAGCGTCGGGGGACCCGGGTAGACGGTGGGAGCGACCGACAGCGCGGCATCGAAGACGGGTGCCCAGGACCGGGCCGGACCGATGCGGACCCGGGCACGCAACGCGTGGTCGCCGCGCAGCAGTTCCTCGACCGTCCAGGGAAACGCCATGGTCGGCACCCCCATGGCGGCCAGGTGCCGGAGGACGTCCCCGGGGTCGGCGGGGCGCAGCCCGCGGATCCGGCGGGCCGGATCGGGCGTGCCGTCGCCGGCCACGGCCGTGGCGTGGGTCAGCCAGCCGCCGTGCTCGGTCGCCGACGCCAGCCGCGCCTCGTTCCCGGAGACCACCACCTGGATCTCCCGCTGTTCGGCCACCACGAGCGGCAGCCGGAGCACGACGTCGTCGAGGGCCGTGCCGTGGACAGCGGCCAGAAACGAGGTGAGCGTCACGGCGGCCGGCAGTATCTCGGTGCCGTCGACGGTGTGATGCCCCGGATACGGGCGGCTGGACTCGTCCAGCAGCGTGCGCCACAGCCGCAACCGCTCCCCGGCGACCGCCACTTCGGATCCGATCAGGGCACCGGACTCCACGTCGTGCTGCAAGCCCTGGCCCACGGCCGCGACGGCACCGCCGTACCAGTGCGGCTGTCGTTGCCAGGCGACCGTGGGCAGAGTGACCAGTGTCCCCGCCGGGTGCAGCCGGGCCCAGTCGACGGCGGCTCCGCGGCAGTGCACGGCGCCGAGGGCGGTGAGCAGCGAGGTCCTCTCGGGGGAGTTCCGGCGCAGTGTGTGACCGACGAAGCCGTTGTCGAGGTCCTGTTCGGCGAGCGTCTCCCGGATCGAGTGCGCCACCACGGGGTGCGGCGAGACCTCCAGGAAGGCCCGGTAGCCGTCCTCGACGGCAGCCACGGTCGCGTCGGCCAGCAGGACGGGGTTGCGCAGATTGGACGCCCAGTAGGAGCCGTCCAGGGCCGCGGCGGAGCGTGGATCGGGCAGGGCCGTGCGATACATCGGCACGGCCGGCTGCCGGGGCGACAGGTCGGCTGCGGCCGCCGCCAGTTCGTCGACCAGGGCGTCCATCTGCGGACTGTGGAAGGCCACGTCCGAGGAGACCCGCCGCAGTTGGACGCCGTCCTCGGACCATTGCGCGATCAGGGCCTCGACGGCGTCGGGACTTCCCGAGATCACCGTCGACACGGGGGACGCGGCGATCGCCGCGACAGCGTCCGTGCGGTCGGCGAGGCGCTCGCACACCGTCGCGAACGGCAGGTCCGTCATCGCCATCGCACCGGCGCCGGCCACCTTGCGCAGCAGCCGGGACCGGCGGCAGCTCAGCCGGGCGCCGTCCTCGGGGCTGAGGGCGCCACAGGCCACGGCCGCGGCGATCTCGCCCACGGAGTGTCCGATCACCGCGTCCGGCGTGACGCCGTAGGAGCGCCACACGGCGGCCAGACCCACCTGCATCACGAAGATCATCATCTGGACGTGTTCGACGTCACTCTGGTCGTCGGAGCGGATCAGGTCCCGTGCGGACCGGCCGGTCTCCTCGACGAAGACGGGGTCCAGCTGTTCTAGGGCCGCGTCGAACGCCGGCTCGGACTCGAGCAGTTCGCGCCCCATGCCGATCCACTGCGAGCCGTGTCCCGAGAAGACCCAGACCAGTTTGGCGTCCTGCTCGTCCAGAGCCGTGCCGGCCGTGGTCGCGGGGGCGGGGGAGCCCTCGGCGACCGTACGCAGCGCGGCGACGAGCTCCGCACGACCGGCCGCCACGACCGCCGCGCGGTGCTCGAGGTGGGACCGGCGCAGCGCGAGCGTGTGCCCGACCGAGTCCAACGGGTGATCCGTCCCGGCCACCGCGTCGGCGAGCCGCCCGGCTGTCTCCCGCAGCGCGGCGTCGGAGGCGGCCGACAGCGGGAACAGAGCGGACGATTCCCCGGCCGCGGCCGCGGCCGCGGTTTCGGCGGGGGGCCGTCCGGCCGGCGCGGGAGCCTCCTCCAGCAGCAGATGGCAGATGGTTCCGCCGTAACCGAATCCGGAGACACCGGCGCGGCGTGGCCGGTCGCCTCGTGGCCAGGGGGTGGGCCGGGTCACGACGCTCAGTCCGGAGCCGGCCCAGTCGATCGCGGGATTGCCGACGGAGAAGTTCAGGCTGGGCGGGAGTTCCTCGTTCGCCAGCGCGAGTGACACCTTGATGAGGCTGGCGACCCCGGCACCGGCCTCCAGGTGGCCGATGTTGGGCTTCACCGACCCGATCAGACAGGGTTCACCGGCCGGGCGGCCCCGTCCGTACACGGCACCGAGCGCTCCGGCCTCCAGCGGATCGCCCAGCCCGGTGCCGGTGCCGTGGGTCTCCACATAGCTCACCGACTCCGGCACCACGTTCGACCGGCGGCAGGCCTCGGCCAGCAGCACCCGCTGCGCGTCGCCGTTGGGCGCCATGATCCCGTTGGTCCGGCCGTCCTGGTTGACCGCGCCGCCCCGGATGACCGCGAGCACGCGGTCACCGTCGCGCTGGGCGGCCGACAGCGTCTTCAGGACGAGCACACCGCCGCCCTCACCCCGGCCGTACCCGTCCGCCGACGCATCGAAGGACTTGCACCGGCCGTCGGCCGCCGTGGCCCCGGCAGCCTGGAGAGTGAGGGTCAGACCGGGGGAGACGACGAGGTTGACGCCGCCGACCAGGGCGAGGGAACACTCTCCTGCCCGCAGGCTCTGGCATGCCAGATGAGCGGCGACCAGCGAGGCCGAGCAGGCCGTGTCGACGGCGAGGCTCGGCCCGTGCAGGTCCAGCGCATAGGAGATACGGTTCGCCGCCGCGCACATCGAGCTGCCGATCCCGGTCCATGCCTCGATGTGCGGCAGGTCCTCCAGCATGCGGCGGCCGTAGTCGTCGGAGCCGACACCGACGAACACCCCGGTGTCGCCACCGGCCAGACCGCGCGGCGCGACCCCGGCGTGCTCCAGGGCTTCCCAGGCCAGTTCGAGCAGCAGCCGCTGCTGGGGGTCCATCAGCTCCGCCTCGCGCGGCGTCAGACCGAAGAACGCCGAGTCGAAGCCCTGGATGTCGGACAGGAACCCGCCGGGCACAGCCGCGCGCCGCACGGCCGCGGCATGGTCCGGTCCCAGTGCCTGGTACGCCTCCCATCGCTCGACGGGTGCCTCCCCGATACCGTCTCGCCCCGTCACCAGCAGCTTCCAGAACGCCTCCGGGGTGTCCGCGTCACCGGCGAACCGGCACGCGACCCCGATGACGGCCACGGGCTCCTGTTCCTCGGAAACGGAAGGATGGTGCTCCATCTGGACTCCTCGCCTTCTCCACAGTCGTCATGTGACGTGCGTTCAGCCGTGCCAGGGCACCGGTTCGGCGATCTCCACCACCGCGCAGGAGACCGTCACTCCGGGGCCTACGCCGAGCAGGAGCATCACGTCGCCCGGCTTGAGTTCGCCGCGCTCCAGGAGGTGGTTCAGCGAGACCACTTGGTCGCTGGCACCCAGATGGCCGACCGTCCGGCCGAACTCCCAGGTCGAGCGGGACATGGCCAGCCCGAGCGCCGCCATGCACCGCTGCTCCACGATCTCCCGGGAGTAGTTCATGTAGGCGACCCGCGCGACATCGCCGATGTCCAGTCCGGCTTCCGCCAGAGTGCGCTCCACCACCGTGAGGGTTTGCTGGTGGATGCGGATCAGCGCGGCCGTGCCTGTGCCGTCCGCGATCGCCTGGCGTTTGTACTCGGAGTTGCGGGCGGCGAAGTCCAGCGGACGTGCGAGGGTCGGACCCGGCGGGAAGAGCGGTTCCGCACCGCGGTGCATCTGCTCGGCCTCCGGCACGGCACCGGAGCCGACGGCCAGCAGCCGGGCGAACGACGGCTCGGTGGTGAGCAGCAGCGCGCTGGCTCCGTCGCCCGCCACATAGCCGGGGCCCATCCGCCACCTGTCGATCAGCGGGGTGCCGAAGTTGTCGGCCGCGACCAGCAGTGCGTGCACCGACCGTCCGTCACCGTTCAGATAGCCCGCGGCGAGTTCGAGGGCGGCGAACATGCCGTTGCAGCCCTGTCTGACCTCGACCGCCAGCACGTCGCCGCCGACGAGGGCGCGCTGCAGCAGGTACTGCGGCTGCCAGCCGTCCGGGCCCTGGTGCCAGGAGCTCGCGTAGAGCAGCAGACCGATGTCCCGCGGCGGATGCCCGACGCGTTCGAAGGCCTGCCGAGCCGCCGCCAGGGCCATCTCCGGCGCCGGTGTGCCGTCGGCGACGGCGACCCCGGTCAGTTCGTGGACCTCGGCCTCCGCCGCGGGATAGAGCCCGCTGCGCACTGCCGAGGCGATGCTCGTGATGGGCGGAAGGTGGATGCCGATGCTCTTCAAGTACACGCCGGTGACGTTCAACCGAGATCCCTCGCTACAGCGTTCCGGGCCGGCGCGTCTCGCCGGCGACGATCGTTTCGAAGGCACCGACCAGCCGGGAGAGCAGGCGCTCGGCCTCGGCGCGCCGGAACTGCTCCGGGTGGAATCCCAGCCGCAGATGGAACGGGGTGCCGGGTACCACGGCCAGCCGCAGCGGGTAGTGGGTGTCGTCCTCCACTTCGAAGCCCGTCAGCTTCACGTCCGTCAGCGGGGCGGCCCAGTGTGCCGGGTCGAAGGAGTAGTTGACGAACATGATCGCCGTGTCGAACAGACTCGTGCCGAGCCCGGCTTGGCGCAGGATCTCGCCCAGTCCCAGATGGTGGTGCGGCATCAGTTCCGCCTGCTCGCGCTGCAACCGGGTGAGCGAGTCGGGCAGGGATTCGCCGGCCGATCGCCGTACCCGCACCGGAATCGTGTTGGTGAGCAGCCCGACCAGCTGCTCGCTTCCGGGCAGCTCCGGCGCACGCCCGGACACCGAGCATCCGAAGACCACGTCGTCGGCTCCGGTGACCTGACTCAGCACACTGCCCCAGGCGGCCTGCACCAGGGTGTTCACTGTCAATCCGTGCGAGCGCGCGTAGCCGTGCACGGCACTGGTGAGATCCGCGTCCAGATCGCATCTGACCTGCTCGTGCCGGCCTGCGGGAGGAGCCCCGGGAGCGACGAGGACGGGCTTGTCCAGCCCGGCCAGCGCGGCGGCCCATGCCTGCCTCGACTCGGCGCGGTCCCGGCCGGCCAGCCAGTCCAGATAGCGGCGGTAGGGGACCACCGGGGGCAGGGAGCCACCGGCGTACAGCGTGAACAGCTCGCGGAGGAGGAGGGAGGTCGACCACCCGTCCCAGAGGATGTGATGGGCGGTCAGCACCAGCCGGTGGGAGGCGTCGGACAGCCGCAGCAGCATCAGCCGCAGCAGCGGTGCTACGGCCGGGTCGAACCCTCTGTCGCGTTCCGCGGCGGCGAGCCGCCGTGCCTCCTGCTCGCGCGCGTCCTCGGGCAGGCCGGACAGGTCCGTCTCCGCCCAGGGGACCGTGAGATCCGCGCAGACCACCTGCACCGGTTCGGGCAAGTCGTCGTAGACGAACGCCACCCGGAGGTTGGGGTGCCGCCGCAGCAGTTCCCCGGCGGCCTCCAGCAGCTTCGACGCCCGCAGCGCGCCGTCCAGGTCGAAGGTCATCTGGGAGGTGTAGGCGTCCCCGGACGGACCGGCCAGCCGGGAGTGGAACAGGAACCCCTCCTGCAGGGGCGCCAGCGGCAGCACCTCGGACATGGTCGGGTACGCCCCGCGCAACGCTTCCAGGTGCTCCGCGGTGAGCGGGACGGCCGCGCTCGCGAAGCCGCCGGTCCCGGTCGTCACGGCACCCGTCACCGGGGCCAGTTCCGCGACGGTGGGGTGCCGGAAGACGTCACGGGCGCTGAACTCGATGCCCTTGGCCAGTGCTCTGGAGACCAGGGGGACGACCGCGATGCTGTCACCGCCGAGGTCGAAGAACGAGTCGTGCAGGCCGACCCGTGCCACGCCCAGGATGTCGGCGAACAGCGCGCACAGCGCCGCTTCCCGGGACCCGGCGGGCGGCTCGTCCGCACCGGCCGGTGCGGCGACGGGGGCGGTCAGCGCCCGGCGGTCGACCTTGCCGTTGGGCGTCAGGGGAATCTCGTCGAGCAGGACCACGGCGGCGGGCACCATGTGGTCCGGGAGGGAATGGGTGAGAAACCGGCGCAACTGGACCGGTGTCGTCCTGACGTCGGCGTGCGGCTGCACGTACGCGACCAGTTGGGTGCGGCCCGGCTGGTCGTCGCGTACCACCACGACCGCGCCGCGAACGGCGGGGTGACCGGTGAGTGTCGCCTCGATCTCGCCGGGCTCGATGCGGAAACCTCGCACCTTGACCTGGTCGTCGACACGGCCCTGGAACTCCAGCCGGCCGTCGTGCCGCCACCGTACGAGATCACCGGTGGCGTACATGCGGGAGCCCGGTGGCCCGTACGGGCAGGGAAGGAAACGCTCTGCCGTGAGGCCGGGCCGGCCCAGGTAGCCGCGCGCCAGCCCGTCGCCCGCGATGAACAACTGACCCGGCGCCTGCGGCGGAAGCGGTTCCAGCCCGGAGTCCAGGACGTAGACCCGGACGTTGTCGATGGGGCTGCCGATGACGGCGGGTTCTCCGACGACCAGCGGGCTCGTCGTGCTGGCGACGGCCGCCTCGGTGACACCGTAGACGTTGACCATCCGCCGTCCCGGTGCCCACCGCCGGACGGTCTCGGGGCCCGGCCGTTCACCCCCGGTGATCAGAACGGCCAGGTCCGGCAGCGCGGTCTCCGGCAGCTGCGCGAGCATCGCCGGAGGGATCGCGGCATGGGTGATCCGCTCGCTGGCGCACAGCGCCAGCAGGGTCTCCGCCTCGGTGGTCCGCGCCTCCGGGGCGAGGACGAGGCAGCCGCCCGTCAGCAGCGTGGGCCAGATGTCGCCGGTGGCGACGTCGAAGCTGGGCGAGACGTACTGCAGGACCCGGCTCGACCCGTCCAGGGAGAAGCGCCGGGCGTGGTCCAGCACGAAGTTCCGCAGTGCCGCGTGCGGCACCACCACCGCCTTCGGCTTCCCGGTGGAACCGGAGGTGTAGATCAGATAGGCGGGGCTCGCGGGGTCCACCGGTGTGACCGGCGCGCTGGGCCGGACGTCGGCCGGTGGGGGTGCCACTTCGGTGATCACCAGGCGTGGTGCCAGATCGGCAAGCATGTACGCGATCCGTTCGGCGGGATAGTCCGGGTCCACCGGTGCGTAGGCCGCTCCCGTCCTCAGCACCGCGAGCATGGCCACGATCAGTTCCGGCGAACGGCGCAGGCGGAGCGCCACGAAGTCCTCCGGGCCCGTTCCCTGCCCGCGCAGATCGCAGGCGAGGGATTCGGCCCACGCGTCGAGTGCCGCGTAGGTCCAGGTTCGGCCTTCGTGCCGTACCGCGATCGCGTCCGGGGTTCGCGCCACCTGCTCCGCGAACAACTCGGGTACGGTCCGCGCGGGTGTCGGCCGTGCGGCGCCGTTGCCATCGGCCAGGAGCTGCCGCCGCTCCTCGGGCAGCAGGGCGTCGAGTCGCCGGACGGGTCTGTCCGGCGCGGCCAGCGCCTGAGCGAGGAACGCCGTCAGCCGTTCGTGATGGTGGCGGAATCCGTCGGGATCGTGGTACTCGGGGTTGGCTTCGAGGACGAGGGCCAGGTCGGTTGTGTCCGTGGAACCGGTGACACTGACGGAGAAGTCGACGATCGGTCCCGAGGCCAGGTTGTGGGCGGTCGCCGGGTATGTGCCGAAGTGCAGGGCCGGCTCTTCGGGCATGAAGTTGACCATCGGGCCGATGAACGGGCGGCCGTCCTCCTCCAGGCCGAGATCGCGGCGCAGGTCCTCGGCGCGATACCGCTCGTGCCGCAGCGCGGCCCTGATCTCCTCGGCGACCTGGGGTATCAGCTCCCTCAGGGAGCGGTCGGGATCGACGGACAGCCGCAGCGCCACGGAGTTGGTCGCCATGCCCGGCGCCCGGCGGGAGGCGCTGCTGCGGCGTCCGGCCACCGGCAGGCCGAGGATCACCTCCCGCTCCCCGGTCACGCGCCTGGTGTAGGCGGCGATCACGGACAGCAGAACGACCTGCCAGGTGACACCGGCCGCCACAGCGACCTCCGTCAGCCGTTCGGCCTCGGACGCGCTCAGCGTGCCGGGCGCGCTCAGGCGCAGCGGGCGGTCCTCGCCGGGCCGCTTGATCCGGCCGGGGAGCCGGGTGGCGGCGGGCCGGTCGGCGAAGCGCCGCGTCCAGTACTCGCGATCCCGCTGGTACTCGGCAGACGTCCGGTAGGCGCGGTCCTCGTCGAGAAGTACGCCGAGCGGGGCGAAGCCCGGCTCCGGAACCTGTCGGTGGGCGGCCAGCGCGGAGTAAATCTCCGCCAGACGCCGCCCGATCATCCGAACGCTGTAGCCGTCGACGAGGACGTGATGCAGTCGGTAGTAGAACCAGTGGCGGTCGGGGGCCAGCCGCAGCAGCGCGAAGGTGGAGATCGGCGGCTGGGACAAGTCGACCGGGCGGGTCAGGTCTTCCCGCATCCAACGGTGGGCGGCGGCCTCGGGATCGGGGGCGCCGGAGCAGTCGACCAACGGCAGGTCAGCCTCCCCCGGCGGCTCGACCAGTTGCCACAGCCCCTCGTCCGAGACGATGGACCGGACGCGCAGCACGTCGGTCTCGGCGTGCAGCCGGGCCCAGGCGTAACGGAAGACCTCCTCGTCGACCGGTCCCTCGACGGCGAGGTACTCGGCGCAGTTGAAGGTCTGCTGCGTCGGGTCCAGGAGATGGGCGAACCACACGCCCTGCTGGGCTGCGGACAGTGACAGTCGTGCCGCGTCGGTCATAGCGCTTCACATCCTCCAGAGGGGTGTCCGACGGCATCGCAGTCCGGGCCCCGTGCGATGCCAGGAGCGAGCGATGCGCCGGGCCGGGCGGAAGCGTGACGGCGGGTGGGCCCCGCGCCAGTGCTCGCTGCCCGGCCCGCGCAGTGCCTGGCCGGCCTGCGGGCGGGCGTACGCGCACCGGTTCCGACACCGGCGGGGGCGGGGGCGGGACCACGGGCGTCCGTCCGGAGAGCCGGCCGGTGCCCTCGCACTCATCCCGCGCCGCCCCGGAACTCGCCGTCCACGAAGGCGAGCGGGTCGCCTTCCGTGCCGACGCCGCAGCTCACTACCGCGCCCACGATCAGATCATGGTCGCCAACCGGATGAACCTGCGCGAACTCGCAGACGAAATAGGCGACGCACCCGGGGACGAGGGGCGGGCCGTCGGCGGTCAGGGGCACCAGGAGCGGCACGGCGCCGGTGCGCCGCACATCGGCGAAGTGCCTCGCGTAGTGGGACTGCGACGTGCTCAGCACACTGATACCGAACCGGCGGCCCGGACCCATCAGCGGCCGCATCCGTCCCTGCGGGCGCATGCAGATACCCACGAGCGCGGGGTCGAGGGAGAGCGTCACCAGAGAGTTGGCGGTGAGCGCGTGGGTGCGGTCGCCGCTGCGGACGGCGACGATGGCCACACCGGTGACGAACCGTCGGGCCGCGCGCCGCAACGCGTCGGCGAGTCCTGGTTGCTGCGTTGGGGCGGTCATCGCCGGATCAGTCCGACATGGCGACGAGAACCCGCCGACGTCCGGTGAAGGGGCGCCGACCGTGTGCCACCGCGAGGTTGTCCACGAGGAGTACATCGCCTGTGCGCCACTCGACGTCGACGGCCTCGCGCAGACCGCGTTCGCGGATCTGGACGACGTATTCCTCCGGGACCGGTGCGCCGTCGGGGAAGGTGACGTTCTGAGGCAGCTCCTCCTCGGGAAGGATGGCCCGCAGCGCAGCGGCGGTCTCGTCGCCCAGCCCGGCCGCATGCCACTGGTCGGCCTGGTTGAACCAGACCTCGTCGCCGGTGACGGGATGACGGCGCGTCGCTGGCCTCACCTGAGTGATGCGCAGACCGCCGTCGGACTTCCATTCCCACGACGTCCTGGTCGCGGTGAGGAAGTTCTCTACCTCGGCCGGGTCATCGGTCTCGAACGTCTCCTGCCAGCTCTTGCCCAGTCCCTTTCCGCCGTGCAGGTTCTGCGTATAGCGGATCCCGTCGGCGAAGGCGCTGCGTACTTTGTCGTCCAGCGCGGCCAGCCATCGGGCCCCGTCCACCAGCGGAGTCGCGCCGCCGGTGGCGGGCTGTTGCTCGCAGTAGAACAGCAGCCGCGCCGGCCAGTGGTGTGAGTACGACAACTCGTTGTGCATCGAAATGGTGAATTCTGCGGGGTATTCCGTTGACGTGTAGACGTTCTTTCCCACTTTGGTGCGCGGCGAATTCCCGTGAACGTAGGCGAGTCGGTCAGGCAGAAAGAGGTCGAGCGTCGGCTCCAGGTCGTCGAGTGTAATTCCGAAGCCGCGGAAGACGATCGCTTTAGCCTTCATGAGCGCCTCGTGAAGGTCGATGCCCCGTAGATACTCCGCAAGACCCTGCGGGCCCGCGGGGACTCCGGTTCCGCTCGGAGTGAGCTCAAGTGGGAACCAGTCCCGGTCGCCGGCCATCGGTCTCTCCCTTCGAAAACACTGAGCACAGACGCTGCCCGCGAGATCTATATTTTCTCCCTACCGTTTCTATTCGGTGGTGTCGATATAGCTTTTCTATGGAGGTGCGTGGGGACCATGTCGATGTGACGATGATTGTCTCGAATCCCCTGGGATTCAATGTTGGTGACCTCTATATCGATCTCTTCGACATAACCGGACGTCGGCTCATGCTCAAGTGCGAAGGGTTCAACTTCGCCGGCTCCATCAAGATTAAGGCCGCCGTCGAAATGGTGGACATGGGCGAGCGGGAAGGGCTGTTCGCTCCCGGGGACACCCTGGTGGAATCGTCCTCCGGGAACATGGGCATGGCGTTGAGCATCGTGGCTGCCCAGCGGGGCTACCGGTTCGTCTGTGTCACCGACACGCGGTGCAACCGGGCGGCACGTCGCGCCATGGAGACACTCGGCAGTGAGGTGCACGTCGTCACCCAGCCGAACCCGGTGAGCGGGTTCCTCGGTGCGAGGCTGGCTCATGTCCGGAAGCTGTGCGCGGACAATCCCGCCTATCGGTGGCTCAACCAGTACGCCAACGCGGGTAACTGGACGGGACACTACCGCACCACTGCCCAGGAGATCGCCAAGGCGTTTCCGGAACTCGACGTCCTCTTCATCGGTGCGGGCACGACCGGCACCCTCATGGGCTGCGCCCGCTATTTCCGGGAGACACGCCCCTCGGTGACCATCGTGGCCGTCGATGTCGTGGGCTCGGTGACGTTCGGTCAGCCCGAGGCCCGTCGTCTCATTCCCGGCCTCGGTACCAGCGTGCGCCCCGAGATCCTGGACACCGACCTCGTGGACGCCGTCGTTCATGTCGCCGAGCCCGACACCGTCCGGACCTGCCATGAGCTTGTCCGGCATGGATTCCTCCTGGGCGGCTCGACAGGCACGGTGGTCCAGGGAGCTCTCGACTGGCTCGCTGCCGCGGAAACACCCGACGAACTGACCGCGGTCGCCATTTCACCCGATCTCGGCCACCACTACCTCGAGACGATCTACGACGACGACTGGGTCGCCGACTCCTTCCGCTGAAGACCGACTCACCCCCCATGTGAACCATCCGAGGAGTTCCGATGCCGTTGGCTGCTCCGGTGCCACCGATAGGTTCCGGCTCGCTGCTCGTCTTCCTGCTCCAGGTGGCGGTGCTGCTCCTCACGGCCGTTCTTCTCGGGCGCCTCGCGATGAGGGCCAGGATGCCGCCCATCGTCGGCGAGATGCTCGCGGGCGTGCTGCTGGGGCCCTCGCTGTTCGGGTGGCTGGCGCCGGGTGCCTCGGACTGGCTCCTGCCGTCCGACCCGGCCCGGATGCACATGCTCGACGCCGTGGGCCAGATCGCAGTGGTGCTGCTCGTCGGCATCACCGGGATCGAGATGGATCTCGCCCTGCTGCGCCGCCGTGGTCGTACGGCGCTGCATATCAGCCTGTCCGGTCTGCTCATACCCTTGGGGCTCGGCATCGGTGTGGGCTATGCGCTGGCGAAGGTGCTCTCCCCGGCGAACGTCGACACGACGGTCTTCGCGGTCTTCATGGGCGTCGCCATGTGCGTCAGCGCGATTCCGGTCATCGCCAAGACGCTCATGGACATGAACCTCATCCACCGCAACGTGGGCCAGTTGACCCTCATGGCCGGCACGATCGATGACGCTTTCGGCTGGCTCATGCTGTCGGTGGTTTCCGCGATGGCCGTCGACGGGTTGACCACCGGCAAGTTCGCCCTGGCGCTCGCGCACCTGCTGCTCGTCGTGCTCGTCGCGGTGCTGATCGGACGTCCGGTCGTGCGAGTGGTGCTGCGTCTGAACCGTGGTTCCCAGGACCGTACGGTCGCCATCGTCGCTGTTCTCGTCCTGTTCGCAGCGGCCGGCACCCAATCACTCGGCCTCGAGGCGGTCTTCGGAGCCTTCGTCTGCGGCACGCTCATCGGTTCCTGCCGGGAGTTCACGCGTTCCCACCTGGCCTCGCTCCGTACGGTCGTCCTCTGCGTGCTGGCCCCCCTGTTCTTCGCGACGGCGGGGCTCCGGGTCGATCTGCGGGCACTGAGCCGGCCCACCGTGCTCGCTGCCGCCTGCGCCGTACTCGCCGTCGCGATCGCCGGCAAGTTCGCCGGCGCCTATCTCGGGGCTCGGCTGAGCCGGCTCGGCAAGTGGGAGGCGCTGGCGCTCGGTGCCGGGATGAACGCGCGTGGCGTCATCGAGGTGATCGCGGCGATGGTCGGCCTGCGACTGGGCATCCTGAACGTGGCCGCCTACACCATCATCGTGCTCGTAGCGGTGGTCACCTCGGTCATGGCGCCGCCGCTGCTGCGGTTGGCGATGAAACGCGTCGAGTACACCGAGGAGGAGCACCTGCGCCTGCGGGCACGGAGCGACGGCGGCGTATGGCCCGACAACGGCACACTGAGCGCGGCGCACAGCCCACGGCCTCGGCAGCAGTAGGCGGCGGAACCGGCGGTGCGTCACCCCCACCCGGAGCGAGGTGCACCGCCGGGACAGTGAGGAAGCGCTCGGGAGGGTCATCAGTTCGCGTGGATGCCCTCGCATCGGCGCAGGTTGTTGGGGGCGTGGGTGAGGAGTACGAGGGCCAGGAGCACGGTGTCGAACCGGCGCGGTTGCCGCTGAGTGTGGCGGGTGCCTGGGAGATGACGGCCAGGGTGCGCGAGGCGATGGACGATGTCCGGTGCTTTGTGGTGGTGCTCGCCGTCTGGGTCCGCGATGCGCATGCCACCCGCGTCTGGCTCCCCCTCGGACACTCGAGCTGGGAGTCCTATTGCGCCGCGGAGTTCGGCATCAGCCGCGCCCAGGCGTACCGGCTGCTCGATGGCGCCCGCGCGCTCGCCGCGGTCCACGGCGCCGTCGCCGCCGGCACCGATTCGTCTCGCACGCGAGACAGCGCCGCGGACGGCGCGGCCGCGCTCGACTACGGCCTGTCCCAGTGCGCCCTGATCGATGTCTCCAGCCGCGTGGAGGATGTCGCGGAGTGATCACCCGCCGCCTCGCCGCGCTCGCCCACAGCGGCCTCCAGGTCCTCGACACTGCCACGGTGCGTGCCGTGGTCCGCCGGGCCGTCCGCGGCGTCCGCACCGCCCCGACACCGCCGCCCGCCGATGCGCCGGCGGACCCGACCGTCGCCGCGCTGCGCCGCGTCGTCGATGACCTTGCCGCCAGCAGCCACGCGATCGGGGAGCTGATGCTCGAAATCGCCCCGTCTACCTCTCCGACGCCGAGGCCGCCGACGTCCTGACGCTGCTCGGCGAACCCCTCGAACACGGCCTCGCCGCCCGCCGCTACGCGATGTCCGGCGACCGCCGTGCCCTGCACGGCACCGTCGCGGGTGCAGCGCAGCATTTGCATGGGCCAGGCGGCACACTTGTGCTGCTCGGGGGGCAGGCCGGCCCCGGCCGGGGCAGCACGGCCAGCTACTGCACGCTGCTCGGACCTCGCTGCTTCCCGCCAATACCCACTGCTTCAGAGGCAGGCAGCAGGAGCACGGGGCCGTCCCGGCGGCTGCGACAGCGCAGATCTGCCATGTCCGGCAGGAGATCCATGCACGGCTGCTGCATACAGCGGCCATGCTCCGAGGGGCCGCCGTTTGTGGCTGGGCGGATGGGCACTGCCTCGGCACCCACCCAGTTGCTGGGATGGGCCTGGCCACTGGTGACGACCAAGGTCGTGCCCGGCTGGCTGCCGCTGGCTGCTTCAACCGCATAGGTCAGTGGTGTCCAGCAGAGTCCCTGCATGTAGGAGGGCTTCCTGCGGATCCGCCAGCGGTACTCGATCCCGTCAACGGTTATGCGCCGGGAACCCTTCTTGTTCAGCGCCATCTTCACCTCCTGCGCCGTTGGACTCTGATGTGTCGCCGCGGTCGCAAAAAGGCAGGTTGCACGCGAACGTACCGAACGTTATCCCCGACAAGCACCTTCGTGACTACGGATGGGTTGATCAGCCCATAAGTTGGTGTCAGTGCCGAGCGACCCGGCGCATCGCACCCCACCCCGGGTGCACTCACCCCGATCGGAGAGCACCGTGAAGAACAGGGCGTTGTGGCGTGTAGTTGACAACGAGAGTGGTAGCCAGTCCATCGTCAGCACGCCCTCCGAGGCGGTCGCGTTCGTCAACAGCCGGTTCGATACCGATGACGACGACGAGCCGTTCAGCATCACCGAGGTCGGTCCTCTCCTTCCGAAGCCGCTCGGGGTCATCACCGCATGGGCCGCCGAGAAGGACGGCGAGCGAACCGACGGGCGTACTGCCCCGATCACCATCAGGCCGGTTGTGACGGACAACGCCAGCGAGTGCGATGACGTCGTGCTCTGGGGCGACGTGTACGTCTCCTGGGACCACGACATGTACACCGTCGAGGGGCCGGACGGCTCCGAGTACAGCGAGGCTTACAGCGCAACCGAGCTGAGCGCGATCCTCGACGAGTACGCCGACGACTACGAGTACGCGCCCGAAGGGCCTGACAGCCACAGGTGGCCGAAACCGGAAGAGTTGATCACCTACGGCGCCCAGGAGTGTGCCAAGCGGTTCGGGCACCTCGACGACGACGCCCTGCTGTGGCTCGCTGCCACCCGCATCACGCTCGCCGTGTGGCGCAACACACCCGTCGAGAACTGGCATGCCGGGAAGAGTCCGCTCCACGACGGCACAATGATGCGGATCAACACGGCAACCACCCGACTCGTGCGCTCGATGCTGTCGTTCGACCATGTCGACTGGATCGGTCTCGGCCTCGCGATCGTCAACCCGTCCCGGGTTCTACCGACAGGGCAGTCCGTACTCGAGCTCGGGCTGGCCTGCCACAACCCTGACGACCCGGCGCACGAGGTTGATCCGCGAGAAGAACTCGCGGAGATGGCGCAGGACGCGATCGCTTGGGGGCGAACGTACCGCCTTCGCGAGAAGGAGTTCGGCCTGCGAACCCTGATCGAATTCTTCTGCGCGTTTGACAACGGCTGGTTCGGAGCACCGAGTTGGGGGCGCATCGTCGATCGGTTCCTTACGGCTGTCGACGACCGGGAGAATGCGCACTGGCGCATGTACCGGGACAAGCCTTGGTTCGACGAGTGGTTCACCAACCGCCCGGCCGACATTGCGGACACCACGGAACTTCGTCGGCTGCTCCTTGCCGGGCCCGACCTGCTGTCCGAGGAGGCCGCCGAATGGTGCGTGGATGGTGCCATCGGCTACATCTGCCAGGACGACCACGCGAACGGCTGCTGGCGGTGCGATATCCCGCTGGCAACGGAGTCCCCAAACGAGTGAACGTGGGCAGCCTCATCCGCGAGTGCTACGTCCGCGTCCGCATGAGGGGCCCACGCCACACCCTCGGCCCCGGCCACCCTGGCGACCGCCGCGGTGTACGCCTGGCCGGCGCCGCGCGGCTGCAGGGGGGGTGCCGGCGGGCCGGTGGTCGTCGGCACCCATGGGGAGGACGTCCGGCACGACCTCCTGCGGCTGCCGCCTGCGCAGGCGAAGCGTCGGGACCCGGTGCCCTCCGAGCGCCGACGAACAGGGGCGGCGCGCCGCCCCGCTCCCCAGCGGGGCGTGCAGGGGTAGCTGGACTTCGCCATCGGAGAGCCGACGCGGGATCCGGACGCCCGCTTCTGACGCCTCAGCCCCGGTGGACCTGTTGGAGGTAACAGGTCCACCGGGGCTGACGTGTTCCGTTCCGTTCCGTGTCAGGTGAGGCCGGCGGAGGCGTTGTCGTCCCAGCCGTCGTTGCGCTGCATGTAGTTGAGCATGGAGCGGGAGTGGCGGGTCCAGCCGCCCTGGTCGGCGATGGCGATGCCGTCGCGGCCCTTGCAGCGGGCGACGGAGGCCAGGCCGATGCGCAGGGAGTGCCCGGTTCAGGCGATCGGCACCCCGGCCCGCGTGGAGATTCGCTTGATGGCGCGGGGGACGGAGTCGGGGACCATGCCGCCGGTGACGTGGCCCCACCGGTCGATGCCGACAAACTCTGCTGGGTCTATCACGCGATCCTCCCCAGCATCTCGCGGGCGAGCTGCGCGTAGCCGGCGCGAGCCTCGGCGATCTGCTCGCGGTCGGCAGAGCGCAGGCCCTCGCGCTCGCGGGCGAGCCGGGCCTGAGTCGTCCGGGCTTCGGCGATGACCGCCTGGTCCGGCTCGGGCTTGGCCCCCTCGGAGGCGATGAGCGCGCTGTAGGCGCCGACCGCCCCGTTCACCGCCTCGTACCTGGCTGTCTCCTCGTTCGACCACTCGTACGGGCCCAGTTGGTCGGTGATGCTGACTCCGCTGTTCGGCATGATGATTCCCCTTCGTTCCTCAGTGACATCTTGCTGTGCCGTGCCGGGCCGCAGGTAGGTTTCCCGCCCGCAGCCTGGACGCCTATCGGCCGGCACCGCGCAGGGCGCCCGCGGTGATCCAGAACGGCTCATTCTGGCCACCTCCTCGGTGACCAGGCGCTCCAGATAGTCGCGTACGGCGGACGGCCGCTCATCGAATGCCTGGGGGTTGTCAGGGTCGGGGTGACCCAGGACCGCGAAGGACAGAGCCCTCGCGAACGTGACCGGACCGGTGCCGTCATAGCCCCACGTGACGTCGGTGAGGGGCGAGCGAGATGAACCTCGTGTCCCGTCCCACGGATTCAGTGAGCCCCTGGCCCTCCGTCGGCCTCCATGTGGCCTTCATCACTGACTTTGCTGTGACCTGACGCTTCGTTTGCCCGTCTCCTGTGGTGCACGAAGCTGAAAGTGATCATGGTCACTCAATTTGTACCTTTTTCACATTTTCTACCCACTTATGATCATTGACGTGAGAAAGATCCTTTATGTCGCGGTTACTGCTGTGACCGCGGCCCTGCTGTCCACGCCGGCCACCGCCGGTGAACTTGGCACGACCCCCTCGCCGCAGGAAGGCACGCCGACCTCCGGTGCGTTGACCCCCGGTGAGGAAGCACAGCTCCACGAGGACGTCGCTGCGGACGACGCGGAGGGTGGAGTCATCGCGGACTACAACGGCCGCAAGATCAACCTGGCGGAGGGCTGGCAGGGCGCCGCTGTCTGCGGTGAGGACCCCGTCACCGGCCAGGCCAAGTGCTGGGACTCCGTGGAGGAGTCCAACCAAGACCTCGCCAAGAGCAAGGCCACGCACCCCGCGCTCCAGCGCAAGAACGTTTCCCTGGCCTCCACGGCTCCCGCTGCGGCCACGGCTGACCCGGCGGACGAGGACGACGAGTACACCGACGACGTCACCACGGGCGACGGCGGCTCCACGATCGCCGAGCCGGACGAAAAGGATCCTGCGGGTCCCGGCTCGGGAGTGATCTCCGCCCTTTACACGGCCTGCCCCGTGTACAACGTGTGCCTGTGGGAACATGCGGACTTCAAGGGCCGGATGCTGAAGTTTCCCACCCAGCCGACGTCGAAGACCCGCCACTTGAGCAAGTGGGGCTTCCGCGACAAGACCTCCAGCGCCTACGTCAACCGCGCCCAGCGCGGCGTGGAATGCTACGACATCCGCACCGGGATGCCGGACCCGCACTTGTTCCTGGGGGCCCAGAACATCTACAAGAACTTCAAGAAGTACGGCTACCCGCTGTATGCCGGCGGAGGCAACTGGAACGACAAGATCGACGCGATCAAGTACTGACCCATCCTGTTGAACGGCGGGGGCCCGAGCCCTCGCCGTTCCTCCTGTTCCAGAAGGAGATCTGCGTGAACATCCGGCGTACCGCCGTCCGCACCGCCGTGCCCGCAGCGATGCTCGCCCTCGCGATGACGGCCTGCTCCAGCGAGGCCCCCGGAGAGTCCCCCATCCCCGACAAGTTCCCCGTCTCAGACAACAGCGCAGCCATGACCCACAGCGCCGAACGATTCCGTGCGTACGGCAAGGACCACCATCACGCGAAGATCACCAGCACGGTCGACCGCGTCTTCGACCGCGAGGACGGACACGTCCTGATCAGCACCCGCATCGGCACCGATGACACCGCCACTACGACGGCCAAGCAGCTCGCCGACGTCTACCGCTCCTACGCCGGCGACGCACCCAAAGCCACCACAGTGACCATCTACAACGTCCTCAACGACGCCCTCGTCACCCAGCAGCTTCACAAGAAGTAGACGACCCCGGCAGCAACCGGCACGACGTCACCCGGCTTCTAGCGGCTGCCGTTGTTGTGGTCCCCTGCCGGTAACCGGAGCGGTTCTCGCCTCTACCATCCGTTGGCACGTGCGGCATGCGCACGACAGCCGCTGTGGCGGTATTCGGAAAAAGGATGGTCATGAGAGCTGGAGCAGGCGGCGTTCGGGCGCCGCGGCGCAGACGGGCGCGGGTGTGGCTGGCGGCTGGGGCCGTGCTCGTAGGGGGAGCGGGAGCCGTCGTGGTGGTGAACGTCTCCTCCGGGGACGGCGGAGCAGCCGGTTCCGCACATCGGCCGCAGGTGGTGCGGGCGTCGGTGGACTCGCTGGGCGTGACCGGCACTTCGGCCGACGGGCGTGACCTGGGGGCCCGGTCGACGAAGCCGTTCCGGATGCTGGCGGTCAGCTGGAGTGACGCCCGTGGCCGGCTGGACGGGACGGTGCAGGTGCGGACCAGGTCGGTGGCGACCGGCCGGTGGAGCGGCTGGCAGCGTCTGGCGGCCGGGGATGCGCTTCCGGATCCGGCGGAGCGGGACCGGGCGGGGGTGCGTGGTGCGACGGCACCGCTGTGGACCGGTCCGTCTGACGGAGTCCAGGTGCGAGTACGCGGCGCGCACGGGGAGCGGGGATTGCCGGCGGGACTGACCGTCGACCTGGTGGATCCCGGGCGTGCGCAGGCGTCGGCCGGAGGCGTGGGGGGCGGGCAGGCCGCGGCCGCGCTGGAGCCGGCGGGGTACGCCGTCGACGCGGACGGGGACGAAACACCGACGGATGCACCCACCGGGTCCTCGTCCTCGGCGCCGGAGCAGACTCCGACGGACGCGGCCTCGGTTCCGGTGGCTTCCCCGTCGGACTCCGTTCCGGTCTCGCCCAGCGAAAGCGTCTCCGAGCCCCCGACCGGTTCCGGGACGCCCTCACCCAGCACCTCGATCCCGGTTTCCCCCAGCGCGGCTCCCACCACCACCGCGCCCAGTACTCCGCCGAGCCCTCCCGGCTACCTGCCGTCCCTGTCCGCGGCGTACCCGTCGTGCCCGAACGCCTCCGCGGTCCCGCAGACGGTGCCCAGCCCCCTGCCGGCCGCGCCCCGCACCTCGACGGTGCCGGCTCCGCCGGTGGTCACCCGCGCGGGCTGGGGCGCGGACGAATGCGCGCGGGATGCCGGTTACCCGGACTACGGCCGCACGGTGAAGGTGGTCTTCGTCCACCACACCGACACGACCAACACCTACTCCTGCGGCGACAGCGCGGCGATCGTGCGCAGCCTGTACGCCCTGCACCTGCACCAGGGATGGCGGGACATCGGCTACAACTTCCTGGTCGACAAATGCGGCACCATCTTCGAGGGCCGCTTCGGCGGCACCGCCCTGCCGGTGGTCGGAGCCCAGACATACGGCTTCAACACCGACTCCATGGGCATCGCCGCGATCGGAACCTACACCGACCTCAGCGGCGGCGACTCCACGTCCAGCACCATCCCCGGCGCCACGCCGACCAAGGCCATGCTGACCTCCATAGCCCGCCTGGCCGCCTGGAAACTGAACATGTCCGGCATCAGCCCCACCGCCACCAGCACCCTCACCGAGGGCGCCAAGGACAGCTACGGCTTCACCTACGGCCAGAGCTACACCCTGAACGCGGTGTCCGGACACCGCAACGGATTCGCCACCGACTGCCCCGGCAACCAGCTCTACGGCAAGCTCGCCGACATCCGCTCCTACGCGGCCGGTCCCGCCACCGGACTCACCGTCACCGGCGTCGACGGCCCCAGCGGCGCCGCCAAGGCAGGCACCGCCTACGTCACCGGGACCAGGGCGACGGTCCGCTGGACCACCGCCACGCCCACCGCGCTGCTGACCGGCGCCGAGGTCCTCGTCGACGGCGCCACCGCGGCGAAAACGCCGGGCAGCGCCTCCGCCGCGGCCATCACGCTGACCGGCGGCCGTCACACCGTCCAGGTGCGCGTGACCCATGTCAGCGGCAAGACCACCACGTCCGCCGCGGTCACGGTGATCGCGGACACCACCCGCCCGACCTACCCCACCGCCCCCTCGGCCGCGCTGCGCACCGGCACCGTGAACACGGCCGGTGTCCCGGTGACCGTCACCTGGAAGGCCGCCGACGACAACGGGGTGCGCGCACAGGCTGCCACCTCACCGACAGCGGCCACCCTGGCGAGCTCGGCGACCAGCTGGTCCACCACGGCCAAGGCCGGCGCCTCCACCCAGTTCGCGCTGAAGGCCACCGACCTGGCCGGCAACACGGCCACGGCCTCGGTCACACGGACAGCGACGCTGCTGCAGGAAAGCGCGGCCAAGGCCACGGGCAGCTGGAGCAAGCGGTCGAGCACCAGCTACCTGGGCGGCTACTCGTCCAGCTCCTCGACCGCCGCGGCCTCCCTGACCTGGACGTTCAAGGGCCGCTCGGTGGCCTGGATCGCCTCGCGGGCTTCCACCTCCGGGCAGGTCAAGGTCTACCTCGACGGCGTGTACCAGGCCACCGTCGACCTGAAGTCCGCCACCACGTTGTTCCGCCAGGCCATGTGGACCAAGACCTGGAGCAGCGCGGCACAGCACACCGTGAAAATCGTGGTCGTCGGCACCTCCGGCCGGCCCACCGTCACCACCGACGGCATCGCCGTCCTCAATTGACCCTTGCAGCCACAGTGCCGGCTCCCGGCCCGAGCGGGCAACGGAGCCGGCACTGCGGTTCTCCTCCCCTCGTTCGCCCGGAGAAATAAGCGGGCCGAGTGGGAGCACTCGACCCGTGGGCGCAAGGGGCACGCTGCGGTGACCGGCCGCGGGGAGTGCTCTTGTCTCGGCCCCGGTGAATGCGAGGCACGCTGGGATTGAGAACGCGGATGACCAGCTCGTCCCGGCCGAGCTTGAGCTGGGGTGATACGAGGGCAGGAAGCAGCCGCAACTCTTTGCGGCTGAACGGGCCGAATCCGGACGACCATCGAGCGGTGGGCCGGGTGCCCTTCGGCGTCCCCCGTTGGCGAGTCGGGCGTGACGACCATGACCGTCTCGACGATCTTCACAAGATGTGCGTCAGCCATTTCCGGGCAAGGGTTCCCAACAACTAGCAAAGAGTCCGTCAAAATTGAGAGGGGGAAGCGCAACATATCGGGTTAACTCCATGGTCACTTACCCTTTTCGGCTCTCCACTTGGTGATGTCCCGCGCCTTAATCTCCCGTCTTGGCCCATCACAGGGCCTTCACAAGGAGGTTGAGAGTGCAACAGCAACACCCCTCGCTGCCTGGATGGCGGCGGGGGCTTTTTCGGAGAGTGGCCGTTCCCATATCGGGGGCGCTCGCCCTGGCGGTATCCGTTTCGCTCCTCAACGGGAGCGAAACGGCCTTCGCCGCGACCCGAACCCCGGCCAAGTCCGCCAAGCAGAGCAAGCATTGGGCGACGCAGGCGCCGGATCTGCCATCGGCACGGGTGGCGGCGCGGTTGTCGGGCAAGCGGGTCGAGGCGCTGTCGGAACGCACCGAGACGTCCACGACGTGGGTCAACCCCAACGGGTCGTTGACCACGGAGTTGTCGGCCGGCCCGGTGCGGTTCGAGCGTGACGGCAAGTGGGTCGGTGTGAACCTGGACCTGGCAGCCCGCGCCGACGGCTCGATCGTGCCCGCTGCTCACCCAGAAGGCCTGGTCCTGGGAGGCAAGGGCGGTAACAGGCCCGCGTCGCTGAAGGAGGCGAACAAGGCCGCGGCACGCACCCTGGTCACCCTCGGTCAGGGGCAGGAGCAGGTCGCGCTCCAGTGGAAGGGCGGCCTGCCCGCACCGGTCCTGGACGGGCCGAAAGCCACCTACCGCGACGCGGTGCCGGGGGCGGACGTGGTCGTGGAGGCCACCCGCACCGGTTTCGAGCAGTACGTCACCATCAAGCGGCGCCCCGCCACCGACGGCTACACCTACACCATGCCGCTCAAGGCCAAGGGCCTGAAGGCGGCGCAGCAGGCCGACGGCAGTGTCGTGTTCTCCGACGCCAAAACGGGCAAGAAGCGCGCGGTGATGCCCGCACCGGTGATGTGGGACGCCGGCGTGGACCCGGTCTCCGGCGAGCACACCCACCGGGCCAAGGTCGGGCTGAAGGTCGTCCAGCACGGCTCCGGCATCGACCTGGTCTTCACGCCGGACGCCGGCTTCCTCGCCGACAAGGCGACGAAGTATCCGGTCACCGTGGACCCCTCCACCACGACGTTGAGCAACGTCTTCGACACCTATGTGCAGCAGGGCGAGACCGTCGACTGGTCCGCCGACACCGAACTGGACCTGGGCAACCCCGGCACCAAGAACGCCGACGGCACCCCCCGCGTGGCACACTCGTTCATCACCTGGAACACCTCCCCGATCGCCGACGCGCTGGTCTCCTCGGCGAAGCTGTCGCTGTGGAACTTCCACTCGGGCAACACCGACTGCAAGGCCTACCCGTGGGAAGTGTGGGCCACCGGCGCCGCCTCGACCTCCTCACGCTGGGCCGGCCAGCCGACGTGGAACACCAAGTACGCCACCTCCACCGAGACGGCCGGCAACCCGGGCTGCGCGAGCCAGCCGGACGGGTGGATCAACGCGGACGTCACCAACCTGGTGCAGGCATGGGCCTCGGCCAAGGCCACCCGGGGCAACATGGGCCTGCGCACGACGGACGAGGACACCTCCACGTCGTGGAAACGGGTGAACTCCGCGAACGCGGCGGCCAACCCGCCCAAACTCACGGTCACCTACAACTACCGGCCCAAGACCGGCACCGACCGGCAGGCCGGCCCGCCGTTCTTCAAGGACTCCTCGGGCACCTGGTACGTCAACACCACCACCCCGACCCTGCGGGACACCTTCACCGACGCCAACAACGACAAGGTCGACGGCACCTTCCAGATCTACGACGCCGCCACCAACACCCAGGTCGGCAACGTACTGGTGTCTCCGTACGTGCCCAGCGGCCAGCCCGCCTCGGTCAAGGTCCCCGCCGGCATCCTGGCCAACGGCAAGACGTACAAGTTCCGCACCAACCCCTACGACGGCACCCACTACAACACCGACTGGTCCGCCTGGACCACCTTCACCGTCGACACCTCCGCACCCTCCGCACCCGCGTCGGTGACCTCCACCGACTACCCCGCCGACCAGTGGACCAAGGGCGCCGGCCAGGCGGGCAAGTTCACCGTCACCCCGCCCTCCGGGGACCAGAACGGCATCGAATGGTCGCTGGACGGCAGCACCTGGACCAAGGTCACGACCTCCGGTACCACCCCGGTGACCTTCTCCGTCACTCCCGCCAAGGCCGGTACCAACACCCTGCAGGTGCGTGCCACCGACAAGGCGGACAACAAGTCCGAGGCCATCTCCTACACCTTCCACGTCGGCCCGGGAGGTGTGACGGCCCCTGACGACGGCACGCGCACCGCCGCTCGCGTTCCGCTGGCCGCCGAAGCCGACGCCGGCAAGTACGACAAGGTCACCTTTTCCTGGCGACGCAGTGACGCGGACACCTGGACACCCATCCCCGCTGGTCACGTGATGTCGAGCGGGCAGCCCCTGACCAGTTGGCCCGTCGCCCTGACCGGTGGTAAAAGCCCCGGCCTGGCCTGGAACGCGACCTCCACTGTCAGCCCTGACGGAACCGTGCAGCTGCGGGCGGACTTCACCGGCCCGAACAGCGCCTCCACCTCCTCAGAGGCGATCACCGTGGTGGTCGACCGCACCGCCGACGGAGCGGCATCAGAGGAAGTCGGGCCGGGATCGGTGAACCTGCTCACCGGCGACTACACCCTCTCCGACACCGACGCCTCGTTCTTCGGCATGTCGGTGACCCGTACCGCCTCCTCCCGCACCCCGCAGGCCGGGGCGGCACAGGAGGGGCAGGCGCCGATCTTCGGCAAGGAGTGGCTGTCCGGCACCGCTGTCGACGACGTCGACTCCGACTACACGCAGATCGTGAAGACCTCGGCGACTTCGTTGAACGTGGTCACCGTGGACGGCGACACGATCAAGTTCACGTCCAACGCGGCAAAGACCGGCTGGGTGCCCGAGCCGGGATCGGAGGACCTGACCCTCAAAGGTTCCTTCGCCTCCGGTGACTTCACCCTCTCCGACACCGACGGCACGGTGACGACTTTCTCCAAGGTCGGCTCGTCTGCGACGACGTGGACGGTTTCCAGCTCACTGGCCGACGGCCTGGCCAACTCCACCACCAAGGTGGTTTCCGAGGCCGTCACCGTAGGCGGCAAAACCCTGGCCCGTCCGAAGAGAGTCATCGCCGCGACCACCGCCACGACACTGGCCACGTGCGAGGCCGACCCCTCGGTCAAGGGCTGCCGGGTGCTGGAGTTCGTCTACCCGACGACCACCACCGCCACCTCCACCACGTTCGGTGACTTCACCGACCAGGTGAGCCAGATCAAGCTGTGGTCCACCGCCCCCGGCGCCTCCGCCGCCACCGCCACCGCCGTGGCCCAGTACGCCTACGACAACGCCGGACGGCTGCGCGAGCAGTGGGATCCCCGCATCAGCCCCGCGCTGAAGACCGCCTACGCCTACGACAGCGCCGGCCGGGTCACCACCCTGACCCCGGCCGGACAACTGCCGTGGACGTTCGCCTACGGCAAGGCCGGATCCAACCCGGCGGCCGGTGACGGCATGCTGACATCTGCTTCCCGGGCCACACTCACCCCCGGCAGTGCCGGCCAGACCAACGGCACAGCCGCCACCACCGTGGTCTACGGCGTGCCGGTCAGCGGCAACAACGCACCCGAGGATCTGAGCGCGAAAACGGTCGCGTCCTGGGGGCAGAGCGATCTGCCCACCGACGCCACCGCCGTCTTCCCCGCCGACCAGGTACCCGGCTCCAGCAACGGCGCGGACCTTGCCGCCGGTGCCTACACCCGCGCCGGCATCCACTACCTCAACGCCTCCGGCCAAGAGGTCAACGAGGCCACCCCCGGCCACCACATCTCGGTGACCGAGCACGACCGGTTCGGCAACACGGTACGCACCCTGACCGCGGGCAACCGCGAGCTCGCCCTGGGCACCACCCAGCCCCAGAAGGACCAGCTCACCGACCTGGGCATCAACGCTCTCGCTTCCTCCGAACGCGCCCAGTTGCTCTCCAGCACCTCGGTCTACAGCACCGACGGCACCCGCGAACTGGAGACCTACGCACCCCTGCGCCAGGTCACCCTGGCAGCCGACCTGACCAACGGCACCACCACCGTGGCCGCCGCAGGCACCCAGGTCCTGGCCCGCCAGCACACCGTGAAGGAGTACGACGCCGGCCGCCCAACCGACGGCACGGCAACCGTCAAGGACCAGGTCACCAAGCAGACCACCGACGCCCAGGTGCGTTCCTGGCCGGACCTTCCGGCCGACGCGCGAGTGACCTCCACCGTCTACGACTGGGTCAAGGGCTTGCCGACTTCCACCACGCGGGACCCGGGCGGACTGGCGATCACCACCACGACCGGTTACGACGACCAAGGCCGCGTGATCAGCAAGAGCCAGCCCGCCTCCACCGGATCGGATGCCGGCACCACGGTCACCACGTATTACACCGGTGACGGGACCGGAACGTGCGGCGGCCGACCGGAGTGGGCGGACGCGGTCTGCCAGACCGGACCGGCCGCGGCCATCACCGGCGGCGGCTCCAACCCCACCACCCTGCCCACCACGACCACCCAGTACGACCGGTGGGGCAACCCCACCACCGTCACGGAAACGTCGGGCAACACCACCCGCACCACCACGACCGACTACGACGGAGCCGGCCGGCCGACAACGGTTACCGTCACCGGCGGCGTCGGCGCCGCCGTCCCCGCGGTGACCACCACCTACGACAGCGCCACCGGCCAGGCCGTCAAGCAGACCTCCACCGCCGGCGGCACCATCACCAAGGCGTACGACCAGCTCGGCCGCCTGATCTCCTACACCGACGCCGACGGCGCGGTCACCACCACCCAGTACGACGCTCTCGACCGGCCCACCAAGGTCAGCGACAGCGTGCCGTCGACCACCACCTACACCTACGACACCACCATCGACCCGCGCGGACTGACCACGTCGATGACCGACTCGGTCGCCGGCACCTTCACCGCCCGCTACGACGCCGACGGCGACATAACCACCCAGGGCCTGCCCGGCGGCTACACCATGGCCGAGGAGCAGGACCCGACCGGTACCGCCACAAGCCGCACCTACACCCGCGACAGCGACGGCACCGTGCTGCTCTCCGACAGCATCACCGAGACCGTCCAGGGGCAGTGGGCCACCCACGCAGGCACCCCCGGCGTCACCGCATCCCAGGCCTACGCCTACGACAAGGCCGGACGCCTGACCCAGGTCCAGGACACCACCCCCGACGCGGTCTGCACCACCCGCGCCTACACCTTCGACAAGAACACCAACCGCAAGGCCCTGGCGACCGCCACCGCAGGGGTCGGCCTGGACTGCCCCACCAGCGGAGCGACCACCACCAGCTACAGCTACGACACCGCCGACCGGCTCGTGAACAGCGGCTACACCTACGACGCCTTCGGCCGCACCACCGCCCTGCCCGGCTCCACCATCGGCTACTACACCAACGACCTGGTCCAGCAGCAGACCGCCGGAAGCCAGCGCCAGACCTGGACCCTGGACTCGGCCCTGCGCCGACGCGGTTTCACCACCGAGTCCAACGCCTCCGGCACCTGGACACAGACCGCCTCCAAGCTCAACCACTACGACTCCGACAGCGACAACCCCCGCTGGACGATCGAGGACACCGCCACCGGAGCGCTGACCCGCAACGTCGACGGCCTCGACGGCAACCTCGCCGCCACCACCGCCAAGAGCGGCGACACCGTCCTCACCCTGTCCAACCTGCACGGCGACACCGCCCTGCAACTGCCCGCCGACAGCGGCGTCGCGCCGACCGTCCTCGACTACGACGAGTACGGCAACCCGCGCGCCGGCCAGGACCCTGTCCGCTACGGATGGCTCGGCGGCAAGCAGCGCTCCAGCGAGACCCTCACCGGCCTCACCCTCATGGGCGTACGCCTCTACAACCCCGCCACCGGACGCTTCCTGTCCACCGACCCCGTGCCCGGCGGCTCGGCCAACGCCTATGAGTACTGCAACGGCGATCCCATCAACCAGTTCGACCTCGACGGGAAGTGGAGCTGGCGGAAGCTGGCGCGGAAAACGGGCAGGTGGGCCTGGCGACACAAGTGGGACATCGCAGCCACCGCCGCGAGTTTCACTCCCGGCCTCGGGCAGGCCGTATGGGCCTACCGCGGATACCGCGCTTTCAAGGCCTTGACCTACACCAGTCGATTCGGCTCCTGGGCGTCCCGCTCCCGCTATCTCGGAACCGGAAGCCGCCTGTTCGGCGACATCCACCGATCCGGGCGCATGGGTTCGTGGAACCGCGGCAGCCGCTTCGCCATGGGCTGGAGCGCTCACGGGTTCAAGCGCCAGTGGGGTGTGAAAATGACTCGCACCGTCTTCCGGGTCAAGATCTACCGCAAGCACTACGACTGGTTCCACGGAGGCTTCCTGTAATGCAACCGAGCAGTGCCGTCCGTTGGGCAGCAGCAGTGGAATCGGCACTCAGGAGATCTGACGCCGTTCCGAACACCGTCACCCCGGAAAGGACAGAGCTCGGTGGCTGGTCCATCGACTGGGAGGGACAGTGCGGACGAGTCCCCGTGTGGTTCACCCTGTACGGTGGTCACCCTGACTCACCCACGGCTGAAGTACGCATCAACGACTGGATCTTCACGCCTGTGAGTCTCGATCAGGTGGAAGAGCTGTTGGTGAAGGCCCTTTCTGGCGATGCCACGCTTCGGCGTGGCATGGCAGGGATCGGCGCTTGGCGCCTCGAAGTCGTTGTTGGGGAAGAAGTCATCACCAACGATGACCGAGAAGGCAGCGGCAAGCCCGACAGCGAGTGGGAACTCAAGCTGCTGCAGAACCCGCGTTAACTGCCATATGGCACGACGCCTGTGGGGGCCCGCCACTGTTAGCGGCGAGCCCCCACACAGCAAGACGGAGACCGACAGGTCCCACTCTGGCGACCACCTTCTGAGCGTGCTGAACGGTGAGGCCGGCATCGGTGACCTCAACGCGCGATGGGTGGCCGCACATCTCCTCGACCCGGAACCCCACATGCTGCCGCCCAAGCGTTCACCCTGACTTCCCCGCTGTACTGACCCTGTGGCCACCGCAGCGCGAACTCCTCACCCGTCCGGCCGCCAACCCGCTGCATCCGGCAACCGACCGGCTCCTGATCAGTGTCCCCACCAGCGCCGGCAAGAGCCTCCTCTCGCAGCTGATCATGTGCACCCACCTGGCCACGGTGCCCGTCCTCAGATCCCCACGTCCCACGGGACGTGATCATTCAACGAACAAAATCCACTTTCGCAACAGACCCTACTGATCTTTTCGTAAGTTCGGTGGGTGTGGTGGCCGTGTGAGTGGGAGGCTGTTGGGGTGGCATATCAACCTTCCCCTTCGGTTGTCGGCTCCTCCCTTCCTCCCTTGTCGCGGCCTCAGTTGGCGGAGGCGCGTCGTGTTCGGGCAGTCGAGTTGTTCGAGGGCGGCGTCTCGAATGCGGAGATCGCGAGGGCGGTGGGGGTATGTGCCGAGAGTGTGCGGCGCTGGCGGCGGGTGTGGGAGCAAGACGGTGCTTCGGGCCTGCGGAGACGGGCGGCCACCGGACGCCCGCCCAAGCTGGACGACACCCAGGTCGAGATGGTCCGGGCCGCGTTGGAGCAAGGTGCCCAGGCTCATGGTTTCGAGGCTGATCTGTGGACCCTGGAACGAGTGGGCGCGGTCGTCACCCGGGCAACGGGGGTGGTGTTGTCGAGGGCGTCGGTGTGGCGGCTGCTGACCGGCCGGCTCGGATGGAGCCTGCAACGGCCCGAGCGGCGGGCGGTCGAGCGGGACGAGTCGGAGATCGCCCGGTGGATCGCGCACGAGTGGCCGCGCATCAAAAAGGGGCCGTGAACACACGTGCCTGGATCGTCTTCCTCGACGAATCAGGCGTCTCCCTGCTCCCCCAGATCCGCCGCACCTACTCGCCCCGAGGGCGGACTCCGCTCCTGCGGCACCGTCTGAACTGGAAGCGCGCGTCGATGGCCGGAGCCTTGGGCTACCACTCCGCCGATCCCGATCGCGGGGCCCGCCTGTGCTTCCACCTCAAGCCCGGCAGCTACGACACCGCCGGGCTCATCGAAGTCCTGGAGCAGGTGAAGGTGTTCTATTGCGGCGAGCGAGTGGTCCTGGTCTGGGACGGCCTGTCCGCCCACTGGAGCCGGGCGATGCGGGCCTGGGTCGCCGAACAGGACTGGCTCACCCTGGAACGATTACCCGCCTACGCTCCCGAGCTGAACCCGGTGGAACTGCTGTGGTCCTCGCTCAAGAAGCGTGAACTCGCCAACCTCGCCGGCGACCACCTCGCCGATGTCGCCGACGCCACCGAGCAAGGCATCCACCGCATCACCGCCGACCCCCGACTGCCATGGTCTTTCCTCGCCCATACCGGCCTGACCATCTGCCCACCGAACTTACGAAAAGATCAGTAGTCAGCCGCGCTACCCGCAACGAGTTCCGGTCGCTGGCGACCGACATGACGGTGCGCCTCGTGACCGAGGCTTGGCAGGACCACAACTTCGCCCCCGTTCCCGAGGACGAACTGAACTACGACGACACTAGCGTGCGCCGCACCACATTCGAGACGTACGCCGCTGCGGTCGACTGGACGGACTACGCCCAGGTCTCTCGTGCTCTACTCGTCTTCGAAGACCTCCTCCGCCACTGTCGACAGAGCGGCTGGGAGGGCAACTGGCTGGAGGAAGTCACCGTCAAGCTGGAACGTGACGGCCTCAGCGTGGACGAGCGTGGACGGATTTCCTGGCTGCGTCGGCCCGTCACCACGGGGCACTTGGAGAAGCTGACCGACCCGTCGGGCATCCTTGCGGAGCTGGAACGGGCCAGCCGCACTATCGCAGACGATCCAGCCGCCACGATCGGAAGCGCCAAGCAGCTGATCGAGGCGACCGCGAAGACCGTACCGCGAGAAAAGGGTGTCGCCATCGAGGAGCACACGAAGGTTCCAGCCCTCGTCAAACAGGCTCAGAAAGCTCTCCATCTCGACGCCTCGTCTGTCACTCCCGGCCCGGACAGCACGGACGCAGTCAAGAAGATCCTTGGTGGCGTGGCGGCGATCGCCATCGGAGTGGCAGAACTCCGTAACCGCGGGTACGGCACTGGCCACGGCCAGGCCAGCGCGCCTACCAATCTCGGAATCCGCCACGCCCAACTCGCTGCCAACGCGGCCATCACCTGGTGCCAGCTCATGCTCGACACCCTCGGGGACCCCACAGCGCCTTGGAGGAAGTCCGTAGTACCAGCCCAGCCTCAGCCGCCAACCGCCGCTTCTTGAGCCTGTCCGCTCTGGATGGGGCGGACACTTGACCATGCCGTCACGCTGCCCGCTTCAGTCCGAGGGCGGCGAGCGCGGCGAGCTTGTCGGCGGTCAGTTTGGTCCGGCGGCTTTTGCTGTTGGACAGGAACACACCGAGCTTGATCTCCGTCCCGTCCGGCAACGCCTCTACATGGGCCCTGGGGACCTTCACAGAGCCCGTGCGGGCCTTGTACTGCGCCAGGGCCGCCCACACCTCGGGCTTGCGCTGCCGGGCCAGCCACTTCCCCACGTCCATGCCCTGCACGGTGAAACCGGGCAGGACCTGAACCGGGCCTTCCTCGTCGCGCACCAACTCGCGCAACGCGGCGTAGTGCCGCTGCCACTCGGGGGGCCACGACGGATTCCAGTCCTCGTCGATCGCCTTCAACGCGGCCTCCCACTCAGGGTGTTCAGCCAGCGCACCGGGACGGCGCAGGTTGGACAGCCACTGCCCGATCGGCTTGTCCAGCGCGGCCGCCGACCGGGGAGCGCACAGCGTCCAATGCGCCGCGTAGTACACCCGGGCCGCCGCCAGGTTCTCCTGGAACCGCGCATCGGCCGCCGACCAGGCCATGCCCAGCTTCTCCAGCCGCGCCGCCCGCCGGCCGCTCATCTGCCCCGCCCCGTACGCCCGCCGCTGCTCCGCAACCCACGTCCCCAGCGGGAACGCACCCTCCTTGTGCTCGTACGGCACCCGGGCGTGACCCTCACGCTCCGTGAACTCCTTGAGCTTCGCCCAGCCCCGCGCCCAGTCCTGCCGCTCCGTGTCGATCACGTTGAAGGACACCCAGTTCGCGACCATCACCGGATCACGCGGAGCCGCAAAACGCAGCAGAAGACGGGTTTCTCCCTCATCATCACCGGGCGCGGCACCGATGTACTCGGAGGGCTGCACGACGTCCTTCTGAGGCTCCTGCGGGATCGCCAGCAATTCCACGGCCTCCTCATCGTGAGCCCGCAGGCCCTTTATCTCAGGGAGGGCTGTCCAGTAGGCACGTTTGGTGGTGGTGGAGCCTGCAGCCGTAGATGATCATGCTCTGGTCATTTTGTGACGGTCTGCATGGTTGTCGGTTGGTGGGAGTAGGGTCGCGTGGCGCGGTCCCCGAAGGGTGGGAGCCGATGGGACGTCCTGGGGGAGTGAGTCTGAGTGGGACTGGCGGGCGGCGCTGCGGACAAGGCGGGTAACCGGTACGAGGACTGGTGGACCGCGCTGAGGGTGGCGGAGTTGCTGCGGGGGCGGGCGACGCGGATTCGTCTGGAACCCCCGGGCCCAGCGGGCGCCGGGATCGAGTTCGAGCTCGAGGCGGACGACGGCACCTGGTGCGAGCAGGTGAAGGACGTCCCCTCGAAGGGGCCGTGGACCCTGAACGCTGCGGGCAAGATCCTCGAGGCGGTCACGGGGCATCTTGCGGGGGGCAAGAAGGTGCGCCTTGTGCTGTCCACGGGGGCCCCTGAACTGCATGATCTTTCTAAGCGGGCCCGGGGCGCCGACACACTCGCCGAGTTCGAGTGCATGATCACCAAGGCCCAGATTCCCCAGTTCGTACAGGTACTTGAGAACTGGTCCGACAACGGGATGCCGGTCGACCGGGAGGTCGGCTGGCGGTATCTGCAGGCCGTGCACGTGGAGCACATCCCACCAGAGGCACTGCGCCGCCTGGTGGTCTCCGAGTATGAGCTGCTGTTTGTCGGGGACCCGGAAGTGATCGTCAGGCAGCTGAGCGGCTATCTCGACGAGCACCTGCACCAGCGCCTCACCGGCTCCCAGATCCGCAGCCATCTTCTAACCGTGCCGGGGGTGCGCCCACGTCTGCTGGCGGGTGACACCGGGACGCTCACGGCCCTGGCCGGGACGGTCGATCGCTTTGTGCGGCGCGTGCGACGGGACAAGCCCGCCTTTGGAATGGCCGCTCGTCCGCATGTGGAGCAGCTGTACGAGCGCCTGGTGGCTGAGGACGGCCCGCAGGTGGTGGTCTGCGAGGGCGGCGCTGGCTTGGGTAAGTCAGCGGTCGTCACCGACGTTCTGGTCCGGCTGACCGAGCAGGGATGGCCGGCGGCCGCGGTCCGGATGGACGGCGCCGACGCGAGTGTGCAGACGGCCAAGGACCTGGGTACCAAGATGACCCTGCCGGACTCGCCGGCGGTGCTGTTGGCTGGGGTCGCGGACGGAACGCCGGCGCTGTTGGTGATTGACCAGCTGGATGCGGTCAGCACCTACAACGGCAGGATGTCGGACGCCTACGAGGCCGTGGAAGACGTACTCGCACAGCTGGTCGTCACCCCGAACGTCAAGGTGATCCTGGTAGCACGCACCGTCGACATCGACAACGACCGGAGGCTGTCCCGTCTCGTAGCCGACCCCGCCCGGACAGCCCGATTCCCCCTCAGCGTTCTGGATCCGGAACAGGTGCGGGCTGTCCTGTCCGCCAGCGGGACGGATCCCGACGGCCTGGGACCGGTGACACTGGAGCTGTTGCGGACTCCGTTGCATCTGTCGGTCTTCAGCCGCCTGTCGCCCTCCGCACGCGGCGCTTCGTACCGGACCTTGCAGGAGCTGTACGCGCGTTACACCGATGAACGGCGCGAGGAGATCGAGCGACAGGTCGCCGCGCTGGACTGGCGGGGTATCACGGGCACGCTGTGTGCCTCCATGAGCGAACGTGAAACCCTCCAGGCGCCCTTGGCTCTCCTCGACGGTTTCGCCCGCCAGCACATCAAGGTGCTCGAGTCGCACGGTGTGCTGGTGCGCGACGGGGAACAGATCGGGTTCTTCCACGAGACGTACTTCGATTTCCTCTTCGCCCGGTCCTTCATCTCCACCGGAGAGGACATCCACGATTTCCTGGCCAATTCAGGTCAGTATCTGTTCCGTCGCGCCCAGACCAGGCAGATCCTCGAGCACCTCGCCGGCACGGACCTCGGACGTTTTCGCACCACGGTGGCCAGGCTCTTGGGCTCTGACCAGATCCGCCCGCACCTGCATGATGTGATCATTGCTGTCCTCGGACAGCTCGACGCCGCTCTGCCTGACTGGAAGGCCATCGAACCGCTCGCCTGGGGTCAGGTTCCTGTGGCGGGCAAGGTACGAGGTCTGCTCGCCCTGCCGCAGTGGTTCGACGCCGCCGACCACGATCAGAGGTGGGAACGCTGGCTGGGCACGCCGCAAACTGCCGATGCTGCGTTCCCTGAACTGCTGGCCGTCGCGCGCCACCGGCCCGAACGTGTCGCAGAGCTGGTGCGACCGTACGTGGGCACCACGCCGCAGTGGCGGCGCCGGCTGGTGGGGCTGATCGAGTGGGCGCTCACGCCCGACCTTGTCGACCTTGCTGTCGATCTGATCGACCGAGGGTATGCGGATGAGGCCAGGGGGGCGATAGCGGTCAACAGCGACTTCTGGTCGCTCCTCTACAGTCTGTCCGAAACCCACCCCGCTCCCGCTGCCCGCCTTGTCGGCGCCTATCTGCGTCGTCACCTAGCCCGTGCCCGCGCCGACGGATCCGGCGACCCCTTCGCGTCCGAGCACCTGTCAACGAACTCACAGGTGGCCGACACGGTCCTCTCCCGCATCGCGCAGGCCGAACCGGAAACCTACGTCGACCAGGTTCTGCCCTTCGTCATCGACGTGGCCACCGCTAGCAGCGCGGGCCGTACCGGCTCCCAGGACCTCGGTGGCCGCTGGGCCTACCGACTCGTGGGCGGCCGCAGTGTCGACACCGCCTTGCTGGCCGCCCTCGACACGGCACTGCGCTGCCTGGCCGGCCAAGCCCCGGCTGCCGCTGCCGATGCCCTGCGGCAACTGACCGCCTCACCAGTTCAGGAACTACGCTTCCTCGCCTGCCGCCTGCACACTGCCCTGGGACAGCCCGATGAGGCGATCGCCTGGCTCCTGACCGATGAGCGCCACCTGCGCCTGGGATGGGTGGACAGCGCGCGCTGGGCCTCGCGCGAACTCATCGAGACCGCGACCCCCCACTGCACGGACGAGATGCTGGATCGCTTGACCGCGGTGCTGCTTGGCTACTACCCGGCGTGGGAGCGCCGACGGCAGAAGGGGCAGCGCAGCGCCTGGGGCCGGAGCCAGTACGAGCTGTTGTCGGCGATCTGCCCTTCGCGCCGTAGTGCAGCGGTACGCCGTCGGCTCGCCGAATGGGAGCGCAAGTTCCCCGGCCACGTACCGTCGCCACCGACACCAATTCAGACTGGGGTCGTCGGCTCGCCGATCAGTGACCATGCGGCCCGGCATATGACCGACGACCAGTGGCACCGTGCCCTGGACAAGTACGCCCGGCCCCAGCCCGAACGGTTCTGGCCTCTCCGAGGAGGCGTCCACGAGCTCGCTCGGACACTTGGCAGCCGCGCACAACAGGAACCCGACCGCTTCACCGACTTCGCCTTCACTCTCGGCCCAGGCTCACCAGCCGCCTACCTCTGCGCGATCGTGGAGGCGGTCACGCCCCATCTGGATGCCGACCGCTGGGAACGACTGGCCTTCCACACCCACCAGACGCTCGGCTCCGAGGCAGCGCTCACGATCTGCCAGGCCCTGCAGGCGGCCCCGCAGAACTTCACTCCTGCTCTGTTGCCGGCCCTCGACGGCTACACCACAGACCCCCACCCCGAGCATGACATCCGTCATCCGGATGCCGAAGGAACCCGCACGGATCTGCTGACCGTCGGCATGAACTCCAACCGCGGCCAGGCAGCGCTCACCGTTGCCGCCCTGCTCTTCCACGGCAGTGAGCACCTGCACGCCTTGACGCCCCTGGCCACCCGCCTCGCCAACGACCCTGTGCTCGCTGTCCGAGTCTGTGCCGCCCAGGCTGTACTGGCCTTGATGAAGCATGACCCGCAGATTGCGCTAGACACCGCTGAACAACTCCTGAACCACCAGGACGCCAACGTCTACAACGCCTCCACCACTCAACGGCTGCTCATCAACACCCTGGTTCGTGAACCCTCGCGTTTCGCTGCCCACCTTGCTCGAGCCCTACAAGGGACGGGCGATACGGCCGAACTCGCAGGCCAGTCCTGGGCTGTTGCCACCATTCAGGGGTGCCTCACCCCGGACCTTCCGAACAGCACGGATGAACTCAGCGCCCTCGCCCGCCGTGGGGCTGCATCGGTCTTCGCCGACAACATCGATCACTACCCGCACTTTCTCCCGCTGTTCAACGACGATGACGCCGACGTGCGAAAGAACGCCTCCCAGGGCATGCGGCAGGTGTTCGACCTGTTTCCTGCACAAGCCGAAGAACTCGTCAGAGCGTTCCTCGACGGCAAGGCCTTCCCTGACCACCTCGAACATCTGGCCTTCGCTCTCTACGACCACGCTGGCCCCCTTCCCACTGTCGCCATTGATGCGTGCGAGCGCATCGTTCAGCACGCGGGCAGGGAGCTCGGCGACCTCAGAACCCATCGTGCGGCGGACGGCCACCACCTGGTCTCGGCAGTCCTCCGCCTCTATCGGCAAAGCCGGCAGGCCGAACGGATCCGTTGCCTGGACGTCATCGACAGGCTCTCGCAGGCAGGTGCCTACGGGTTGACCGCTGCTTTGGAAAACGAACGCTGACCCCACTGAGCCCTGGTCCTGGCCCCGCCGAGAGTTATCTCGGGGCGAGCCAGCGGTGGGGAAATGTTTGTTTGGGTTGTCACCTGCGGTGATGGGCTGTGAACGAGTGCCGTACGCGTCGCTGCGGGCGATGGTTGTGTTTGTCACGTGGATGTCGACTTTGTGGCGGAGCGTGCTTTTTCTCCCGTGACTGGTGTGGTGCGGTGGGTGGTGGTGGACGCCGGTTCGTTTGATCTGCAGACCGAGGCGGTGGCGTTCCTGGCGTCGTTGCGGGCGCGGGGGTGTTCGCCGAACACCGAGCGCGCGTATGCGGGGCGGGTCGCTCTGTACTTGAACTACTGCCGGATGCGGCGGCTGGACTGGCGGACCCCTGGGTTTCTGGATCTGGCCGACGTGCAGCGGTGGCTGGTGGAGACGCCCCTTCCGCCCCGGGCTGGCCAGGTGCGGCCCGGGCCGGTCCGTTACCGGTCGCGGGGGACGGCGAACGCGATCATGACGGTGGTGGGGGAGTTCCTGCGGTTCGCTGCTGTGCACGGCTGGGTGCCGGCCAGCACGGCGGGACTGCTGTCCCAGCCGAAACTGCTGCGCTTCACCCCGCCCGGCTACGACACCGGCGAATCGGGCCAGCGGCTCCAGGCCGAGGCCGCCGTGTTCCGCTTCAAGGTCACCGAGCCGGGCTACGAGGACCTCAGTGGTGAGCAGATCCGCGGGATGATCGCTGCGGCGCCGAGCGCCCGGGATCGTTTCCTGATCGCACTGCTGGCGTGTACGGGGCTGCGGATCGGCGAGGCGCTCGGCCTGCACCGGGACGACATGCACCTGCTGGCCTCCTCACGGACTGTGGGCTGCGGTGTCGAGGGCCCGCACGTGCATGTCCGCCGCCGCACCGACAACCCCAACCGGGTCCTGGCCAAGTCCCGCCGTCACCGCTTCGTACCGGTCACCGCCGACCTGGTCGCCCTCTACACCGACTACCAGTACGAACGCGACGACGTGGCCGAGGCGGGGGAGTCGGAGATGGTGTTCGTGAATCTGTTCCGGCCTCCGCTGGGCCGGGCGATGTCGTACCCGAACGCCAAAGAGATGTTCGACCGGCTGGGCCGCGCTGTCGGGCATGCGTGTCGTCCGCACATGCTGCGTCACTCGGCGGCGACGCGCTGGCTGCGCGACGGTGTCGACCGCGATGTGGTGCAGCGCCTCCTCGGCCACGCCTCTCCGTTGTCCATGGAGCAGTACCGGCACGTCGACGACGCCGAGGCGCGGGCAGCGGTCGAGCGCGTCGGCTTGCTGACGGAGCGCCCATGAGTATCGCGTCCGTGCTCTCGCGGCTGCCCGCACCGCGCACCGAAAACGCGGTGGAGCTCGACGCCGGGAGATGGGTGCGGTGGCTGCAAGACCATCTCGATCCCGCCTGGCGGCCGGCTGAGTGGCGGCCGGAGTGCTGGCTTTTCACCGGGAGTGTGCAGGAGCCGCGCAGCTCGGTGTCGCTGTGCCGTACGGCGGTATGCGACACCGTGGTCTCACCGGCCAACATCTTCTGCCCCTTCTGCAAGGAGGGACAGAAGAAGTCGCCGCTGTCCGCCGCGGAGTTCGCGCGGACCTTCGTGCCGCTACGCAACCGGGTTGCCTTCGGCGGTGTTCCGGAGCAGTGCCGCTTCACGAAGGACGGGCAGCGCTGTGTCCGGCCCCGGCACTGCAAAGAACTGTGCGCCACGCACTACACCCAGTGGAAGACCCACACCACCCGCAAGACCGCCGGCCGGTGGGAGGACACCGCCGTGCCCTACGCCGATACCCCTGCCTGCCCGGCGTCAGCCTGTCCGCTGCCGGGCTTGTACGGCCGGGGCCTGTGCCGGCACCACGCGCAGCGCTTCCGCGAACACCGCCGCATCCACCCGGACGCGGATGTAGCGGCGTGGGCAGCCCAGCAGCCCCCGTACCTCGCCCCGCACCAGTTCAGTCTCCTGCCGCTGCCCGAGCCGCTGCGCTGGGAGGTTCTCTACGGTCTGCAGCAGGTGGACCCGTGGCTGCGGATCTTCGAGCCCCCGCAGGTCCGCCGCATGGTGCGGGACCTGGCCGGGACCAGCACACTTATCGGCGACATCACGGACCAGCAGATGTGCCCACGCTCCACCGTCGCAGTCCTGCGGATGCTCAGCCGCGTGCGGACGGCGGTCCGGGCAGGCCACGCACAGCACACCGGCACCGCGCCGGCACAGGATGACGTCCTGGATCTGCGTGCGCTGGGCCAGCGCTCGCGCACCCCGGCCGGTATCCGGCAGTCCAAGACCGTCGACCTGCGCACCATCCGGCAGCCGTGGCTGCGCGGTCTGCTGCGCACCTGGACCATCCAGCAGCGCCCGGGAGCGGACGAGTTCGCCCGCACGCTGCGCGGCGTCGAACTCGCCTCCCGGGCTCTCGCGCAACGCCCCGCAAGCGACGACCCCCACACGGCTTCGCTACGACGACGTCACTGCCGTGGTCGACGCGTTCCGTACCGCGCTCAAGCTGGACGGCGAACCAGCCGGCTGGAACTACCGCATGTCCATCGCCAGCCACTTCTTCGCCCTGATCGACTACGGCCGCCGCTCAGGCACCGCTGACACCCTCTCCGCCGCCTTCGTCCGCGACCCCGTCAACCACCGCATCTCTGAAGAGGAAACCAACGAGGACGAGGTCGGAAAGGCGATCCCTGAACCGGTGATTCGCCAGCTCGACGCCCACCTCCACCTCCTCGGCCACGGGCGGGCCCGCGGCCAGCGCACCCTTGCCCCTGACGACCTGCAGCTGATGTACCGCACGCTGTACATCCTGCTCAGAGACACCGGACGGCGGCCCCTTGAAATCTGTTCCCTGCCTCGGGACTGCCTCGAAACCCGCAACGACCAGATCTGTCTGGTCTGGAACAACCACAAGGCTCGCCGTCACCGCAGGCGCCTGCCCATCACCACAGCCACCGCCCAAGCCATCCGCACCTGGAAAGAACGCCGAGAACAGCTCCAGTCCAGCCTCCCGCCCACTGGCGCCGACTACCTCTTCCCCGCTCTCACCCACCTCGCCGTCCGCCCCTACCTGCCCACCAACTACCTCGGCGAGACCCTGCGCGACTGGGCTGACTCCATCCCCCACCTGCACGGCGAAGGCACCGACACCCACGGCAACCCGCTGCCTTTCGACCGCTCCCTCATCTACGCGTACGCCTTCCGCCACTCCTACGCGCAACGCCACGCCGACGCAGGGACCCCGCTCGACGTCCTGCGTGAATTGATGGATCACAAGTCGGTCTGCACCACCCAGCGCTACTACACCGTCTCCCTGAAACGAAAGCGCGACGCTGTGACGAAACTCGCCACCCACGTCGTCGACAATCACGGCCGCCCCAGCCCCAGCTCAGAGACCGCCTACGAACTGCGCTCCGTCGCCGTCCCCTACGGCGGGTGCACCGAACCCAGCAACGTCAAAGCCGCAGGCGGATCCTGTCCCATCCGCTTCCAGTGCGCAGGCTGCGGCTTCTACCGACCCGACCCTTCCTACCTCCCGGCGATCGAACAGCACATCAACGAACTGCGCGCCGACCGCGAATCTGCCCTGGCCATGGACGCCGCCGAGTTCGTCATCACGGCCTTCACCGCCCAGATCACAGCGTTCGAGCAGGTCACCGACCGCATGCAGCGGCGCCTCGCCGCCCTCCCTTCGGCGGAGCGCCAGGAGATCGAGGAAGCCAGCACCGTTCTCCGTAAAGCCCGAGCCGGCAGCACCCACACCCTGCTGCCGCTCACACCCCTCTCCAGGACCGACCCGGCATGAATCCCCACGGCAACCCGCACACCCTCGCCGAGGCCCGCCGCCGCGCCAGCCTCGACAAACGCCAGCGAGCCCTGACCGCGCTCGCCACCCTGGAACGGCAGGGCAAGAAGATCACCCACGCCGCGGTCGCCCGCACCGCCGACGTCTCGACATGGCTCACCTACACCGACGGCATCCGCGAGCACATCGAAGCCGCACAACAACGTCGGCAACCCACCATCCCCCCGTCCGCGCGGACGCGGAGCACCACAGCAACGCTGCGCACAGAACTCGAACTCGCCAGGCAGGAGATCCGGACCCTGAGGGAAGACAGAGACCGGATGCGGCAGGCCATCCAACACCAGCTCGGACAGCAACTCGACGCCCTCGATACCGGGCACCTGATCGAACGCGTCGACGAACTCACACGGACCAACCAACGACTCGAAGACAGCCTCCAGCAAGCCACCGACGACAATCACGAGCTCCACGCCCGCGTGAGGATCCTGGAAACAGACCTGGCCGCAGCACGCACCAGCCTGCGACGGATGATCCGAGAGGAGAACACAAACCGCTGAAGGCGCCCCCAAGGGCCCGCTGCCGCCGCTACAGCCCAATCCAGAAGACCTTGCTAGGCCCACTCCACTCCGAGTTCGGCGAGTGCGGCCCGCTGCTCTTCGGTGAGCTTGTCACGGCGGGTCTTGGTATTCGATAGCCATACGCCGAGTTTGTGGTGGTGCTCCTGGCCGTCGATGACGACGCATTCGACGTGTCCCCTCGGCACTGCCTTCTGGATGCCCTCGCGCTGGATCCACTGGGCGAGGGCGGTGACGCCGCGCTGGAAGGCTGACGTCTTCCCGCCGCCTTTGGCCGTCGGGGCCGAGGCGGGGCGTTCGGCGGGTGTTACGCCCAGCGTTGTGAGCCGCTGCTGCTGTTCTTCGGTGAGTTCCGCCCAGCTGCGGCGTTGTCGCTGGAGCCATTTGCCGAGGTCGTCGCCTTGGAACTGCACGCCGGGGGCGATGTCGGGGAGTCGGCCGTGGGGTTCGTCGGCGGCGAGGTCGGCGAGCACTTTGTAGTGGCGTTGCCAGTCCAGGGGCCAGGGACAGTTCCAGTCGGGGTCGATCTGGGCGAGTTGTGCGGCGCGCGCTGCGGCGCGCTGCGGGTTCTTGCCGAGTCCGTCCTTGCGGCGGAGGTTGGCCATGTGTTCCCCGACTGGAACCAGTTCGCTGTCGGCGTCGCCCCATACGGCATCTCGCCTGGGGGCGAGGTGACCGTGCGCGCGGTGGTACGACCGCAGTACCGCCAGCTTCTGCTCCCAGGCTTCATCGCCGGGTTCCCACACCATTCCGGCTTCGTCGAGCAGGGTCTTGCGGTGGGGATCGAGTTCGCCCGCGCGGTACACGCGCCGCTGCTGGTGGACCCACCGCCCCAAGGGGAATGCTTTGGTGGCGCCGGCTTCGGTCTCGGTGTCGTACGGGACGGCGTGCAGGCCGGTGATGAGGTTGCTCTTCCGCCAATGCAGCAGGGCCTGGTAGCCCTCCAGCCACACCAGGGACTCCGGCCGGTACACCCGGGTGCGCAGGAACGCGGCGATCGTCGCCGCGTCTCTGGGGGTGGAGAAGTTCAGCAGCGCGGACTCCACGGCGCCCTTGGTCTCGTCCTGCCCGCCTTCTCCTTCGGCCGTGGTGCCGATGATCCGCCCGTCCTCGTCCCGCTTCACGTACACGTGCCGCTGCCCGCTGCTCAGGGCCCGGCTGGCGAGTTGTTCGACGAGGCGTTCCGAGTGACTGCGGAGTCCTTGGAGGACGGCTACGAGGGGTGCGAACGAGGCGGAGGCGACCATGTCGGTCGGATCCTCGCCGGGCTTAAGGAAGACGGGCACGATGATCCTGGCCACCTTGGCCGTGCCGTCGGGGTTCGGGCGCAGGGCGCGGCCGATGTTCTGCACGATCTCGACCTGGGAGCTGCGGGTGTCGGCGAAACACACCGCCTCCACGCCCCGCTCGCCGACGATGTCGACGCCTTCGCCGAGCACTCGGACGGAGGCGAGGAAGGCCCGGTGTACGCGGCGACCCGCGGCATCGATGCCATTGGCGAACTGCCGTAGGGCTTCCCGTCGCTCAGCGACGAGATGGTCGCCGCACAGCCATGCCGACCACACCCGCTCCGGGGGTACGTGGCGGCCGGCCTCCAGCTCGTAGAACTCCGCGTCGATCGACGACTTCGGCAGGGCGTCCGCGTCGGCCAGGGCCTCGTCGGAGACCTCGGCCGCGTACAGCTCGGCGGCCGTCTGCGGCATCCTCTCCGCGAACGCCATCGCCTCCTCCACTCGCTGGTGGAAGGTCATGATCGTGCGCAGGTTCCGCGCGGCGGCGTGCTCCAGGAGCGCCGTCTGCAGCAGCGCCAGCCGCCGGCCCCGCTGCGCCTCCTCTGATACTTCCTGGACGGGGGAGGGGTCGTGGATCTCCAGCACGTCGATCTCGAACCCGGCGAGGATGCCGCGTTCGATCGCCTCGGACAACTCGAGTTCGTAGATCCACTCGCCATATGGGCCGTCCGGGTCGGACGCCATGGTCGCGATCTCCAGCTCCTGGCCGTCCCTGCCCTTCTGTGGCCGGGGGGAGGCGAGGATGCGGGGGGTGGCGGTCAGGTAGAGCCGGAAGTCCGCCGGGATGCGGGTGTTGTCGTGGATCGCCGCCCACGGCCGACCAAGATCACCAGTGGTTGAATGGGCTTCGTCGATCACGGCGAGGTCGAACGGGGCCATTGTCTGTCCGTACAGCCGCTCCCCGCCCGCCAGAGCAGCCTCCAGCGGCCCGCGGACCTTCCGCAGACCCAAAGGGTCCTCCGGGTCGTCACGGTCCACCAGGGAGGCGTAGGTGGCGAACACGACCACCGGCCCATGCCCCGCCCACAGCGCCAGCTGGATCGCATTCGTGGTGGTCCGCACGCCCAACTGCTCCAGGACGTCGTCCTTCTCCAGCGAGCACACCGCGACCATCGGCCCGTTGTGTCCGACTCTCCGCCACGCCTGAACGGTCTGCACGAGCAGATCAAGAGTGGGAACCATGGCGAGGATCCGCCCGCCGCGGAAGCACTCCAGCGCAGCCCACGCGGCTGTGATCGTCTTGCCGGACCCCGTGGCGGACACCACCGTGGCGCGCGCCCCTTCTGCGGGCACAGAGGACCTTGCAGGAAAACCAACCCACTCACGGATACGCGCAGTCGCATCCACCTGGTGTTCTCTGAGCACGACCCTCTGAATACCGAAATGCGCTGTCATCAATTCCTCTTGCCGAGATCGCATTGTTAGCCAGGCTGTCTCACCGATGCGGGTGGTCCCTTTTAAGCACCGAGTCCTTTGAGGCCCCATTCATCGAGCCCGGAGTAGACCGTGGCGGTTCGGCATTGCGGTGCCGACATGCACTCAGCTTCCCCGCGGTAGACGGCCACAAGAGAGTCAGCTCCTCGCCACCAGATGTCTGAGCGTCCGGCAACCTCCAAGACCGGCTCGAAGCCATCGAGTTGCAGCGCTTCCACGGCTTCACCGGTCACCGTAGTGGTAGTGCGGGCCCACCGGCGGGCGTGGTCCGCGAGGGCCACCGATTCCACCCATCCCTCGATGCTGCCGTGCAGAGGCACCCAGGTGTCGGCATGGATGCCGAACTCTCCCTCGGGGCCAATCATGAAGGCGTAGGGAAGCGCGGTGCGCTGCAGCCCGGCCCCGAACCACCAGCCCTCCGCCTCCGACTCCTCAGGGACGTCCGCGCTGAACGAACTGGGGCCACCGTCATAGTGCGGAGACGGAGGGAGGGCAATCCCGCCCCACATTTCCTGGTACGCCACAGTACGGTCAATCTCTGCTGCGGGGATTCCATGCTCCCGCCACTGGGCCCGGTGCTGCTCCACACCAGGGTCAGGAATTCGGTAACCATGGATTCGAACAAAATACTGAGCCCTGCGCGTAAGCCCACCAGGAATCTCGTCCCTGATCATCACTCAGCACCCCATCGACTCTGCTCACCCCGTCGAGCTCAAACAGCCTTGAGGGTGGTTACTAGTTTTCCCCAACTCTACATGCTGCATCAAAAGAAGATATGCACTACGCTGAAACCCGACACGAACGAGCGGCCACCCACTCCTCGTAGCCAGCCAGGCCCGCGCCAGCGGGCCCGAAGGGACTGGAGGCGCAGCCGGAAGGACCGTTGACGGCAGGGGAGCGCAGCGGACCTGCCCGGCCGGCCTGGAGCGTCAGCGGAGGGCCGGATCTCGGACGAAGTCCGCCCCGCTCCGGGAGTGCAGCGGACGGAGCGTCAACCCGACTGCGCAGCAGTCGGGTTGCGCGGGACGCGCAGCGTCCCGCCAGCGCTCCCGCGGAGCGGGAGCGTAACAACCGCGCGCAGCGCGGTTGTTCGCTTGCACATCGCGCAGCGATGTGATACCCGCTCCGCGG
>NZ_OZ186800.1:0-109303 GCF_964272715.1 Streptomyces sp. SudanB182_2057
CCGCGGAGCGGGTCCCTTCGGGCTTCGCCCGAAGAAGCGAGCCAGGGCGCTGCGCGCCCTGGCCGCTCCCGCTCCGCGTGAGCGGATGCGGTTCGCTCCGCTCACCGCCAGGCGGCACGCGCTCCGCGCGCCCCGCCAACCGCAGGGCACCCGGCCCGCATTGCGGGCCGGGGCTGGCCTCCAGCCGGACCGGTGGCCTCCGCTGCGCTCCAGCCACCCACCACCCCACCGCCTGACCCCACGTCACCCGCCGTACCACCAGGTGCGCCACGCTCCGCGCGGCCCACCCACGGGCCTGGCGGCCCGAGCAGCAGCAAGAGGAAGGGGGGTGACAGGTAGTCAGAAGAGTGAAAGGCCGGACTACCGGGACGGGCGTACCTCCATCGGGTGATCGGGGCTAGTTAGCGTGCATCATTTTGTGAGGCTAGATAGAGTTTGGAATCAGCACGGCGCACCATTGCTAGCAAAAAACACCCGCAAATTTGACTTCTGCTTTCACCGAAAGTCAGCACAGATGGAATCGGACAAATTCACCTTCGCTGCATGGACCTTACCCACAGAACGGAACCTCAGAAATGGGGAACTCGGAATTCGGAGTGCGGAGGTACCGGAGCCGAACGGCCCCTCGGGCCGGGCGGCGGAACCCTCGACGGCACCCGCCACGCCCTTTTTGCTGCTGGTCCGTCACGGCCAGTACCGCCCGAGACTCAGAGCCGCTGGTGCCGCCTACGGTCCGCGCGGGCCCAGGGGCCCGCGCGCGAAGCCGTCTCAGCCACGGCTGAGTCCGGCCGGCGCCTGCGGGTCGACCTCAGCCACCTAATACTTACGCAGATCAAGAACCCGCAGGTCAGCGCCCTGCACATCCGGCGATCTGTCACCCCAGGAGGTACACAACGTTTGCGATATGTACCTGCTGAGTAGTCACATCGCCGAGCAAATGTCAGCCACGCCGACATTTTCAGGCTCGAAACGTCAGCCAGACCGACGTTCGCGTCGGTGTCCCATCGAGCGGTCTGCCGTCGCCTGCAGGGGGGAGATCTGTCCCCCCTGGGGGGACACAACACGCCGGAACGTCAGTGAGGCCGACATATTTGTCGGCGTGGCTGACATACTGCTGGCGTCCAAGATCAGCGGAGTGGAGAGCAGCCTCGTGACACCCGAGCCACAGCGCCGTCGTCCCGCACCAAAGCGCGCGGTGCGCCGTACGGAGCTGCCCCTCGGTGATGAGATCCAGGCGTGGTCCAAGCCGGTTCAGCCGGTTGAGGACCTCGACTCGGTCGCTCGCCGTTACCCGCGCCGGAAGCTTTCGCTCAGTAGCGAGCGCAAGCCGATGGAGTTCTACGACACCCCGGAGCGTCCCAAGGCGTTCTCCATGGACTCGCTGGAGTTCTTCTTCCTCATCGCGCAGTACTTCCGCGAGGCCCTGCCGCTGCGGCTGATCCTGCTGCTGATCGCCTGCCAGAAGGCCGGCGGGCAGATCCGGCTGACGCAGGAGGAGATGGCGACGGTCCTGGACGTGCCCCGAGCGAAGATCAATGAGGCGCTGCAGGAGGTCATGAGCCATGGCATCGTCTTCAAGGTGCGCCGCGGTGTCTACCAGTTCAACCCGCCCTACTCGTACCGTGTAGCGGAGTTCATCCCGGGCACGGAGCTGGTGGAAGCCGAGTACGTGCAGGTCGACCAGGACAAGACGATCGCGAAGATCCGTAGGGACGAGAGCCTGCCGGATCTGGTGCGGTTCCCGTCGCTGGAGCACATGCGCGAGGCGATCGAGGAGCTACGGAAGAAGCGGGCCGAGGAACGCGCTGCACGCCGGCTGGCCCGCGCGCAGCGCCAGGAGGAGGGATCAGCCCAGTGAGTACCTTGAAGTGGTCGGCGACCAACGCCGACGGTCTCCTCGCCGACCTGGACCTACCGCCCGCCGCCTACCGGGCGCTGTTGAAGCTCCGGGCACGCAGCGAGGCCGGCGGCCGCATCGCGATGGACCAGGCCACCCTCGGTCAGCTGCTCGGGCTCAGCCGCCCCAGCGTGAACGCCGCACTGCGGGAGCTGGAGCTGGCCAAGCTCGTCAAGAAGGTCCGCAACGGCGTCTACCAGATCAACCCGATGCTGGCCGGCTACAACTCCCCCGAGGACGCGCTGGACGCCGTCAAGGCGATGCCCAAGACAGACCGGCTGGACAGCAAGACCTACGTGGCGGACTACCACCGGGCCGTCGCCGCCTATCAGGACCAGCTCGCCGAGCAGCGCAAGAAGCGGGCTGCGGCCGCAGCTGCGAAGAAGGCCGCGGCCGCCAAGAGGCGCGGTTCGCTGCACGCCGTCAGCTGAGCAGGCCAGCACGCTCGCACGGACATCGGCGCTGCACCCTCCACGGGTGCAGCGCCGATCGCGTTTCCTGTGTCGGTGCCGACACCGAAGGCCCCCGTCCGGGTGGACAAAGGTTCCCTGGTACAGGGCCAAACAGCTCGTCAGCAGCTCGGTCGGCGTAGCGCGGGCAGCGAGTGTCAGATCCGTACGCGCGCTTCCCGTCAGCGGGAAACGCGCAGGTCGGAAGCGGTGCGAAAAGAATCATGAGGTGACCCCTTCCCCTGGCTGTACAGATTCCCATACAGTTCCTGTGTGGGAATCCATACAGTCCGGGGTTCGCCGTGTTACTCACCCTGGTCACCGCCGCCCTCGCCGTCCTCGGCACGCTGCTCGGCTCGATCGTCTCCGGTCGCTTCCAGGAGCGGGCCGCCGAACGCGGCGTCCGCGTCAGCCACGGCGAGACGATCCGGCGGGACCGCCTGGAGGCCGTCACCGCGCTGGCCTGCGCCGCCAGCGACCACCGCCGGACGATGTGGATGCGCGGCGACGCGCTCCTCAAGGGCGCCGACCAGGAGCGGGTCCAGGCCCTGCGCAGTGAGAGCCACCTGACCCGTTCACAGGTCACCCGGCCGCTGGTTGCGATGCGCGTGCTCATCACGGACCCGGCCGTGCGCGCCGCCGCCGACCACATGGTCACGCTGACCTACGCGATCCGGGACCACTTCGGCAGCACCGAGGAACTCACCGCTGCCCGCGAGGCCGCGATGGTCGCGCACGACGAGTTCGTGGACACCGCCGCCCGCTACCTCGCCCAGCACGCCTGACCGTTCCACTGGGCGGCCGGCCCAGGAATGTCATCGCTCTCCGGCCGCCCGGGCGCGCCACCACCGACACCTTCCTCACCGCGTATCAGATCGGAGTCCTCATGGAGCAGCAGGCGAAGGTCCTCGCCCGGATCAGCAGCGTCGAGACGGCGGCGAGCGGGCCGCCGGTACCACGGGCAGTGAGGACCTGGCCGTGCTCGCCCCGGCCGCGGCCGCCGCGCTCAACCTGCTTGCCGACGCCGTCCGGCGCGGCGGCGCCGACGACATCGTCCAGGCGCTCAAGGCCGCCGGTGTCCACGAGGCGTTCGCCGGCGTCTTCGACGCCGCCTCCGAGCGCGTCATGGTGGCCGCCGAGGACCCGTACGACTTCGACGTGCGACTGCACGCCGACAACCTCGCCGTGGCCGCGGACGACGTCCGTCGCGCCTTCGAGTGGCTCTAGAGACCCCCGTCCGCACCCGTCACAGCCCCTGGGAGGGCCTGAGATGACCACCGTGTCGATCACCTCGTTCGGCTACCTGCACGGCCAGGAGCCGGCCGCCCGCGTCTGCTACGACCTGCGCCACCAGTTCAAGGACCCGCACCTGCGCCCGGAGCTGCGCTACCTCACCGCCCGGGACGCCCCCGTGCGCGAGGCGGTGATGGGCACCGACGGCGTCCCGGCGCTGGTGCACGCCATCGCCGCCACCGTGGACGCCTACCTTGCCGGGCCGCGCCAGGACGAGCCGCTGACCGTGGCCGTCGGGTGCGCCGGCGGTCGTCACCGCTCCGCGACGGTGGCCGACGCACTCGCAGTCGTCCTGTCCGGCGACGCCGAGAGGGCCGCCGCGTACCTGGTTGCCGACCTGGCCGAGCGGTACACGGGGCGCGGTCTGGCCGTCGACCTTCACCACCGCGACCTCGACAAGGACGTTGTCGACCGCTGAGAGCAGCACCCCCCGCCCCTGTCCGACCCGCACCACCAGGAGGAGAGCCCGGTGACCACCGAGCCCGAGCACACCGACCCCGTCCCCGACCTCACGATCCCGCTGTCCGCCGCTGACGCCCAGGCGCTGGGCGACGACGTCGGCCAGCTCACCCAGCGGTTCGGTGCCGTTCTGCACGGCCTCGCGCAGCTCCGCGCCGGCGGGGCGAGCCTCGATGACCTCGAGACGACTATCGCGACGTCCGCCGAGCTGCTGGACCGGCTGGGGGGCATCCAGAACGCCGCCGTCCGTCAGCATGCGGCAGAAGGCGGCTCGTACGGCGAGCTGGCGAAGGCCATGAACGTCAAGCGGGCCACCGCGCAGTACCGCCGCGACACCCTGCTGAAAAACGACCCGAGCCCCATGGAGCGGTGGGCCACCGGCAGCAACTGACCGCCGTGCAGCAGACCCTCGGCCGGGTGCTGCACGGATCCGCTGCTGCAGCACCCGGCCCTGCTGCACGAGCAGCACCCGTGTGCCGCCCGGCCGCCGGCCTCCCGGTGCAGCACGCCCTCGCCCGCCGTTCAGCACATGCAGCAGCGCCCCGGATCCGTTGCGGTCCGGGGCGCTGCTTGCTGCTTCAGGCTTCGACGTACGCCACGATCGTGATCTGCCGGAGGGCGGTCACGTAGTAGATCACCCGGACCCCGTCGACGTCGTCCACGTAGTCGCGCAGCAGGGTGCCGGGCACCGGGGTGCCCAGCTCGGGGTTGACGCTGATCGCGACGATCGCGCGGTCCAGGCGGTGTGTCTCGGCCGCCGTCAGCTTCTCCAGCTGGCTCAGCGCGGGCTCCACCAGGACGACCTGGGACCGGCGCGGTGCGTGCTCAGGCGACACGGCGGGACTGCTGCTCGTCGGCGAGGCGCTCCAGGTGGGCGTCGCGGGCTTCCTCCCACAGCACACCGGACTCGGGGCTCGGGTAGCCGTTCTCCGCGATGTCCTCCAGCACCGAGGCGAGGACGTCGACCTTCGCGCGCTGGTCGGCCGCATACGCGCGGATCGACGCGGCGGCGTTCTCATCGAGGGGCTGACGGTCGGGTACGGGCGCGGGGGCCGGCTGCTGGCTCATCCGGGGCTCCTGGACGGGTTGCTGGCGTGTGTCCTCACCGTAGCGCCGGCGCGGGGCGCGCCGGGACGGTACGGACCAAACGCTGCGCCGTCGGCCAGCCTAGCGGCCCAGAAGCCTCGCGGGCCAGGGCTACTGTGAGTAGTGAGTAGAGGGTGGCTGGGAGGTTTTCGAGAACGGCGGAACCATCGCCTACTCGGGTTGCTGGTGAGGAGCAGTTCCCTGAGCCCGCCAGTGGCCTAGCCAGTCGCCAAGTTCCGCGGCGGTGTAGAGGTGTCCCAACCCATCTCTGCTGCGGGGGAGCGGGATGCCACGCCGCTGTGAGCGCAGCAGGTACTGCCGCATCGTGGCTGGCTTCCAGGGCACCAACCCAGCGTTGTAGGCCTCCGCGAGCGAGTAGACGGGTTCGCTCGAACCGTCAAGCGCTTCAGATTCACCATAGGAGAGGGCGGAAGGGGCGGTGCAGCCCTTGAGTCCGAGCAGGTCCCAGGCCGGACGGTCGCCCGCGATCCAGTCCTCCAAGAGTAGGCGGTCGATGATCTCGAGCTTCTGGGACTTGGCGAAACCATGGGCCCGCCTGCTGACTGCGCCGTTAGTCACCAACACGACGACGTTGCCTTTGTGCACTGGGCGGCCGGTCCCGTTGAGGACCTGGAGTTCTTGAACCCCAACCATCTTGCCGCCCAGTCCCTGCTTGCGATGCTTGCACTGAATGATCCAGAGCTGACCGGCAGGATCCGTTGCCATGACGTCTGCCCCGTTGTCTCCTGCTCCACCGACTCTCCGCACGTTGGTCGCGCCATCGCGGATCATGAGGTCGCGAACGAGGTACTCGAACTCTCGGTGGTCCAGCCCATCAACGCGTGCCGGGGAGCAGCACGAACGTTGGCACTGGAAGACGGTGGACTGCTGGCGTCTGTGATGTTTCGTTGCTAGTAGCCAACCAGCAGTTGTTGACGCTAAGAGCACGAGCGGCAGGAACCACAGAATGGCTGGTGAACCAGCGGAGGCGACGTACATACCGACACGGTCTCAGGTACCACTGACAATACCCGCGCGCTTTCGGTGGCCTGCACTTCGTGGCCGCTGCGGTCACGGAGCGCCTGGAGCTGGTCGGCCCCGTCGGCGCCCCAAGCCGCTTCCCGTCGCTGAGCTTCCCGTGCGGCCAGGGCTTCCCGAGCGGTGGTGCCTAGTCGACGTGGACCTGGCCGTCAGCCGTCAAGCCCTCATAGCGAGTGCCGCACCGGTCACCTCCTCCCAGAAGGCCACCACGCGGTCGGCCGCGCTCACCGCGCGCTGCCCGTGTCTGCCGGGTCGGTGGGAGCGAGGGCGCGGTCGAGCCAGGCGGCGAGCGCGTTGGTAGCGGCCGGGTTGGCCTGGGCGAGACGGGCGGCGAACTCCAGCTCGCCGTCGCAGGCTCGGGCGTCGGTGCGGGCGAGTGCGGCGAGCAGGGCGGCGTGGGCGCGCACCGCCGGGGGCAGGGAGCCGACGGCGGCCGTGCGCGCGGCCGGGTCGGCGTAGTGGCCGGAGTGGTCGGCGAGGGCCTGCGCCAGCCAGTTGTCGACCTTCGGGTAGCGGTAGTCGCCGCGCTGGGCCAGGAGGTTGCGGGCGGCCTCGTCTCCTGGCAGGCTTTCCACGGTCCGGTCGAGCCGGCCGGCTCCGGCGAGCGCGGCGAGTTCGTCGGCGCGGGCGGCGAGCTGCTGCTGGGCCTTCAGGCGCTGCTGCTCGGCTTGGGCGGCTCGCCGGTCGGCGGCGAGCTCGTCCTGGACGACGGCGTCGGTCTCGGGGTCGTAGACGCCGCCAGTGGTGGCGAGCAACAGTGCGATGCGCTCCCACTCGGCTACTTCGGCCGGGCCGCGTTCGTTGCCGGCCAGGTCCTCGCGGTCGCGGTCCAGGTGCTGTTGCAGTCGGGCGTCCTCGAGCGCGGCCGCGGCCTCGGTCGCGGTCATCCCGGCGGCGCGGCGGCGCACCGCGCGGCGGCCGACCTTGGCCTGGTCGACCGGCTGGCGGGGTGCGGCCGCGCCGGGCGCCGAGACGTGCCGGCGGCGGGATGGGGGAACAGGGGTGCTCACGGAGCCTCCCAATCGTGGCGGAAACGGGTGACGGAGTTCCCGGCTGTCGGGCGGGTGCGCGGCAGCCGTAGACAGGTTTATAGCAGCCGGGTATTCGGCGCGGTCAGAAATCTATCTGGAGGTAATCGACGTCCCGGAAATCGGCGCGCAGGCCCGCGCGAGCTGTCCCTCCCTCGCGGAAATAGGACTCGGTGATGGCCTCAGCGAGCAGCGGTTGCAGCTCATCGTCCGTCGCTCCGCGCTCCTGCGCCTCCAGGATCCGGGCGGCGTGCGAGGGCGAGACAGCGGTCATGATGTCCCGCACCCGGGCGTCGTCCGAGGTGCCGTTCGCGGTGAAGCCGAAGGTGGCCCGGCAGGTGATGACAAGACCGCCGGAGGTCGCCGCGCGCCGCCTCGCCTGCGCTCTGACCTGCGGTTGCCAGTGCTCCTCGGTCTCCTGCGTCAGAACCTCCCGGAGGCGCTTGTGAGGCTTCGTGGCGGCTCCGGCGAGGTAGCGCTGCACCGTGCGCCGGGACACGCCGAGGCGCTCGGCCAAGGCCTGCGTCGAGCCCTTCACACGTGTGCGAAGGAATTCCATCTGGGCTCGCGGGGATTTCGGGGCGGGGCGGGTGAACACGGCGCGCTCGGCCCGTACAAGCGCGGCGCGGATCGTGCCGGGGCGCGAGGTCGGCGGCGGTGTGGTGTCGTCCATGCCGCCCAGGACACGCCGGGCCGCCTGTGGACAGAGGCCGATGATCTGGCACCCGCGCGGGTGACCGCGCTCGAGGCGGGCGGGGCTGCCTACCGTGGTGGGCATGACGACGACTCCTCCGGACGGCCTGCCGGTGCCGGTGCGGGTGGTCCTGCCGGACGGCACCGCGGCGGGCGGGCAAGCACGACATCGAGGTTGTGCTGGCCGTCAGCGTCGCCTGTCGGCAGAATCTCCCCTTGATGGACTTACAAGGGGTCGGGGCGGTCGCCGCCGCAGCGGTAGCGGTTGTCGGAGTTCTCGCCAGCCTGTTGATCGGCCGATGGCAACTGCGAGCAGCACTGAGATCTGCTCAGGCCACACATCAGGCGGGCCTGGCCCAAGCGGAGGCGACCTATACGGCCGCCTTGGACGCGGTGCGCGCGCAGTCAGACTCGGTCCACGATCACTGGCGTCGGGGGGTGCGGCGGGAGGCATGGTCGTCGTTCCTCCTCGCGTCCGAGGCGGTGACGGCGCATGCGAACGAAATGCTCAACGGAGCCGATGCTGATGACGTAACGCTGAGCGCGGCGTGGCGCGATGTGAAGCGGGCTTTCGTGGTGCTGGAGCTGGAAGGGCCGCTAGTGGTGATCGAGGCAGCGGCGGAACTGATGGCATGCTGCGAGGAGCTGATCTCGCTGGCGACCCAGGATGGTTTTGGGGCTCGTGTATGGAGAAGGTTCTACTCCGCGCTGGATGATGAGCGTCGTGCCGTTGCCCGGATGGAGCAGCTTGCTACTCCCGTGCACGATGCCTTTTCCGCGCTGGGGCAACTACAGCATGCGTTGCAGAGGGTGAGGGAGGCACACACATCCGTCATACGGTCGTCCGCACACGCGCGACCGGGTACGACCGCAGCGCTTAGCAGCTATGTACCCCTCCCTGACGCCCTGATGGCTGACCCTCAGATCGCCTACGAGGCGCTTGAGCGATCTTACGAGTCAGCGGTGAGTTGCCTGCGGGAGGTCCTGGGGATGCCGGCCCAGGAAGTGGAAGTGCTGCTGCGAGACACCATGGACGACGGACGCATCGCGATGCTGGACCTCATGGCCGGCGAGTACACGCGCCTGGATGTGGCGCGCCGAGAGTTCCTGGCGGCCGCCCGTCATGCGCTGGACGATGAGCTGCTGAGCAGCCGTACGCCCTCCTCCGGGCCGGGCACGACAGGCGGCGGGTCGGCGGCCGAACGGATGTGACTGAGCGCTTCAGTCGGCGAGTTGAGCATGACACGCGTGTTGTCACCCAGATCCGGCTGGCGGCGGTTGAACGGTTCGCGGCCAAGGCGCGGTGTGAGGTTGAGCCCCCTAAAGGCAACTGGCAGGCTCGCGTCTCATGATCGATGCCTATGCGAAGAACTACCTGCACAACGACCTTCGTTGGATCCGCGAGGCGATGCTGTCGAAGCTCGACGGGCTCTCCGAATACGACGTCCGTCGCCCGCTGACCTCAACCGGGACCAACCTTCTCGGCCTGGTCAAGCACCTGTCGTTCTGGGAGGCCAGGTACTTCGGGGAGGTCTTCGACCGGCCGTTCCCCGAGCCTCTGCCCCGGTGGGACGATGAAACAGAGCGCGGCGCTGACATGTGGGTGACCGAGCGCGAGAGTCGTGCGGAGATCGTCGACCGATACCGGCGAGTGTGGGAACACGCCGACGCGACGATCGAAGCCCTGGCCATCGACGCCCCTGGCCACGTGCCGTGGTGGCCGCATCCCGAAGTGAAGCTCTTCAACGTCCTGGTCCACATCCTCGCCGAGACCAGTCGGCACGCCGGTCACGCCGACATCCTGCGCGAGCAACTCGATGGCACGGTGGGAGTCGACGGGGCCAGCGCCGCCCAGCGGGAACGGGATGCGGTGTTCTGGGCCAACCGGTGCTTGGAAATTGAGCGCGCTGCCAGGGCCGCGCAACCGGGCACTGATCAAGTCGCGTAGGTCAGCGATTCCAACAGGCCCGAAGAAACTTCCGTTACATGTCACGCTCAGCCCACCAATTCTCGTCGCGGTCAGCTCGGTGTTCTGCGGGGTGGCCTCGGTCGACGACCCGTCGGTGTCGGTGGGACTGCTGGGCGCCGCCGTGACCGGCCTCGGCCGGGCTGGACGACGCTTGATCACCCGGGACCGGCACCCGTGGGGGATGCGCGCGTCCAGCAGATGGCGACGGGCCACAGGACAACCCCGGCAGCCCGTGACCGCACGGACAGCTCGGGCGTTGGACACGGCAGCGCGTGCATGAACATCCGACCCCCCGCGGATACGCGTATGAGGCCCCGCACCGGCGCAGCAGCGCAGGGCGGGGCCTCTCAGCATCCCCAGGCCGTCCGGCACCGGCAGGCCGGTCAACTTCACGGTGGCGGGACTGCGCACTCGCGGCACCCGTTGCCCTGCATGACAGCGGACAGGCGGAACCGGCCGAGCAGACCGCAGGTCACACACTGAGCCGCCCAGGGGGCGGTGACGGAGCCGGGGAAGGGTTCGGTCGGGCGTAGTCCGGCGCCGAGCATGATCTCGGTGGCCTGACGCCGGCCTTCCCACCCGCGCCATCTCCTGCGTTCTTCGCCTTCGGTCGTCTGCTTGACCGTCGCCTCCTGGTGCTCTTTGGCCTTGACGCGGTGATAGGCCCTGATCCAGACGGGGAACCGGCGTTCCTTGACCTGGCAGGCGTACAGGTACGCCCGGAGCTGTTCGACGCTGCTGGGCAGCTGCTGACGGTGGGAGATCCGGTACGCGGCGCTTCGGGACAGGAACGCGAACCGTTTCCGCCCCTCGTCCGCGTCCCGTATGGCGCCCACCCGGTCTTCCATGGTCTGCATGGACGGGCGGTTGTCCTCCTCCCAGGCTCTGGCCAGAGCCCTGCCCAGCTCCTCCGCTGTACTCACCATGCGCGGATGCGGAGCTGGGGTCAGGGGGCGGCGCTGCCGGCCGGGGGACCGCGTGGCGTTCTCGTAGAGCAGTCGCGCTTCTTGGGGATCGAGCCCCAGCTTGGCGACGTATCCGTCGATCACGCACTTCTTGGGGACGACAGCACCGGCTTCAGCTCGCTGAACTGTCGAGGTTGACTTGTCGATGGCGTCGGCCGCCTGCGCTTGAGTGAGTCCCAGCGCGGCGCGGCTGCGCCGCAGAGCGGAAGCGAGCTGACCCACGGGGCCGTCCGGCACCTTCTTGAGGCGCCGGACCTTCCGAACGGTGGACATGGTGATGGGTCAGGCGGTGGTGGCCTGCAGCTCTGCCCAGGTGGGGCGAAGGAGCGCGGGCAGCTTGCTGGTGGTGCAGGCCTGCACGACAGCGGCTCCGAAGAGGCCGGCGCAGCCGACGACCAGCACGGCCTTGACCGGCTCCATCCCCATGATGACCAGGAGGGTCACGAGGAGGACCATGACCGTGATGATGACGGCCTCGGGGAAGTTCGGTCGCGGCCTCGGGCCGACGACGGTGGGCAACATGGAAAGCTCCTGCACTATGTGATCGTGGCCGTTCGTGACGGCAGGGTGGTTCGGGTTCCAACAAGGCTGTGCCGCTGGGCGGTTGGCTCGCCGGTCGCGGTGACGGAAATGCTGCCACCCCGTGACCACACGTCACGACCGATAGCCTGATTTCATTCAGTCTCATCTCACCCAATAATTTGGTAGCCCATAGGCATATGCGCGGGCCTCAAGGCGGATCGGAACGGATCCTTGGCCAAAGGACCGGAACGCTCCGTGACGAAGAAGGCGCCGACCAGGGCGGTTACGGGTTCGCTCGCCAGTACCAATCCGGGGGCACGCCACAGCCGTGCGGATGATCATGTAAACACCCAGACGTAAACCAGTTTGGGTTGCCCCGGACGCTTCAACGCTGCGAGCATCCCGCTACGCCCCTGCACCACGTGGTTCCAACAAGGTTGATCAGGGACATCATGCGGGCCCTGGTTGGCTCCGGGTTCGCAGCAACGAGCCGACAGCACATGCTGTCGGCTCGTCCGCGTTTCCCGGCCCGACGCCGGCGGTGCGGGAACCGGCCGCTGCGGCCGGTGTCAGGGCCGGGAACTCCGCATGGCTGCTGGACGTGTTGTGGGATGACGGTTGTGAGGTCCCTCGGTGTTGCAAAAGCGAGGGCGGTGGGCGGCCCGATCGCGAATACGGGAAGGAACAGGGCATGTTGGCGGAGGCGTTGACGGCGTTGACGGCATTGGCGGCTGCGGGTGGCGGCGCGGTGGTGCAGGCCGCGGGTACGGATGCTTGGAACGAGCTGCGGCGGCGGGTCGGGCTGATCTTCGGCCGTGGTGATGCCGCGCGGGCGCAGGCCGAACTCGAACGGCTCGATCACACCGCCCGGGTCCTGGTTGCAGATGGTGAGGGAGACGCTGCTGTGGAACGGCTGCGGCAGGAGGGCCTGTGGGCCGGGCGGTTCGAGGCCCTGCTGGAGGGTCTCGACGATGCCGGGCGCGACCGCGCGGCCAGGGAACTGCGTGAACTGCTGGCGTTCGTCGCCGCGTCGACCGGTGATACGGCCGTCGCCACGGGGCGGGCGGTGGCGCATGACGGGGGAAGCGCGGTCACCGGTATCAAGAAGAGCGCCGGCGGCCCGGGCCCGACGCGGGCGGTGCACACTGGGGACGCCGAGGCCACCGGGGCGGGCTCCAGCGCCGTCAGCGGCATCGTCAACGAATAGACCGGCCGGGAGCGTCGGAAAGCGACGAGGGAAGTACAGGGGGGGCGGCATGGTCCGTTGGCCGCGGCGCAAGGACAGCACGGGAACAGGCACCATCCCGGCTGTGCGAGCGGATACGGGCGGCAACGGCCAGGCTCCACCGGCTGACGGCAGTATCCGGCCGTCCACGGCTCGCGGGCCTGGGGGGATGTGGCAGGAGGTGCTGCGCAGCGGGGACGCGACGGCCACCGGCGGGGGGATCGCCGTTTCCGGCATCTACAACTCCACCGTGCACCTGCCCCCGGGGGAGCTGCGGCCTCCTGCCGAGGTGGAGGCCTGCGCGGGTCTGGACGACCTGCCCCAGGGGCCGGGTCTGTTCGTGGGACGCGGCAACGAACTCGAGTGGCTCGACGCTGCCCTCGCCGCTCCCGGTGTGGCCCTGGTCCAGGCCGTGCACGGGCTGGGCGGGATCGGTAAGAGCGCCCTGGCCGCCCACTGGGTCGCCACCCGCCCCCACGGCCACGCCCCGGTCCGATGGATCACCGCGGACAGCCCGGCCGCGGTGCGACAGGGCCTGGCCGACCTCGCCACCGCCCTGCAGCCCGTCCTGGCCAGAGTCCTGCCGGTCGAGGCGCTCACCGAGTGGGGCCTGCAGTGGCTGGCCAGCCACACCGGCTGGCTGATCGTCCTGGACAACGTCACCGACCCCGCCCACATCGCCGGCCTGCTCGCCCGCGCCCGAGGCGGCCGGTTCCTGATTACCAGCCGCCTCGCCACCGCCTGGAGCACCGCAGTCACGCTGGTCCGCCTCGACATCCTTCACCCCGACGAATCCCTCGCCCTGCTCACCAGGACCGTCATCACGACGAGCCCTGGGCGTAGCCTGGACGGCGCCGCCGAGCTGTGCGACGAACTCGGCCACCTGCCCCTCGCGGTGGAACAGGCTGCCGCCTACCTTGCGCAGAACCCGCTCACCACCCCGCGCACCTACCTGAAGTTGCTCTCCCGGCACCCGGCGGCGATGTACCGGCAGGGTGCGGTGACGACTCCCGCCGAGCGGACCATCGCCCGGATCTGGAACATTACCCTCGACCGCATCACCCATCTCCAGCCCCAGGCCGCCGACCTGCTGCGCACCCTGGCCTGGTACGCCCCCGACCACATCCCCGCCACCCTGGCGGTCCGCCCCGACAACCCACCCGCCATGCACACAGCGCTCGGCCTACTGACCGCCTACAACCTGGTCACCCCTGACCCCGCTACCCAGACCCTGTCCGTCCACCGCCTCGTCCAGGCCCTCGCCCGCACCCCCGACCCCGACGACCCCCACCGCACCCCCACCCTCATCGCCCAAGCCCGAGACCAAGCCACTGTCAACCTGCACGCCCTCCTGCCCCCCACCTGGGACACCCCCGACACTTGGCCCGTCTGGCGAACCGTGCTCCCCCACATCGACGCCCTCACCGACCACACCACTTCGGACACTGACACCCCTGCCACCGCAGACATCCTCCACCGCACCGCAGTCTTCATTAACGACCAAGGCCAGCCCGCCCGCGCTATCCCACTCCTTCAACGCGCAATCATTTTCATAGACGGGGTGCTGGGTGAAGACGATCCCCTCGCTTTGGCCTCCCACAACAACCTTGCCGGCGTTTATAAGTCGGCGGGGGACTTGGACCGGGCCATCCCACTCTTAGAGAAAACCCTCACTGACCGCGTGCGGGTGCTGGGAAAGGACCACCCTGACACACTTGCCTCGCGTAACAACCTTGCTGCCGCTTATGAGTCAGCGGGTGACCTGGACCGGGCTATCCCCCTGTACGAGGGGACCCTCACTGACACCGAGCGGGTGTTAGGGGAGGACCATCCCACTACGCTGACCCTGCGTAACAACATCGCCAGCGCCTATAAGTCGGCGGGTGACCTGAATCGGGCCATCCCCTTGTTCGAGCAGACCCTCACTGACACCGAGCGGGTGCTGGGCGAAGACCACCCTGGCACCTTGAACTCCCGTAACAACCTGGCCAGCGCCTACCAGTCGGCGGGGGACCTCGACCGCGCCATCCCGCTGTACGAGCAGACCCTCAACGACCGGGTGCGGGTGCTGGGCGAAGACCACCCCGACACCTTGAACTCCCGTAACAACCTGGCCGGCGCCTACGAGGAGGCGGGGGACCTCGACCGCGCCATCCCGCTGTACGAGCAGACCCTCAACGACCGGGTGCGGGTGCTGGGCGAAGACCACCCCGACACCTTGAACTCCCGTAACAACCTGGCCGGCGCCTACGAGGAGGCGGGGGACCTCGACCGCGCCATCCCGCTGTACGAGCAGACCCTCAACGACCGGGTGCGGGTGCTGGGCGAAGACCACCCCGGCACCCTGACATGCAGCCACAACCTGGCCGATGCCTACCAGTCGGCGGGGGACCTCGACCGCGCCATCCCCCTGTACGAGCAGACCCTCAACGACCGGGTGCGGGTGCTGGGCGAAGACCACCCCGGCACCCTGACATGCAGCCACAACCTGGCCGATGCCTACCAGTCGGCGGGGGACCTCGACCGCGCCATCCCGCTGTACGAGCAGACCCTCAACGACCGGGTGCGGGTGCTGGGCGAAGACCACCCCGGCACCCTGACATGCAGCCACAACCTTGCCTACGCCTACCAGTCGGCGGGTGACCTGAATCGGGCCATCCCCTTGTTCGAGCAGACCCTCACTGACACCGAGCGGGTGCTCGGCGAAGACCACCCTGGCACCCTGACATGCCGCCACAACCTTGCCTACGCCTACCAGTCGGCGGGGGACCTCGACCGCGCCATCCCCCTGTACGAGCGGACTCTCACCGAAACCGAACGAGTGCTGGGCGAGAACCATCTATCCACCATCACCTGCCGCGACAACCTGGCCGGCGCCTACCAGTCGGTGGGGGATCTGGGCCGCGCCATCCCGCTGTACGAGCAGACCCTCAACGACCGGGTTCGGGTGCTGGGCCAGAACCACCCTTCAACCCTGGCCTCCCACAACGACTTGGCCTACGCCTACGAGGCGGCGGGGGACTTGGGCCGCGCCATCCCGCTGTACGAGCAGACCCTCAACGACCGGGTGCGGGTGCTGGGCGAAATCCACCCCGACACCCTGGTCTCCCGCCATAACCTCGCTGGCGCCTATCAGTGGGTGGGGGATCTGGGCCGCGCCATCCCGCTGTACGAGCGGACTCTCACCGAAACCGAACGAGTGCTGGGCGAAGACCACCCATCCACCCTGACCTCCCGAAACAGCCTCGCTGGCGCCTATCAGTGGGTGGGGGATCTGGGCCGCGCCATCCCCCTGTACGAGCGGACTCTCACCGAAACCGAACGAGTGCTGGGCGAGAACCACCCATCCACCATCACCTGCCGCAACAACCTGGCCTACGCCTATCAGTCGGCGGGGGACCTCGACCGCGCCATCCCCCTGTACGAGCGGAACCTCACCGAAATCGAATGGGTGCTGGGGGAAGAGCACCCAATCACGGCGATGTTTCGAGGCAATCTCGCTTCGGCTATTGCAAAGCGTGACGGACGCACTAGATGCGTTGATCAGGAGCGTTGTTGACACCTGCGCACCTCGGCAAGCGGTGCGCAGCCAAGCTTTCTGAGATGAACTGGCTCGCCATTGCCGGAAGTTCGGCATGAAAGGACAACGCGCGCCTGTAGGTGTTCGGCCGGAGCGTCAACGCGCCGCCGCGCCGTGGCTGTCCAGGTGGGCACGTCGCCGCGCCGCGCGCACGAGTTGACGCGGCGGGCCTTCCGTAGGATGCGAACCGCCGTGTCCCCGGCAGTTGCAATGCCGGGGACACGGCGCACGTGCCAGGAGCCTGTGCTACAGCTCGATCTCGATGTGCTCCACGTCGGTGAACTCCACGCCCAAGCCGTGCGCGCGGGTGTTGTTGGCGCGGAAGTACATCTGGGCGAGGCCGTCGGCTGCGATCTGCTGGAGCTGCTTCTCGGTGGCGCCCTGGTCCCGGGCGGTGAAGAGGCGGTCCGCGAACTCGGGGGGCAGGGCCTGGGTGATGTCGCGGATCCGGGCGTCGTCGGTGGTGCCCGGCGCGGCGGTGAATCCGAACCGGGCGCGGGTGGAGACGACCAGGCCGTCGGTGGAGGCCGCCTTCTTCTTGGCCTTCGCCCGCACCTGCGGCTGCCAGCGTTTCTTGACCTCGCGCTCGAGGCGGCCGCGCAGGTCCTGGCGGGGCCGCTTGAGCTTGCCGGCGACGTAGCGCTCCACGGTGCGCTGGGAGATCCCGAGCGCCTGCGCGGTGGCCTTGGTGCCCTTGAGCTGCTTGACCAGGTACTTCATCTGCGCCTGGGCGCTTTGCGGGGGGCGGCGGGTGAACGCCGATTCCAGTGCGCGGTCCAGGCTGTCCCCGATCGAGTCGACCATCGTGGGCTACTCCCCTTCTCCGGCGCTCTGGTCGGTCTTGATGAGGTTGGCGATGTTGAAGACCTCGCCGCGTTCCTCGAACTGGGCTTCCGCCCACAGGACGGTCTGGGTGCCCTGGTGCTTGACCATTCCGGGCGAGACGCCGAGCCGGAACGTGCCGGGCGCCGGCGTTCCCTCGGGCGTGTACGGCAGGACGTCCAGGGGGGACGGTCCGGGTGAGGGGTAGACGATGGCGTCGGTGCCGATCGCGACCGGGTAGAGGTCGGCGGCGGCCGCCGTCTTCATCAGCTTGCGGTGCAGGCCGACGCGCTGGGCCGCGAGCACGGCGGCGCGGATGTCGGGGCGCCACGTCCACCGTTCCAACGCCGGGTAGGGCTCGTAGTACGGCACCTGGCCCCGGCTGCGCTGCCTGAGTTTGCCGATGGCGCCCTTCGCGGTCGCCTTGATCGCGGTCTCCAGCAGCGCCATCGTGGGGTCGACCTGCTTGCGCCGCGCCATCGCCTCGAGGAACTCCTGTCCCTGGAGGTCGGTGGTGACGCCCATGTCGGCCATCGTGGCCACGTAGGCGTCGCGCAGCCGCTTGTACCAGGGGTCCAGGTAGCGGCCGGTCTGGGTGCGCACGTACGCCTCGATCGGTGCGACGTCGAAGCCGAGCTCCACCGCGTAGGCGACGGTGGGCGTGGCGTACCAGGCCGGGCCCTCGGGGTGCTCGCCCGACGGGGTGAACGGGCTCGGGAGCCGGGAGCCGTCGACCGTGCGGCCGTTGACCCGTACGCGGGACAGGTCGACGTGGCTGAGGTCGACCAGCCAGGAGCCGGGCAGTGTCGGGTCGAACTTCGGGTTGCCGGTCAGGTGGGTCGGCCCGTTCAGCCCGACCGTGAGCCCGTTCGCGGCCGCGGCGTACGACATGTTGATGTCGATTGCGACCAGGTAAGGGTTGGCGCACTCCTCGTCGGTCAGCGGCCGGCACCAGTCGTATGCCTCCTCCATCAGCATCTCTGCCGGGGTGCGCATGTGGTGCCGGGCGAACTGGCCCTTGAGGATCGGGTGTTCGTCGGGGACCTCGCACGGCACCACCGGGTAGAGCTGGGTGAGCGCGTCCTCGTTGTAGGCCCGCTCGAACTCGCCGGTCGCCGGGTTCTTCTCCGCGCGGGTCGGCGGGCGCAGCGCGGTCATCAGCTCCAGGCCGGTCGTCGCGGTGGAGCCGCGCGGCGTCATCACCCGGGCCGCGTACAGACCGAGGTATTGAACCAGGTCGGCCGGGTGCATCGTCAGCAGCAGCTCCGGGTCGTCCTTGCGCCCCCACTCGCGGGCGTCCAAGGCGTGCCAGGGCAGGATGCACAGCTGGACGCAGCGCCGCCGGGAGCCTTCGGGGTCGCGGTAGAGCCGGGCCCACGGGCCGAAGCCCCGCTGGGTCATCTGCAGGCCCGCGCGCTCGATCTGCTTGGCCACCTTGTGACCGGCCGGGATGCGGCCTGCGCGCCGCTCTTCCTCCGACAGGGCGACCGGCAGGCCGAAGCGCTCCAGCGCGGATGCGGTCAGGACGAGGATCGGGTCGGCGTCGCGGCCGTGGCGGTGCAGCCGGGCCTGACCGAGGCGGGCCTCGGTCAGTGTCCAGTCGACCAGCGCGGGGATGCTCTTGGCGGGCACGTCCAGGACCAGGCCGCCGACGCAGTACGCCGAGACCTGCCCGTCCTCGCAATGGATCACCGCGAGCGGCCCGTTCTCGAAGTGCGGTTCGACGGTGGCCGCCGACGCCGTGGTCTTCTTCGCCACCGCCTTCTTCGCGCCGGGGCGCCGGGACGACGCGGCGGGCTTCGCGGCGGGCGTCGGGCGTGTGGCAGCAGCCGGGGCCGGGGGTGCCGCCGCTTCGGCCGCCGCTTCGGCTGCCGGGGTGGGAACGGGCGCGGGGCCGGTGAACGCCTCCGGCACCGTCGGCGCCGGAGCGGGGGCGGGCGCGTCGGCGGCAGGGGCGGGGAAGCGGGCGGCGAGGCCCTCCAGGAGCCGGGCGTACGCGGCACGTTTCGGCGGCCGCGGTTCGGTGACGCCTGACTCCCAGTTCCCGATGGTCTCCCGCCGGCTCTTCAGAGCCTTGGCGATCTGTTCCTGGCTCAGCCCGGCGGCCTCGCGTAGACGCTTGCGCTCCTCGGGTGCCGGGAGATCGTCCTGAGCGACCTCTTCCAGCAGCGCGTCGACGGCGCTGAACAGCTCGTTCTCAGTGGGCACAGAGCTCACCTCCATGCCGCATACTACCTCAATCACTCGCTGGATTTCTCATTGGATTGCGCATGGATTACTCATTGCGGCTATGGTCTGTCAGGACGATCTCGACCGTAGAAGCGCTGGAGGCCCTGTGGACGACGTGGACGACTGCGCCGTGCTTTCGGCCGGCGAGAGCCGGGACGTCCTGCGGCGGGTGATCCTGCCCGCAGCCGCTGCAAGCGCCGTGCCCCAGGCCCGTCCGGTCGTGGTGTTCGCCGGTGGCCAACCGGGGGCTGGAAAGACGAAGATCGCCGACTTGGTCCAGGCGGCCCTCAGGCAGCGCGGTGGCACTGTGAGAATCGGCCGCGACCTCTACAAGGCCGCCCACCGCCACTACGCTGCGGCGTTGGCCGCCGACGTCCGTACCGCCGGCGCGAAGGTCCGGCCGGACACCAGCTCCTGGCAGGCGGCCGTAGAGGAGTACGTCCGCGACCACGGCCTGGACGCAGTCGTCGAGACCGCCCTCGCCGACCTCGGCGACTTCCGTGCGGCATCGGCGGCGTACCGCCGATCCCGGCACCGGATCGAGGTCGTCGCGCTCGCGACGCCGGAGGCGTGGAGCCAGCTGGGCATCCTCGATCGGTTCCTCACCGAGGCCTGCGAGGGGGCGGGCGGCCGGTTCGTGTCGTGGACCAACCACGACTCCTGCGCGACGAACATGCTCCCGACGCTCGCGGTCATCGAGGCCGAGCAGCTCGCCGACCGCATCACCGTGGTGACCCGCGACGCAACGGTGCTGTACAGCAACGAGCTCATCGACGGCGCGTGGCGGCGACGGCCCGCCGCCGACAGGGCGGTTGCCCGTGGCCGCGCCCGAGCATGGACGGCCCAGGAGACGGCCGCGTTCCACCGCGAGATAGCTCGCGCCGAGGTGCGCGTGCACCGCGACGTACCGGGTGAGGACGAGCGCTTGGCCGTCGTCCGGGACGCGCGGCGGGCCGCCGCGCTCGCCGAGCCGGTCCGCCGCATCGCCCAGCCCCGGCGGCGCGCGCCGGGCGTCGACTACCACCGGCTCTCCACCGCTGAGCACCGGTGGGTCTTCGACGAGCTGATCGTCCCGTCCTACCTGAACGGCATCGTCACCCGGGACGATCCGCGCGCTGTCTACGTCATGGGGCAACCCGGGGCGGGCAAGCTGCTGGCCGCCCGGATGGTCCGCCGCGCGATGCGGCCCGGAACGACCCGGCTGGTCGGCGACGACTTCAAGGCCCAGCACCCCGACTACTTCCCCCTGCTGCGCGACGACCCCCGCAGCGCCGGCGCGGCGATCCGCGCCGACTACCGGGCCTGGTTCACCTGGGCCGAGCAGTACGTCCGTGACCGGCGCGGCGACGTTCTCATCGAGGCCGCCCACGGCAGCGTGGAGGAGTTCCTCGCCAGCGCGCTGCCTTTCGCCGCCGACGGCTACCCGGTCGAACTCGTCGTCCTGGCCGTGCGCGAGGCCGACAGCCGTCTGGCGACCGCGCTGCGCTACGCCCGTGCCCTGCAGCGCGGCGGCACCGGCCGGTTCACCAGCCGCTCCGGACACGACACCTGCTTCCGCGCGCTCGCCGACATCGTCGCCCTCGCCGAGCAGCACCCGCAGATCGCGGCCATCACGGTGATCCGCCGGGACGGCCAGGCCCTGCTGCGCCACGAGAGCGGCGGCGCCGGACGGGCATCGTGGGCACTGGCAGCGGAACGGCTCCGCCCCTACACCGAGCAGGAGGCCGAGGCCTTCCTCCGGCTCCACCAAGGCCTGCGCCGGGCGTTGCCCCGGCACCGGGAGGAGCTGGACGAGATCGCCGCACTCGCCCGGCCGCTGATGCCCGCGCGGGTGCAGCCAGCCCGCCTCGGCCGCCCGCACCCGCCCCTGTGGCCCCTGCCCGTACCGAGCAGGGCCACTGACTACGTCTCCTTGAGCTCCTTCAGCCGGGCGGCGTAGACAGCGGCAATCCGACCGGCCTCCTCCGGATCCGCCGTCGCCAGCTGCGCCCCGTCAGCGAGGGCGGCCTCCCGAGCCACCTTCAACTCCTCCATGCGCTCCTTGTCGGGCACCGGCGCGCGGCGCTCCTCGATGAGCCAAGAGCCCGGATGAGTTCGAGGCCGCCCTCGCCGAGGTGAAGGCGAAGAACGCAGAGCTGGAGCACTCGCTCCTCGTCTCGTCCGTGGCCCGGAAGTACGACCTCCCCGAGGAACTGGCCGGGCGTCTGCGCGGCTCAACTCCCGAGGAGCTGGAGTCGGACGCGAGGGCCCTTCAGGCCCTCGTCCTCCCTGCCGCTCCGGCCGCCCTGGGTGGCGGCCTCACCCCATCCGCCGACGAGGACGACGGGGAGATGGACCCGCGCAGGCTGGCACGGCGCACGCGCCGGTTCTGACCGGGCATCAGAGTCGGTGGGCGATCTTCTCGTCTCGGAGTTGTTTGAGAACCGCTCTCAGCTCATCTCGGCGCGTGAGACTCGTCGTTGGGTCGTCTAGCTCCTCTTGCACGGTCGCCATGGCTCGCTTAATGCCTTGGGCTATCTCACGACGTTCGGCAGCGGCACACACCCAGTTCACCACGACGCTGACCGCGATGGCCAAGACCGGTGCGGCGTACAGGAATGCGTCATGCCAGAACCCTTTCGGGTCCATGTGGTTGCCCAGCGCTGCCGTGCCAAGTCCCGACCCGGCGCCACCGATTGCTGCGCTGAGCTGGTCGTAGTTGAAAACTCTTCGTGGTTGTACCTGGGCCGCAGTCGTCACGAGATTACCGCGCCTCTCGGTCAGAGTCAGCGAGCTTCTGCAAGTACCGCAGGGCCTCGCGCCTGTTCGAGAGATCGAAACTCACCTCGCCGTCCCCATCCTTGACGACCACGTGCTTCGGGTGCCGCGACCGCATCCAAAGCACGAGTGTCCGAACCAGTGTGGCCACGGCTGTCGAGCTGCCGAGCGCCGCAATCAGCGGCTCAAGCTCCATGTCCCCCCCTTACAGCCACCTGTTCAGCAGATGGTGTCGGTCGCAGGCGCCGGCGGGCCAGCTCTCGTCCGGCGGTATCCACCCATCATCTCAATCCGGAGGTCACTCTGCCCACCGTTCAGCACCAGGTAGTCAAGCCGCAGAAGCTCGTGAACGCTGCGGTCGGCATGCTGGAGCAGGAACTCGTCATTCCGACCACCGCCACGAGCCCGCGCCGGATGCCGGGGAGCGGGAGGAGATCGCAGAGATGTCCCTCCACTCCCCCACCGGCACCCTCCAGGTCACCCCCCTCATGACCGACCTGGACGAAGACCTCCCCTCCCTCGCGGCAACCGGCCCCGGCACCTACCGGCTCCGCGTCCACGCCCGCGGCCGCGACCAAGCCGTCGACCTCGCCCCCGACACCATCACCGAGCACTACCTCCTCCAGTGCTGGCCCGCCCCGCCCACACCCGCCCAACTCCTGCGCGCCACAGACGACTACGGCAGCCAGCTACGCGCCGAACAGCCCCACCAGACCCGCGTCACCACCCACACCCCGCGCGGGCAGCACCGCCAAGAGCACGACATCCTCCGCCGCTCCCTGGGCGGGTAAGCACCCGGCACGATGTGGCAGGTCCACGCGCTGCCCGCGGTAGTGCGGTACATCGGTGGCGCTACGGTGCCAGCGTGACCGAGTTGCTCGCACCTCCAGCCGGCGCCGTCTACGAGTCGTTGAGACCGTGTGGCCCAGACCGTCGTCCGACCCGTGTGATGGTCACCGAGCCAGAACCGCACGAGACCGTCGTTGTCGACGCCTATACGGGCCGGCGGCCCCGCACGATGCCTTCCACCCGGCTGCACGAGACGTCCTACATCGTGGGCAGCCGCCGGCACGTGAAGTCCGGATACGCCAGGACACATGGCGGGCGTCATGCGGACGGCTCTGAGGGCCCGCAAGATGAGCGAGGACTTGGTCGACGGGGCGAACTTCGCCGACGACCCCGTGCTCGGAGGCACGCTCGCCCTGCTCTGCCCACCGGAGCACCCCGCGGTCCGCATCGCCATGACGGCGCTCGCCGCGCTCGGACGGTCAGCGGTCGTCAGTCCGGAACGGGACCAGCGTACGGTCCTGCGTGTGCGCTACGGGCCCGGTGGGACGCTCTGCCCTGTGCGGTGGATGACCCGCGACAACTGGACCATCCACTACTGCGGCAAGCCATTGGGCCACACCGACGGTGAACACGAGGAGCCGCGCACCTACGAGCTGTTCCTGGACGGCGATGACGACGCCCTGGAATGGCCGGGCCGGCGCACCCCGCCGGCGAAGGACCCACTGCCGCTGGAACCGCCCGCTCCCACGGCATCTGGTCTGCCCGCCTTGCACGACCAGGTCCTCGATGCCGCCGAGTCCGAGCGGATCTTTCACCAGCGCCGGTACTTCACCGCTCAGCTCCGCACGGCGGCCCTCCGGCGCTCGAGGCGGCCCGAGCTGGTGACGCACGGTCCGCTCAACCAGGAGGAGCCCGACGGCACCGTGGCAGTGGTGACCGACGGTGCGGGCAGGCCGTGGCACCGGGGCGCCGACGGTAACTGGCGCCGGACCGGACCCGGCGCGGCCGAGCAGGAGTCCGGTCTGCCGTGGTACCTCCTGGCCTTCCGCTACGCACCCCTCACAGAGCTGGCGGTGCACTGATTCACACGCGGCTCCGGCGCGGCAGCGCGCCCGCCGTGGCCTGCCCGAGGTACCAGCTGATCTTCATGGGCGAGCCGTCGGCGAAGGCCAGGAGCGGGCGCAGGACTCTTGATCCAGTGGATCCGTCACCTCGCGGCCGAACTCGGTGAGACACCCGGCCCACACCCCATAGGAGACGGCACCCCGGCAGGGGTGACGGGTTCATGCTCCGGGCGCGGGCCGGACTGTGATGCCGTTCCGTTCGAGCAGGGCCGCGGTGACCCCGTCGCCCGCCGTCAGTCGGCCGGTGAACGAGCCGTCGTGGACCGTGCCGCAGCCGCACGAGGGGCTGCGCGGCATCAGCAGGGTCTCCTGGCAGCCACTGCGCCGGGCCGCCGCGAGCGCGAGGCGGGCTCCGGCGACGAACTCCGCCGTCACGTCGCAACCCATGTCGTCGACCACGCGTGCCGTGCCGTCGAGCACGGCGTGCCCTGCGACGCGCCGGGCGCGGGCGACGGCATCTCCGGGCCGATCGCCGACGCGCGGCTCGCGTACGGCCGTCAGCTCGACCCTGACACCGACCTCGCCCTGATGAACCCCGGCAGTGTACGGGCCGGGTTCACCTTCGCGGCCAAGGGTGCCGAGGGCGACGGTGTGGTGACGTACGCGGAGGGCTTCACCGTCCAGCCGTTTGCCAACACCGTCAACCTCCAGAACTTCACCGGCGCGCAGGTCGTCCAGGTGCTGAAGGAGCAGGTCACCGGTACGAACGCGGCCTCCCCGAAGATCCTCCAGCCGTCCGCGAACCTCACCTACACCCTCGACCTGACGAAGTCGGGCGCGGACCGCGTGGTCACGGACAGCATCCGCCTGAACGGCGCTCCTATCGACCCGGCCGCCACGTACCGCGTCGCGACGAACAGCTTCCTCGCGGGCGGCGGCGACGGCTTCCCCACGCTCGGCCTCGGCACGGGAGACCTCTGCGGCACGGACGACCTGTCGGCGCTCGCGCAGTACCTCACGGCGAACTCCTCGGTGTCGGCTCCGCTGACTCCGCCGGTGGCGAACCGGATCACGATCGTGCAGTGATGATGAACTCATGAGGAAAGAGCGGGTCGTCAGGGCTACCGACGACCCACTGTGCTTCTACGATCGGATGACCGTCGAAGGGGGGAGCCAGGAATGGAGATCGGGCTCGCGGACGCCTTGCGGGCGTTGCGCGCCGAGCTGGCCGAAGCCACGCTGGAAGCGGCCGGCGACACCGTGCGGCTACATGTCGAACAGGTCGACCTGAACCTGGAGGTGAGCGTCCAGCGGGCCACGGAGGGTGGCGGAGGCGTGCGGTTCTGGGTGCTGTCGGCCGACGCGAAGGCCGCCAGGGAGACCACCATCACCCACACCGTGTCTCTGCGACTGACCGCCGAGACGGCCGGCGGCGGACGGGTGCTGACCGGTGACGGCAGAGTCGGACTCGGGGACCGGTGACGCGCGGTGCACGGGGGTGGAAGCCGTGCGGTGCAGGTGGTAGAGCGGGCAGGCCGACCGTACTTCGTGGCGTCGGGTTTTCTGCTCGCCCCTGGGCTGGTGATCACCGCCGCGCACGCGGTACGAGGGCCGGGCCCGTACGAGGTCCGCTCGGCGGGCGAACGAGCGCTGGTACGAGAGGTGGTGGCGGCCACCGACCGGGACATCGCCCTGCTGACGCTGGAGACCCCCGCCCCGGACCCCGGGGCAGCGTCGAAGAAGGCTGCCCCGGGGCCTGAGCCGGTGCGGTTCGCGGTGCTGCCCGAGGGCGCCGGACAGGTTGCTGTGCACGCGGTCGGATTCCCGCGTTTCGCCCTGGAGGACGGCCTGCCGCGCAGCCATCAACTGAACGGAACCGTCCAGTTGGGCTCGGACCGCTCGGACCATCAGATACAGCTCTCCCTGACGAGCAGTGACCCGCCACCGGGCCCGCCGGGACGGTCTCCCTGGGAGGGCTGTTCGGGGGCGGGTCTGCGCACGGTGTACGAAGGGCTGCTCGTCGGCGTCGTCACCAGTCATCGTCCGGATGGCGACCGGCGCGGGCTGACCGGCACCACCTTGACCGGCCTCACCGACGACCGGTTCCTTTCCGCGCTCGCCGGACACGGCGTCGAGGCCGAGCCGTTGCCCGTGCGCCTGGTGGTGGAGCCGTCGTCCGCGCGTGTGCCGGCGGAATCCGGGACGGGCGACACGCACTGGCTACCGAAGGCCGTACGGGAGGTGCTGGCCCGGCAACGGGAGCAGGCCGCCGAACTGCCGTACCGGTTCCGTGAGGACCGGCGGGCGCGGCGGTTGACGGACGTGTACGTGCGGCAGGTGCTGAGCCCGGGCCCACCGCCTGACGCCGCCAGGACACCGGAGGGCCCGGAGTCGTTCGACGGGTCCGCGCCGGTCGGAGCCGCGGGCTTGCTCCGCCACCACGAGTACGCCCCGCCGCCCTCCGGACCGTCCCGCCCCCTGCGCGAGATCCTTACGGAGTCGTTCCGTTCCGGAACGGCCGGCCACCTCCTGATCGAGGCGCCCCCCGGCGCCGGCAAGACGACGCTGCTGCACATGTGCGGCCTGGAATTCGGCGACGCGGCGCTCGCGGCGTCCCCCGCGCCGGAAACGCTCGTACCGCTGTGGGTGCCCGCGGCCCAGCTCGGCATGGCCAGCCACTCGTTGGTGAGCGCGGTCGCCGAGGCCGTCGGCCTGGACACGCTGCCGCCACTGCCGGGCGGCGCCCGCTGGCTGGTGCTGATCGACGCCCTCGACGAAGTCCCCCACGATCACCGTAGCCGCCTCATCCACCGCCTCGCCGACCGGGCCGGACAGAACGGTACGGACGACGGTCCGTATCTGCTCCTCACCACCCGCCCCGACCCAGACGCCGCCTCACAGCTCACCGAGTCTGGTTTCCACCGCTACGTCCTCGACCTCTTCGACCGGCGCCGCCTGGAGGAGTTCGCGCACGGCTGGTTCGCCGACTCGGGCCACCCAGAGCGCACCGAGGACTTCCTCGCCCAGGTCGACGCCACTGGCCTCGGCGAATTGCTCGGCGTCCCCCTGCTCGCGACCGTCGCCGCCGTCGTCCACGGCAGCAGGCCCGACGCCCCGCTCCCCGACAACTCCTGGGACCTGTACGAGCAGTTCCGCCTCCACCTGCGCGCGGTCAAGCACGAGCAGGCCCGGCGGCTGTGGGCAGATCTGGAGGAACGCGCGGCACCGACACCGGACGGCACCAGGGTGATCGTCCACCTGCGGGAGCACGCCGGTGAGCTGCTCAGGGAAGTGGCGTACGCGCAGGTGACGGAGGGGGAGCGGGATCTGGTGGGGGTCGCGGGACGCTGGTGGGCGAAGTTCGCCGGCCCGCCGCTGGACGGCTGGTCCGCCGTCCTCACCGAAACCCTCCTGACCACCGGGCTGTTCATCCGCCGGGGCCGGGGCCTGGAGTTTTTGCACACGACCTTCGCCGAGCACCTTGCCGCAGAGTGGCTCGCGACACGCCTGGCACCCAGCTTCGACCCTGCCGATCCCCTCTGGCGGACGACGCTCCTGGCCGCCTCCGGCATCACCGGTCACCCACTGACCGCCCTGTACCGCAAGGCGCTCGTCCACCACGCCCGCCGCAACTCGGGCGGGAGCCTGCTCGAACGGTTGCAGAACGGCGCGTTCGATGGCCACGTTCTCGCCGCCGAACTGATGGCGGACCGGTACCCGGCGGACGAGGTGCACTACCGGCGGTTCCTGGAGGCGCTGAGGGAACGTGGGGGAGACGCGGACCACCTGCTCGCGAGGCTGCGTCATCCGCTGGTGACGGAGTACCTGCGCGAGCAACTGGTGACGGGCTCTCCGCCGGAACGGCTGTCCGCCGCCCGAGTGCTGGCGCCGGCCGACGGAGAGGCGGTGGCCAGGGAACTGCCGGACATCGCGGCCTCGTACGGGGTGGACCCGTGGGAGGTGCACGCCATCGGACAGTTCCTGAAGGACGACTGGCCCGAGCAGACGACGGCTGCGCTGGCGGTGATCTGGCGTGGTCCTGGGCCCTTGCCCTGGGACCGGATCAGGACGGCGGAGCAACTGGGTGCCGGGCACGAAGAGACTCAGGCCGAGATGCTGAGGGCGGCGCTGCGGGGGCAAAAAGGCGGTCCGTACGCCTTGGGACAGATCGCCGCCGCCCGGACCCTCGCGGAACTGGGGGAGGCGTACGAGCGGGAGGCGATCGAGTGGCTGGCATGGACGGCGCTGAACCCGCTGTCCCTTTCCCTCGTGTCCTATGCCATGGTCGCCGTCGACACCCTGAGCACCATCGGCGGCGGACGCCACCGGAAGACCGCCGTGCGGGTGATGCGCCGCTACATCACACGAAGCACGGGAAACGACCGGTCCACCTCCTACCTGCGGGGCCGGGCCGCGAGCCGACTGCTTCGCTTCGGCGAGCCGTACGCGTCCGAGGCCGTCCCGCTGATGCGGGCGCACACCACGCGACACGAGTACCTGCGATGGGCGGCCCGGGAGCTGAACGGCCACGAGCCCCGGGAACCGGCGGGAGGGACCGTTGAGGACGCTCTGGACAGAGCGGTCCGGGCGGGTGAGGCATGGTCACGTGGTGAGCCGGCCGCCGTTGACACCTCCTTGGAAGAGGCGGTACGGCAGATGCTCGCGGCGGACGGCGCTGCGGCCGTACCCGTCCTGGTGGACGGCGTGTGCGCTCTCGACTCCGTGGGCAACTACGGGCGCTTCAGGCCCGACGTCATGGCCGCGCTGGGCGCGATGTACGAGACGTTCCCCGCCGAGACGGCCCGTGAACTGCGTGCCCTCTACGGGTACGAAGGCCCGGCCGACGACCTGTACGACACCTCCCTGCGGAACCGGGGGCTGCGGGAAGCGGTCCTCGACGCCCTGCTCACGCTGGGTGTCCTCCAGCCGCCCGGCGACTCTCCGCTCCTCCTGCGTCTCGCGGGGCAGAACTGGAAGACGGAACACCGGACGGCGGCGAACGACGCGCTGTGCCGGGCGACCCCGGCCCACAAGGCGGAGCTGGCCGCCACACTGCGTCGCACGCTCACCCGACTGGACCGCTCGTACGTCCGTACCGTGGCCGATACTCTGAGACAGCTTGGGGACGGACACGTACGCCAGGTCGGCAACGCCCTGCGCGTCTCGGTCGGCAGCCCCGACCCTGCCGTACGCCTGGGCGCGCTGCAAGGGTTGCTCGCCCTCGGTGCGGAGTGGGTGCCCACCGACGCCGCTTTGCTCGAAGAACTCGCCGTCTGCCGCCGGGCCTCCGCCACCGAGCGGCTGCGCGCGATCCGGGCCCTGGCCTTCCTGGAAGGGCGGCTGTCGCGCCGCACGATCCGTGCCCTGTACGACGTCGTCGAGCCCGCCGGAGAGGTGGGGGCGCTGTACTCGATCAGGCCGCTGGTGTCGTCCGGGCCGTTCGTCGCACCGGGACTGCTGTCCGGCGGGCTCAGGGCTCGGGCGCGGCGGATTCTGGGCCGGCACGCCGTCAGGATGCACCCCTCCTTCCCCAGTTACCTGCCCCGGATCAGCCGTGAGGTGCCCGCAGCCGAGCTCGGGCGCGCGGTCAGAGCCAGGCTGCGCGTGCTCGGACCGGGCCGACACAGGCGACGGCTGGAGCTGGCAAAGATTCTGATCGCCCTCGGTGACAACCGCTCGATCACCGTTGCCGCACGGGCGTTGCGGCGGATGCTCGTCAGCGAGCGACACTGGTCGTTCCAGCGGCGTGAGATCGCCGAGAGCCTTGTCCTTCTCGGCGACGCGCACGCGCGGCGCCTTCCGGCGCGTCTCGGACGGTGGCCGATGTTCTGGCGCACTCCGGTCCGGGACTGGGGAGAGGACACGCTGAGCGCAATCGCGTCCGGGGGCGGGCGGTGGGAGACATGGGCGGTGGACGCGCTGTGCGCGACAGTGGTCTCGGACCCCGGCGCATATGACGTGGAGCGCTCACTGTCCGTACTGGTCGATCTACATCGGTCCTCCCGCCCCCAAGTGCTGCGCGCCCTGCGCGCCGTCGCCTCCAGTGGCTCCCCGGTGGCACCGCGCGCTTTCGAAGCGCTCGAACTACTGGGAGCCGAGCGGGTGGACTCTTCATGAGCGCACCCCTGGTTCCGGGCGCTCGGCACATCGCCGAACTGTTCACGCTCACCGAGCGTGAACACGCACCTGCGGGTTGATCGTGCTGCGGGCCGAGTGCAGAGCGGCACGCAGGCGGCGTCCGTCGGCCGTGTCCGGGATCCTGACTCGGTCGGGGTCCATGGCGGCGAGGCGGGCCAGGGCCGTCTTCTGCCGCTGTGGTCCGTCCCGATAGGCGGTCTCCAGCCGGTACAGGGCTTTTTGCAGGGACTGAGAGAGCCCTCCGGCGTGGCCGGCCACGAAGGGTGCCATGGCCTGGATCAGCTCGGCCACGGGGTCGTGGGCGGGTGTCGTGCGGCGGGCGGCGGCGCGGCGCCGGTACGCCTTCTGTCGGCACGGTGGCCCGCAGTACGACGAATCCGCACGCCCAGCCGTAACGGGCGCCCCGCACGCGCCGCACGGCCGCCCCGATCCCCTGCCGCCGTTACGGATCCGCGTGAGAGAAGTACGGCACGCCCTCGAGCACGTCACCCCGGCCAGCAGCTTCTCCGCCCGCCGAACGACGGCCAGATGGCAGGCGGCGCACGGCGTGGGCGGCAGTACCTCTCCCCGGCCGACCAGGTCCTCCCACCGGGCCGCCGCCGTCTGCCGTGCGGCAGCCGGGCGGGACAGCCCCGTGACCGGGTCGGGACACCCTTTTTCGTAACAGCACGCGCAGATCAGAAAGCGGCCGGCCACCCACCCCCGGCCCTGGCGGACGGCACCGACGACGAGATACGCCGGTCCGTCCGACACATCGGCGGCACACAGGAAACAGGGACGACATCCATCACGCGTAGCCATAACGAGCACAACGACCCGCACGCACATCCGTAACGGCACCCCACCGGCTCCCGGCCCGCGCACGGAGAACAACCCGCACACACAGCCGTAACGGCGTCCTTCCGGTGGCGGAGGCGGGACCTGCCTCGAAGTGAGAGTTGGGTCACGCCCCTTGTGCACAGCGGAGTGCACACGGCAGGCCCGGTCACGACCATGCTCGGCCGGACCAGTAACCGAGAGAAGGGGAGGGGCGGCCATGCCCGTGCTCCGCCAGATCGCCACGTGTACCGCGCCGTCGACGATGGTCGTTGTGCGCCGGTCGCGTCGCAAGGAGTGGGACGTCGACTACCGGGTAGCGGTGTGCGCGCGGCACCGGTGGCTGGCGGAACGGGACTGGGGCAAGTCGTTCACGGGAGAGGGCGTCGGCGGGACGTGCGGCACGGTCATCGACTACCGCGGCTACGACCAGGTCGTGCAGTCCCACTCCGACCTGTGGCTGCGGTCGCTGGCGATGCACGGCCCGGAGGACCGCGGTGGGGACGTCGCGCTCGCCCTGGCGGCCGCCGCCGCGTTTCTGGCGGAGTCACGGGCGTACCGGGAGGCCGGCGGGGTGACGGCCGCGCTCGGACACGCGGCGCGGGTGGCCGAGGCCCTCGTCGCCGGGGTCCTCGGCGCTGAGGAGGGCCAGGCGCAGGTGCTGGCGGCGCTGAGCGCGGCCGAGACCGTGGTCGTCGCCGACCGGGGTACGTAAGAGCGCCGGCCTGGCGACTGGGGTGGCAACGAGCGTGAGCTGCGCGTTGTCCACCCTGTAGCCGGGCGGCCTGCTGAGCTGTCCGGCGGGCCACGGCCGGGTCGACGGAGGTGAACGGCCGCACCCGGAGGTGTCCGCCGACGCCCGGGTCGGGGCCGCCCGGCGGCAGGAGTGCGGAAAAGGACCAAAGACCCTGAGTATGAGGTCCATTTGCCAGAGCCATGCCGAGATAAACCCGCATATATTGCTGACTAATTCATGAGAGCTGCTTCAGTCGGCAGTTCTGGCTGCCCGTCACGCACGGAGTGAGGCAGGTGTCATGGAGTGCTCAATGTGAGAAGCAGCAGGGGTTGCGGCGCTGCGGAATTCGAAGACCGCAAATTGTCGGAGAGTTCCTGCTGCGTCACCGAAGGGAAGTGCAAGTGAACCGTACCCGTCTTCGGATCGCCTTAGTGTCCACTGTTTGTGCCGCTGCTGTCGGAGTGTCCGGCATTGGCATCGCTAACGCTGCCGTAATAGGCGGTGATCACTCTGTGGCTTCCGCCGCTGCGGAGAAATCCACGACAGCGGCTCGTACCCAGGGCGCCTCGGGGGCAGTCGTATCCAGCGGCGATGGGAAGTTGTCCGACGAGGAGTTCTACGCGCTCGCCGATGCCGAGATAGAGAAGTACCTGGAGAAGCTCGCCGCTGTACCTGACAGCGTTCTCGACCAGGGCGGCGAGGCGACTCTCGCCTATCTGAAAGGTCAGAACGAGCGAGGCATCTTCGATCTCAAGTGCATGGGGCTTATTGCCGCCGCTGTCGGCGGCGCTCTCATTCCGGCCGCCAAGGTCGTGAAGGTCGCGAAGATTGTCAAGAAGTACGGGGTCAAGCGTGTCATCAATGCCATCAAGGGAGTACGAAAGGGGCAAGGGCAGTCACTCGCCAGTGACCTGAAGGAGGTTGCCCTCATCTTCCTGGGTGTCGACGAGATCAAGGATGCCTGCACCTGATAGGGGAACAGCCATGGTTGCTGCACGGATTGTGCTGGTCAGCGAGATCGCTCTGGTCGTCGCGGGTATTGCGTGGATGCTGCTCACCGTGCGGCGCAGTGTCCGCGTCTCAGGTGTCCGTCGGACGCGCCACGAACTCCTGCAACCGACCCGGGAACTGCTGACAGCAGCAGCGCTCAGTCTTGCCGCCGGATGGTCGGTCTCCCGGCACGAGGTCCCGAATCTGCTGACGCTGGCGATCCTCGGCGTCCTGCTGCCCGCTACCGCGGGCATGGGGCTGGCCCTGCTGGTCCGGCAGGAAGGAGCGCTGACCGGCAACGTCCGCGGCTGGCTCGTCCTGGCCGTGCCGGTCGTCGGCGGAGGGGCTGCCGGCCTGGCACCCCACATGTTCTGACCAGAGGGCCAGCAGGAAACAGCCGCCTAATCCGCGAGCAAGGGCCTTCGCCTCCTCAGAGGCGAAGGCCCTTGTGTATGCGGTCCGCGGCTGAACGGGTTCAGGTCGGGTTGAGCGGGATGATGCCGGTGCCCGCGTACAGCCCGGGTTCCAGCGACAGGACGGTCAGCGGCTCGCCGGCCTTCGCCGCCTGCCAGGCGATCGCCGCGGCGTGGGCCACCGGCCAGTCGGTGTTCTTCCAGTCCATCGCGTCCACCGCGTGCGCGGCGGTGAACGGCATGTTTTCCGCGAACCGCAGGGTGGCCGCGTGCCTGCCCGCGCCGGCGACCTGGCGTTCGGCGGCCAGCACGGACAGGGATGGGATGATCACCCGGCCGGTGCCGCGTGAGGCCTCGATGTACAGGCCGGTGAAGAAAGGGTCCGCGCGGAACAGAGCGGCCAGGGCGGTGTGGTCCAGGACTGCGGTCAGGTTCATGCGGCGGCGCCGCCCTGATGGGCGCGGATCTTCGCCCAGGCGTCCCGGCCGGCCTGCTTCACCTGCTCGGTGTATTCGATACCGAGCTCACGGGCGGCTTGGGCAGCGCGCTGCTCGCGCTCGGCCGCGGTGAGCTCGCGGGTGGCGAGCTCTTCCAGCAGCTCGGTGATGGTGGTGCCGCGCTCGTCAGCGAGGATGCGCAGCCGGTCGCGGACTTCCTCGCTGGTCTTGATGCTGGTCGGCTTGCTCATACCGTCGATTCTACCGCCGGTAGAACTCAAACCGACAAGTGCTTGCGCAATGCGCAAGCCGTGTGCCACAGTCGACTTGCACAAAGCGCAAGACTGAAGAGTGGACCGAGGGAGGGCACATGATCACGACGCTGATCGCCGTGGTGGGAACGCTGCTGGGCGCCGCCCTGACGGGCGCTTGGCAGCACCTGACCACCGTGTCGGGCCGCCGGGACCGTGACCGCCAGGCGCAGCGGGCCGCCGTCGCCCAGCTCCTCGGCGCGGCGACCGCGCACCGGGCAGCCCAGTTCCTCAAGCACGTCGCCCGCCGCGAAGGCGAGCCCGAGCCGGAGACGGGTGAGGCCCGGGCCTCCCGGTACGCGGCCCGGACCGCCGTGACACAGGCCCTGACCGCTGTCCGGCTCTCCGGAGTCCCGGCTCACCTGCAGGCCCTGGCCGTCGACCTGGTCGCCGCCTCCGTGGCGGTCGGTGACGCGCCGTCCGACGACCGCCAGGCCGTCGACGCGGCCGGCGCCGCCGCCCGGGTCGCGCACGAGGCGCTGGAGACGGCCGCCGCCCAGCACCTCGCCTGACCCACCCATCCACCTCACGAAGGAGAACCCCTGTGAGCGTCAACGTCACCAAGACCGCCGGCTACAAGGCCGAAATCACCTGGGCACCGAAGGACGACCCCCGCGGATACATCGCCGCCGCCGTCGAGGGCGACCAGCTCGAGGCCGCGCTCGCCGTCCTCGGCACCACCGAGGACCTGGCCCCCGACGGCGCCTCCCTCGCCGAGGTCGCCCGGCACACCACCGACCTGGTCCGGCTGCTGGAGCGCCGCGCGGCCGTCCTGGTCGTGCAACTGCGCGACGACCACGAGGCCCGCGGCGAGAAGCAGATGTCCTGGCCGCAGATCGCGAACCGGATCCTCGGCGACCCGGACAAGCACAGCTCCGTGCGCCGGATGTACGACAGCGGCCGACGCCACCTCGGCCGCTGAACCACCACCCCGACCCGACCAACCCGACCAGACAGGAGATCACCATGGCGAACGACGACTACCAGGCGTGGGTCAAGGCGCAGGCGGGCGCGCTGTACGACGACCTCCGCGCCAGGGAGGCGGCGGAGACCGAGGCCGCGCAGCCGACCGTCATCGAGGGCGACCACTACGGCGTCTCCGGCGGCACCCACATCGGCGACATCACGTTCACCTTCAAGCGCTGACCGGGCAGGGCGGCCGACTCACTGCCAGGCGACCGGCCGCCCCGCCCACCCCCAGCCCCTCACAGACCAGGGAGCCTCATCATGCCCGACTCCGCCAGCGTCTTCGGCGCCGTGTTCGCCGCGCTGTTCATCGCCCACTCGGTCGGGGACCACTGGGTCCAGACCCACGGCCAGGCCAAGGACAAGGGCATGCCCGGCTGGCCGGGCCGCCTCGCGTGCGGCCGGCACGTCCTGACCCTGACCCTCACCAAGCTCCTGGTCCTGGTCCCGGTCGTCGTCGCGCTCGACCTGCCGGTGACCGGTCCGGGACTGGCCGCCGGGCTCGGTCTGGACGCGGCCTCGCACTACTGGGCTGACCGGCGCACCACCCTCGCCGCCCTGGCCCGCCGATGCCGGAGGGGCGAGTTCCTCGCCCTCGGCACCTCGGCGCACCCCGAGCATCCCGTCACGGCCGACGGGACGTACGCGCCGACCCTGGGCACCGGGGCCTACGCCCTGGACCAGTCCTGGCACCACCTGTGGCTCGGAATCACAGCCCTGCTTATCGCCGTCATCTGACCACCAGAAGAGGAGCACGTTCATGGCCGAGAACGAGAAGAAGGCCGCCGCCGTCATCGGCGGTGGCACCGTCAAGGGCCCGGTCACCATCGGCGGGATCACCATCACCGGCACCAGGAAGGACACGAAGAAGAAGTAGCCGGTCCTGTCCCGTCGAAGCCCTGCACCGACCGGTGCAGGGCTTCGACACGTCATACACCCGCGCAGCTCAGGAGAGGGCGGTCGGCCTGCGGGGTGGCGGGATGGCGCGCAGCAGCTCCCACAGGGGGCGTGAGCCGGCCGCCCACGTGCCGAGGGTGTGGCGGTCGACGACGTGAAGGTGCTGCTGCTTGGCGAAGTTCACGGCGGGGGCGGTGACGCGTCCGTTGGTGACGATGACCGCGACGTCGGCGCCGTGGACCTGGCGGGCCGTGCCGTTGAGGATCTGGAGGTCCGGTGTGCCCACGGCGGAGCCGGCGAGGCCGTCGCGGCGGTGTTTGCACTGGATGACCCAGCGCCTGCCGTAGGGGTCCGTGGCCTTGACGTCGGCGCCCAGGTCACCACGGCCTCCGACGCGGACCGCGTCCTGGCAGCCGTCGCGACGCATCAAGTCGCGTACCGCGTACTCGAACCGGGTGTGGTGCAGGACGTCCAGCTGGGCGAGCCCGTAGCGCAGGCCCTGCGCGCGGACCGTGTCCCACCGCGCTTGCTGCTGCCTGTGGTGGATCCAGGCGCCACCGGCCAGCACCGCGAGCGCACCGGCAACGGCCAGGACCCACCAGTGGACGAGCAGCCAGTTGACGACGGTCACCACCAGGGCGACGGCGAAGACGGCGGCCGCCAAGAGGCCGATCAGCCGGTCCTCGGCGCGCTGCCGCCCCCGGCCTGGCCCGCGGGAGCGCCGCCGGACCGGCTGGCGCCTGATCGTCGCCGCCCGGCCCTTGGGTGTGCGGGGGCTCACCGGCTGGCCTGCGTGACGCCGCTCGCGAGCTCCTCGAGAACGTTGAGGATGCCCTGGCCCGCCGGTGTCGGGGCGATGAGGATGCCCAGCGCCAGGACGATCACGACGGTCATCTTCTCGTCGTTCCGGCTGCGGGCCTCGGTGCGCCGCCGCAGCCGGAAGAACACGATGACCGCGAGGGCGAGGCGGCTGTGTCGCTGCGGCAGCGAAAAGCAGGTTGCACACGAACGTCCCGAGCGTCGTCGCCGACAAGCGCCTGCGGGACTACGGACGGGTTGATCAGCCCATAATCTGAGTCAGTGCCGAGCGACCGGCGCATCGCACCCGCCCCGGGTGCACTCACCGCGATCGGAGAGCACCGTGAAGAACAGCGCGTTGTGGCGTGTAGTTGACAACGAGAGTGGTAGCCAGTCCATCGTCAGCACGCCCTCCGAGGCGGTCGCGTTCGTCAACAGCCGGTTCGACACTGATGACGACGACGAGCCGTTCAGCATCACCGAGGTCGGTCCTCTCCTTCCGAAGCCGCTCGGGGTCATCACCGCATGGGCCGCCGAGAAGGACGGCGAGCGAACCGACGGGCGTACTGCCCCGATCACCATCAGGCCCGTTGTGACGGACAACGCCAGCGAGTGCGATGACGTCGTGCTCTGGGGCGACGTGTACGTCTCCTGGGACCACGACATGTACACCGTCGAGGGGCCGGACGGCTCCGAGTACAGCGAGGCTTACAGCGCAACCGAGCTGAGCGCGATCCTCGACGAGTACGCCGACGACTACGAGTACGCGCCCGAAGGGCCTGACAGCCACAGGTGGCCGAAACCGGAAGAGTTGATCACCTATGGCGCCCAGGAGTGTGCCAGGCGGTTCGGGCACCTCGACGACGACGCCCTGCTGTGGCTCGCTGCCACCCGCATCACGCTCGCCGTGTGGCGCAACACACCCGTCGAGAACTGGCATGCCGGGAAGAGTCCGCTGCACGACGGCACGATGATGCGGATCAACACGGCAACCACCCGACTCGTGCGCTCGATGCTGTCGTTCGACCATGTCGACTGGATCGGTCTCGGTCTCGCGATCGTCAACCCGTCCCGGGTTCTACCGACCGGGCAGTCCGTGCTCGAGCTCGGGCTGGCCTGCTACAACCCTGACGACCCGGCGCACGAGGTTCATCCGCGCGAAGAACTCGCGGAGATGGCCCAGGACGCGATCGCTTGGGGGCGAACGTACCGCCTTCGCGAGAAGGAGTTCGGTCTGCGAACCCTGATCGAATCCTTCTGCGCGTCCGACAACGGCTGGTTCGGAACACCGAGTTGGGGGCGCATCGTCGATCGGTTTCTTACGGCTGTCGACGACCGGGAGAATGCGCACTGGGGCATACAGCGGGACAAGCCTTGGTTCGACGAGTGGTTCACCAACCGCCCGGCCGACATTGCGGACACCATGGAACTTCGTCGGCTGCTCCTTGCCGGGCCCGACCTGCTGTCCGAGGAGGCCGCCGAATGGTGCGTGGATGGTGCCATCGGCTACATCTGCCATGACGACCACGCGAACGGCTGCTGGCGGTGCGGTATCCCGCTGGCAACGGAGTCCTCAAACGAGTGACGGCGCCAGCGATCCTTAATCTCGTGTCAGTTCGGCCAGTCACATGACATCGCGACTGAGAAAATGACACGGAATTTGAGAACCTACAGCCCTGAGTTACTCCTGTGCCATGTCGACGAAGCGCCCGTAGTGTCCTTGGAAGGCCGTGGTGATGGTTGCGGTGGGTCCGTACCTGTGCTTCGCGACGATCAGGTCGGCTTCGCCGGCGCGGGGTGAGTCCTTCTCGTACATCTCTTCGCGGTGGATGAGGATGACGAGGTCGGCGTTGTCCTCCAGGGCGCCGGAGTCGCGGAGGTCGCTGAGGAAGGGCACCTTGTCGGTGCGCTGTTCGGGGCCGCGGTTGAGGGTGGAAACGGCGATGACGGGGATCTGGAGTTCCTTTGCCAGGTACTTGAGGCTGCGGGCGATCTCGGAGACCTCTTCGTAGCGGGATCCGAGAGGGCGGGTGCCGTAGTTGAGCAGCTGCAGGTCGTCGACGGCGATGAGCTTCAGGCCGTGCTGTCGGTGGAGACGTCGGCAGTGCGCGCGGAGCTCGGTGAAGTTGGCGTAGGGGTCGTCCTGGAGGTAGAGCGGCGCGCTGGATACATGGGGCATCCGTTTGGCGAGGCGGGTCCAGTCGTCGTCGGTCATGGTGCCGGAGCGCATGTGGAGCAGCGGGACGCGAGCCTCGGCGGCCAGGAGCCGCATGGTGATGTCGGTGCGGCGGGACTCCAGTGCGAAGAAGGCTGCGGGCAGGTTGTGCTTGACGGCCGCGGAGCGCAGCAGGTTCAGGGCGAGGGTGGAGGTTCCCATGGAGGGGCGGCCGGCGATGACGATGAGCTGGCCGGGGTAGAGGCCGCCGGTGAGGGTGTCGAGGTCGCTGAAGCCGGTGGGGATGCCCGCGATCTGGCCGGGATGCCTGCCGATGCCTTCGATCTCGTCCAGTGCGCCTTCCATGACCTCGGCCAGCGGGTGGGACTGCGGGATCCGGAAGCGGCTGCGGTTGGTGGCGGCGAAGATCTCGGTCTCGGCGGTGTCGATGAGGCGGTCGACGGTCTCTGCGGTGACATCGGTGGTGAGGTCGTCGATGCGGGCGGCTGCCACCATCATGCGGCGCAGTACAGCCATGCCCTGGATAGTGCTGGCCGCCTTCACCCAGGAGTCCTTGGACGTGGGTGTGCCGGCCAGCCGCTGCAGGTATACGTGGCCGCCGACGTCGGCGAGCTCGTCGTGCTTGGCGAGCTGGTCGGCGACGCTGCGCATGTCAGGATCCTCGTCGCGGGCGTAGACGTCCAGGATCGCCAGGTAGATCCGGCCGTGGGCGTGGCGGTAGAAGTCGTCGGGGTGGAGGAGTTCGACAACGTCGGCGATGGCTTCGGTGGAGCGCAGCATCGCGCGCAGGACGGTCTTCTCCGCTTCCAGGTCGTGGGGAGGTTGCGTGGTCGGGGTGTCGTCCTGGGTCACGGGTCTCCTCCACGTCGGCCCGATTAGCGCGGATTCTGATGCTCAGCGGCGTCCAGCGTAGCGACGGCGGGAGGGATGGCTGTGCGAGTTCAGGTCAGCCGGTCGCGGTCGGCTCGGGCCCTTGCCGCCGCCTTGGCCCGCGCGGCGTCGGCCGGGGACGGAGCGGCCGGCCGTTCGGTGCCGGAGGGAAAGCGATGCGTGGGCTCGTGCGGAGCCAGTTCGGCCTGCGAACGGAGGATGTCGGCGAGCCGCGCGTCCTCGTGCGGCACCCGGGCAGCTGCCGCGAAGGCGTACGGCACCCAGGCCGGGGCCGGCACCGGAGCTGGCGAGCCTGCTGGCTCGGGCGGCAGGATGGCGATCCTGGACACGAGGTTGCGTCCGAGGGCCTTGTTCACGTCCTGCACGATCCGGTCCGCGGTCAGGCGGCCGTGGGCGGACCAGGCCACAGACTTCCCGCGCAGGCTCAGAGTGCCGGTGGCCAGGTCGAAGCTCACGGCGATCAGCTTGTCGGAGAGGTTTCCGCCGAGTGCGGGCCACTGCTCGACCACCGTGGTGTCCTCGGGGGTCGGCCAGCCGAAATACTCGGCCACCTCCACCATCGCGACGGCGAGGGAGACGGGGCGCGGACTTCCCGGCTGCAGCTGAGGCCGCCGCCCTCTGCGGGCAGTGCGGCCCCGGTGCCCCCGAGCGGTGCGCTTGGCATGGTGCAACGCGATCAGCGCCAGATCGTCCCCGCTCGATCCGGCCCCGTACGGCGTCTGCTCGATCACCGAAGCCCTCCTTCGTCCCAGCACTACACCCACTCTGGCCCAGTCCCAGGCGCAGAGATCACGCCGTTTGCGAGGCCAGCCGTCGTCATTGGGCCAGATGCGTAATCACGCCCTGTTTCCGCAGTTCAGCCCGCATTGTCAGACCCTCCTCGTAACGTTGTGGTTCCTACTCGTGGCGACTGCGGGGAGCATCAATGGACGACGACCTTCCGATCGACAACGACGAAGACCTCTTCCGTAACCCCGTCTACTACGAACCGGCTGGCTGCAACCTCGACCTTGACCGCCCCGACCTCGGCGTCCCACAGGGCCAGGATCTCCTGAACAGGCTCCTGCGCATGCGACGACGTGTCCCTGTCGAACAGCGCGGGCTCGTCTGCCCCGACTGCCGGGACCTCCGCGGCCGACGCGTCCCCATGTATCTCGTCCAACGTGACGGCGTATGGCTTGCCTCGCACTACCGCAAACCCGGGGAAAAGCCCATCAGTCACGAGTCCGACGAGCACCTCGCCCGCAAGGAACGCGTTGCCAAGGACTCTGAAGACCACGGCTTCCCGGCCGACATCGAGTCGCAGACCGAAGACGGGCACGCCCGTCTCGATGTACGCATCAACGGCGCCAACGGGATCGTCCTGGGTTATGAGCCTCAGCTGAGCGCCCAGACAACCCGCGGGATGCGTGCACGGGAGGGGGCCCGGCGTCGCGGCGGTATCCAATCGGTCTGGGACTTTGCCGACCCCGACCACGCAGGCATCGGCACCGTCCCTTACGTCCGCACACCCAACCTGCCGGCTTCCGTCATCCGCGTGCAGAAGAATCCCATCGCGGTCCAGGACGGCAACTTCGTCCTGGAGGAGGGTCAGTGCAGCCAGAACGGCGCACTCACCCGGTGCCCTGAGAAGCCCTATGACCCGGAGAATCCCACCGACACCGGGTACTGCGGGGGCTGGCACCGCGTCCTCGTACCTGCCCATCAGTCGAGCACCTACACAGGGGAGGGCGGCCTGACCCTCACCCAATTCATCGTGGAGGCTGCGGCCGGTGAGCGGATCCCGTTCCAGCGGGGCGGGCACCACGGTTGGCTCCCCGCGCAACAGTGGCAGAAGTACCTCGAGGCGAACGGGCCCGCTCTGGACGACAAGGGGCGCCAGCCATCCGTACGGCAGGGGGACCGGCGCGACAGGTGTACCGAGGACCGTCCGGCTTCGGAGGTGCGGACGGTGCCGAAGCAGAAGCGCGGCAGCCGCGCGATCGTCCTTGAGTCCCGCCCCCGGGAAACCGAGGTCGCCAGGGTTCCGGTCGACGCGTCGGGTCAGGCGATTCCGCTTTGCCGCTTCGGTTGCGGTCAGCCCGCAAGCCTTCCCGGACCAGAAGGGCTGCCCGAGCACTTCTCGTGCCGCACGAAGCATGAGGCGTGATCTATCGGCTACCGCGGACCGTTCCTTGCGGCGTCACCTGTTGCGCCACATCTTGGCCTGGAACTCCTCGCGCGTGATGAGTCCGTCTCGGTATGCCGACTCGTAGTACTCCTCCGTAGAGTCGCCTATGAGGTCGTCCACGGTCTCCGCTTCCGATGAGTCGCTGACAGGGGTGTCGGGGAAAGGCTCGTACTCCAGCCCGTATCCGTAGTCGGCCCGTCGGTCCCAGCCTTCATCCTGCTCATTCTCATTTGTCATGGTGGTGCATTCCCCCCTGTGATGAGTAACTACGCATGCCATTCCCTGTTGTTGGTTCTCGCTGCCCGTATCGCTGGCTCGACGTGTCGGTCGTTCACGCTGCTGCCCGCCTGGCGCGAGCGGCTCGTTCCGCTCGGACGCGGGCCAGGGCTCGGCGGTGGGGTCACAGTTCGACCTGCGGACGTGGACTCGGAGTCCCCCAGACCCGGACCACCTCGTGGTCGGTGAACGCGTACACCAGCCGGTAAGCCGGTGCCGGGTCCGGGCCTCGGCGCAGCTCGGCGAGGTACTGCTCGGCTTCCTGTTCGCTACGCCGCGGTGTGCCGCACACCTGCCACGCCTGTCCGTTCCACATCTCCGGGATCCAGCGCTTCCTGGGCTCCGGCTGGTGGGCCCGCAGCCGGTGACGGGACTGTACGCGCGCCGGCGACTCGTCATCGGGAGCGGGCGCGGCGGAACGCGGCCGGGGCGTGGTCTTCTGTCCGGTTCGGCGGCGGGTCTCGCACAGCAGGCACAGGTCGGTGGCGTCCGGGTCGACCGGCCCGGCGGGGTGCTCGGGGCAGCGGGTGATCGGCTTGGGGCCGCTGATTGCTTCGTCCAGCAGGCCAAGGGCCCGCTCGAGGTCGCGGCGGATCTCCTCGGTATCGGGAGTCGCCTCACTGTCGGTGAGGCGCTGGCCGTGTTCGCCGGCGACCCGCAAGGAGCGTCCCAGGGCGATGAGTTGTGCGTGGTTCATCGGCGTCTTCCTAGTCTCGTCGCTGGGTGTGCCCAGGCTGCGCCGCGGCGCACAGGTGGTATGGGGGTCAGGGTGTCAGGGCCGGGACCGTGGTCTGCGGGCCAGCCTGAGGCGCATCGCCCTCCACAGCTCATCGGCTCCCCGGCTGGTGTCGGGCGGGGTGCGGTGCCGACCAGGGCAGCAGGCATCGTGGGCGACCTTGGCGATGCCGTAATCGCGGTGGTGGGGGCCGGGCCAGGCGATCCCGCCGGCGAGGTGGTAGACCTCGGTGTCGGCGAAGAGTCGGGCGGGGTAGTCCCCCGGCATCAGCGCGATCCAGGCCACTTCGTGGTCGGGCTCTTCACCGTCGACCGCGCGGGCGGGGGCCGGGCCCGCCTGGGGACGGTAGATGCTGACCCCGTCGTAGTCCATCGTCCGGTGACGGTGCGTCGGCAAAGTGCACGCCGGGCACGGCACCGTGAGCCTGCGTCCCCAGGCGGGAACAAGATCGTCCTCGGGCCTGTACGGAGAGGGAACAGTCACTCGATCAGCCTCCGGGTGGGCAGGTCGGCCATCGACGGGCACGTGGAACGTCAACTACCAGGCTAGCGGCGGCCGCTGACAGACTCGGCCGAGTCCAGGCGGTCCGCTGCGGCAGTCGGCCCGCCGCGGCACGGATACGCAACACGCGGAGCTGGCCGAGCCGTTGCTGCAGAAGGTACTGGGCGGTGCGGTGCCGGGCCTGCTCGGCCGCTTCCTCCGCAGCGCGGTGAGCGGTGGGGTGGCGGCGCAGCACCATCTCGTACACCGCGTCCGCTTCCGCGTCGGCTTCCTCGCTGCGCAGCAGCCGCTTGAGGGCGCTGGTGCGGCGTTCGGCCAGGATGCGGTCGGCCACTTCCCGTTCGGTGAGGGACTGAAGCTCCGGCCGGCTGTCGTCGTGCCGGCTGGCCTTGGTGAGCAGGGCCTGGGTGTCGGCCTGGCACCGGTCGGTGAGCCGGGCGACGTCGTCGGGGTCGTCGAGATCCGCGCGGACGGCGACGGCCAGGTCGACCGCTTCGTGCAGCAGGTCCTGGATGCGTTGCCGGTGGGTGCACTGCGGGCACAGCCCGGCCGCGTCCGGCAGACCGCACTCCGCGCAGGGCGCAGACCGGCGCGCCTGCGCAGCGGCCTCCTGCTGGGCACGGCGGCGGGCCGCCACCGCCCGCCGCGCCTGGACCGCGACGGCCTCCCGCGCACGACGCGCCTCGGCCCGCGCCGCTTCTCGGAGCGTGTGCTCGCGCAGCTGCCGCTCGTAGACCGCGCGCCGCTGGGCTGTACCGGCGCCGGCGAGCTGCTCGTCGACCAGGGCCCGCAGCCGGGCTCGCTGACCGCGCCGGTCGGCGATGACGGTGGTGCAGGTGGGACAGTCGGCGCGAGTGTCGAGGCGGATCCCGTCGTCGCAGCGCGGGTCCGCGCAGGCCTGCCGCTGGACCAGGCCCCGCCCGAGGAGCCAGCCCATCGGATCGCGCACCAGGGCCTGCCCGCCAACTTCCTCCAGGCGGTCGGTCAACCGGTCGGCCAGCAGCCGAGGCGCGGTGCTGTCATCGGCGATCTCAGCCACCTGCTGCAGGGCCTGCAGCGCGGCCTGGCAGGCCACAGCCTGCTGACCCGGGTTCAGCCGCTCCCACAACTGGGCTACCGGGGCCAGTGCCACCCGCAAACGCAGGTCATCCAGGTCCGGCACACTCCGGCGCCCATGCCGTGGACGCTCGTCCACGGCGAACAGCCAACGAGGTCGTACACCGGCCGTCGCCGACTTCGCTCTGCCCTCGCGGACCTCACCCGGCTTTTCCCCGCGAAGCGGGCCAGCCTTCGCCACCGGCAAGGCCGCGTCACGAGTCGGGTCCTCGCCGTCGGCGGCCCGCTCCTCGCGCACGCACGCGCGCTCCGGCCGACGGCGGACCCCACCACGGCCGTCGCCGGAAAAACCACGGGAAACAGCGGGGGAAGAGACGGGAGCACCCAGGTGAGGGTGATCAGTGTGAAGGGCTGCCGTATCCGCGAGGTCTCCCGTGTCCGAATCGCCACGCTCACGCAACCCGTTGACCTGCGGCTTCTCCGACGGCAGCGAGCCCGGACCAGGCCATGCCGTACCCGCGAGGTCTCCAACACCGCGATCAGACCCACCGGAGCCTGCCTGACGGCCCCCGCTCCCGGCGCCAGCGCGGCTGCTGTCGTGCGCGGCCGCCACCGCCGGCACCACCAGCCGCGACTCCTGCTGCAACCCGGATGCGGTCCGCTTCCGCGGACGCTCCACCAGCCCGGCGTCCTCCAGACGAGCCAGCGCCCGCTCCGCCCGCGACAGCGAGCACCCCAGCAGCCGCGCCAACGTCGCCGCCGGCCGCCCGTACCGCTTGTCGACCCGGCCACCGCACAACCGCACCCGACCGGTCTCCCGCGCCTCAAGCACCAGCACCAGCAGCGCCAGCCGGTCCGTCGCCGCACTCCGCCCCGTATGCTCCCCGAGCAGCCCGGCCGGCGTCAGACGGCCATCCCGGTGCGCCCAGCCCGGCGCCATCACGGCCTCCATCAGCCGCAGCAGCGTCGCCAGCTCGCTCTTTTTCAGGTTGAGCGGGTGCCCGACCACGCCGCGGGCCTTCCACATCGGCAGCAGCCGGCATCGCAGCGCATCGTCCTGACCGAACGCGCCCGGCTCCGTCTCCACCTCGACCATCCTCGACCGGCGCAGACCCGGCACCACCGAACTCGCGGTACGCGACGCCGACAGACCGATCCACCGGCCCAGCTCACCCGTACGGATCACCACCTCCCCGGTCTCCGACGGCGTCCTCGACGCCAGCACGATCACCGCCAGCCGCACCGTGTCCAGCGCACTGTCCAGGCCCGGCATCTCCAGGAGTGCGTACACGGCGTTCCTCAGCCGCGCCCCAGTAATGTCCCCGAGCGCCAGCGGATGCCCCGCCTCGCGCCTCAGCGCCGGTACACCCTGGACCGGAACAGGCCCAAGACGCGTCCGTCGGCGCCGTGGAGCGGGCACCCGGAACCCGACAGCGGCCGACACCGCCACGGCGCTCACCGGCCTGCCCGGACAGAGAACGTGATCGCAGTCATCCAGCGACCGTGGACCAAGTCGCCTGTGGGCAGACCCCGATCAGAGGCGAAAGCCCTGCACGCTCCCGTCAGACGACTAAAGATCTTGGAACCGGTCCCGTCACACGGAACACGACGCCTGAAGGCACCGAGCACGAGCGGCCGCCCTCCAGGTCGCTGCTTTTCAGCCGCGGCGATCGAGCCCACGGGACCCGCGCACGACGTGATGTCAGCCACGGTCACAGGGCGATGTGGCTGGTCTGCGCGGTATGGCAGGTATGTGCGGGCATGCCGAAGCTGGCGGCCCGCAGGATGGTCATGCACAATGACTCCTGTGTCGAGGGGCTCGCCTCACGGCATGACGAAGCCCCTGATGGTGCTTCGCGTTCGGGTGGAATCGAACGGATGTTGAACTGCTCAACCGGCTCCCAACCAGTTGGCAGAACCCTCGGAGGGCCTCCCAAGCTCTCCGGTGGCAGATGGGCGCTGAGCCGAGGTGACTCCCAATCACCAGTAGCTGAGCGACCCGGGGGCGGCACGAAGACCCGTACGGGCGCCGCCCCGCGACGACTACGTCATCCCGGCCCCCTCACCAGAGGCGCGGACCGGGACGTGTACGGACAACACGAACGCCCCGTCGACGGACCAGCAACCGGCATGGCTGCTGACCCCACGGCGGGGTGCGGTGTGTCGAGTGTCGGGTACGGGTACCCTGATCACGTCGGCACCTTCCTTCTCGCGAAAAGGGTGCTCGGCAGGCTTCCGGACCCCCATCACAAGGTCCGTTGGCCACGTGGCCCCTCTCGCCTTGCTCAAGGGCGATCGACGGGGCCACTCTTCTTTTTGATCAACGATCGGGATCACTCTACCGTTCCACGAGCAGTCGGCATGCGCCCCAGGACCACGTGTCGGGTCCTGCAGCGGCGCCATCGTCGCGACCTGCACCGGTTCAGACCCGCTCAAGCGCGGTGGAGTAGTAGTACGCCAGGGCCGCTTCAGCTCCTGAGCCCTGTGCCGTGGTGATGCGCTGGAACCGACCCGACCGCAGATCCCCGGCGATGAAGACCCGAGGGTGCTGAATGTCTGGAGGGCAGTATCCGTCCTGGTCCACCGCGAGCCCTTCAAGAGCCGCCGGCCGATTGCCGAGATTGCTCAGCACGGCCGTTGCGACATAGGTGCTGCGCTCACCTCCGCGATTCTCGACCTCCACGATGAAGTCGGTTCCATGAAGGGCCTGTGAAATGGCGACGTGAGAAACCGGAACTACCCGGACTCGATCGTCCCCTGACACCTCCGCCAGTTTGTAGTCGTCCGCTGCCGGGGCGAGGACATGGAGTGTGACGGAGGACTGAGGATGAGCCCGCAGCCAGGTGCCCAGCGGTCTGTCACCTCCAAGAACGTACGTCCGCGGCCCGATCTGCTCGGGCGTCGCACGCCACAGCGGAGGCGTGGACAGCGATGGCGCGGCGCTGATCCAATCGGTGTCGGAGGGCGTCATCGCCGCCACGCCCGTGCCGACCACGACGGCCTGCGCGGTGAGCACCTGGGCGTTCGCGAGGAGGACTTCTGCTCGGTCGGAGTGCCCCTTGACCCTGACGGCGCGCGATCGGACCAGTGAGCATCGACCCGCCTCCTCAAGGCGTGCCAGATCCGTGGTCAGGGCCTCGGCCAGCTGGGGGCCGGTTGTCCAGTTGCCGGAGACGTTCTCCAGTGCACCGATGGTCTGGAGCTTGCCGCCGACGCTGGCGGACTCTACGACGAGCACCTTCATGTTGAGGCTGGTGGCCATGAGGGCGGCCGCTACGCCAGCGGGGCCGGCCCCGACTACCAGGACGTCGGCGTCGAGCGAAGGTGTACTCACTGGATCTCCCCAGTTCCGCTGATTCGAGATAGGGCGATGTCGCTGGTGACGAGCTGATCGGCGCCCAGGTTCCGGGCCGCGAGTAGCAGGGCGGCCTCGTGGTACTGGGAGCCGCCGCTGGAGGCGCACGCGTCGGTGACGATCCACGGCCGGTAGCCCCGTTGATAGGCAGCCGTGGCGGAGTCGTACACGCAGGCGTCGGTGTCGATGCCGCACAGCACCAGGTCACGCCAGCCGGCATCCTGGATGAGCTGCGATCCCTCGGACGTGAAGACTGATGCCTGAGCTTTGTCGATGACCAGGGTCGAGTCGTTGATGAAGGGAGCCAGATCCTGCACGAACGCCTGTTCCTCGGCGGTACGCAGCCGCTTCCAGCCGGAAATCGTTTCGTAGGGCGAGCCCGGCGCATTGTGAAACCGGGTGAAGACCACCGGAGCACCGGCTGCTCGCCAGCCGTCCACCAGCCGTATGACCGTCGGGACAACATCGCGGCTGTGCTGGTTGACGAAGCCCTGCTGTACGTCGATGACCAGAAGCGCTGTCGATCGCGGGTTCAACCCGTCCACCTTTCCCATGCCATCACGGCCTGCTGTCTCGGAGGGCGTCCTGAGCGGCGCGCAGCCGATCGGGGAGTTCACTCGTGGTCAAAATCGCTTCGCGCATCACACGGTGCTGAGCCGTCTCGGTGGGACGCGCGGTTGTGAGCCTGTAGTACGCACTCCGTAGGAAACGCCAGCCATACTCGGGGGGCATCACCGGGTCGTGGCCGTCCTCGACGGTGTGCAAGACGTGGGAGGAAAGAGCCCACAATGCCTGGACATCCAGTTCCAGAGCGACGATCTGACTCGTCGTGAGGGCGCGCTCATCCGGCTGAGGGTGATAGGAGACCCCGGACCATCCGGCGACACCCTTCGAGACGCCGCCTCCGAAGGGGACAGCCTCGGCGTGAGCCCAGCCTTCGCTGAACTTGGCGGCCTCGACGTCTGGTCCCAGCGAGACGACGTTCTCCGGGTCCTGGCGATTGACCAGGACAGAGGGCGTGGCCAAGAGCTGCAGCGCGGTGTCCAGACCCGCGCTCGTCCAGGAGTGCTCGCGGAGTTCGTAGACCGACAGCACGTACTGCGGCGCAGGCACCTCGCGACTGGGCGTTCCCTCGGCAGCGTGGAGCTTCATGAGCTGCGTGATCCGCTCACCCGCCCAGGCGGGTTCCTGCAGATACGTGCGGTATCGCCACACCGCCAGATCGGTCAGCGATTCGACGCGATGATGCTCCTCTAGGTGCACTACGGCGACGCCGCACCCGTAGACGTGGACCGTCGACGACTGAGCCGAGTGGTGTCCCGCCGGAAGCGTCCGTCGCTCTAAGCCCCCAGGGCCGGAAGGCGAGGGAGCGCCGACGGCGTACAGGGAGGCGATCTGCTCGCCCACGTAGGCCGGCAGGAACTTGTGGGAGACAACGGTGCAAGGCGCTGGCCGCGGAGTATCGGCGCCCGAGGCCGCGACTGCGGAGCCGCGAAGGGTAGCCAGACGCAGACGGAACGCCTCCTGCTCCTCCGGGGTGCACTGGTTGAGCGCCGTATCGAGGATCTGTGCCATCTGCGGACGGCACACGCTGCTTCTGTTCCTCTGCCAGTGGGAAACCGTTCGCGGGCTGATCCCGAGGCGATCGGCGAACCCCCGCACCGACGCGCGCATTACTGATCGCAACAGCAGTGCCTCCTCGCCTGTCCACTGCTCAACTGCGATCACTACACACCTCTATGACGGTCTGTTGCCAGGCGGGAAGAGCCCTGTTGCGACGCTATTGCGACACCCCTTCCACGCCGGGACATCTCGCCGAGACGCCCGCAACCCCGAAGCTGATCTCCGTCGAAGTGAATGTCGATGACGAACGGGAGACGCCGTGGTTGCCACTACAGGAGAACGAGGCAGCACTGCGTCATGGTCGGGCTCAGGGCTGTGCCGACCCGCTGCTCTGGTTCTGCTCGACACGTTCGAGTCGCGTAGTCAGATTGGCGACCTGCTCCTCGAGGCGTCTGATGGCCTGCGTGGTTGGGTCGGCAAGTGCCTCCAGGGCGTTTTCGCGAATGAAGCTCCCGCGGCCTTTGTGGGAGTAGATGACCCCGTCCCGTCGAAGCTCGGCGAAGGCGCGCTGCACTGTGCCGGGCGCGACGGCGTACTTGCTCGCCAACTCCCTGGTGCTCGGCAGTTTGTCGCTGGGCTTGAGTTGCCCGAGTCGAACCTGTTCGCGCACATCCTGCGCGATGCGCTCAAAGGGCTGCATGGCCTCGTCCGTCATGGGCCACATCGTAGTGCCACCTCGCTCGAATAGATAGCCTTCCCAACCTGGTTGACACGGCAGCGAGTGTGCTGATTAGGTTATCCACGTCGACACGGTTGGTCGTCTATCAGGCGCCAACAGCGGAGACGCAAGACCGCACCACCGCAGAACAGCGGGAATCTCCGCCCCTCAACTCCATACGTCTGGCTGTCCGCCGCTTGCAGGCGCGGCCGGGGTGACGAGTACGACGCGGTCCCCCGAGAGCAGCAGCCAGTTGCGCCACCCGCAGCCGTTGCGCTGCCCGCCTGCCGCAGCCCGCCCGCCTCCATGGGGGTGAACTGCCGCGGTCGGAGAACGCAACAGCAAGGGAGACGAACATGCGTCACAACGGACGTGTCCCGCTCAAGGCCAGCCAGATGCGGCCCGAGCACCTCAATCTCCGCGAGAACGAGCCGACCCTGGTGGTCTGCCCGGATTGCGACACCTGGCACCGCCTCAAAAGGTCGATGATCCTGCCCCACCGCGACGGCACCCCCGTCGAGAAGACCGAGCGCCGCTACTTCGGCGACAAGCCGGCCGGTGGCCGCCGCTGCCCCGGAAGTGCCCAGCGCGTCATCATCGACATCACCGCCGAGGAGTGGGGCCGGCGCCTCCTCGAGGCGGACAGCACGGCAACCGGACGCCGCTCCGCCCGCCAGCACTCCAAGCCGCTCCCGGCCCCGGCCACACCCGTGCACCGCCTGGCCTCCATCCCCGGCCCCAGCGCGCGTCTGCTGGCGGCGCGCCTTCGGGCCCGCACCGCCGTCAACGAACACCGCGGCGAGTGCGCGGTGTGCCGGACCGGGCGGACCCGCTGCCCCGTCGGCCGCGAGCTGGAGATCCGCATGGGGCACACCGACGCCTCCGTGCGACTGGCATACGAAGAGCACGAGATGGTGCTCCGGGCCGCGGCCGCGCCAGCCATCCCGCGTGCTCAGCAGTGGCGTCGCCTGGACCGTGCCGCGCACCGGGTCGACGGGCGACGCGAGCAGCAACTCGTTGGCGATGCCCCGCAGGAGAGTCGGCCTGTCCCGCTGGGCGACGCCTGACCGAGTTCCCTGTTCTCCCCGTTCCGCAGCCTGCGCTGCCCATCGTCGATCGCGCCCGTGAAGGGTGTGGTCGACGGTGGAGTGCGCAGGACGCACTGCCCCGCCGAGGGGCCCGCACGCGATGAACCCCCAGGGATGCGCCCCTGGGGGTTCTTGTCGCGGTCATCCCATGAGAGAGGACAGACCACGTGCACAGCATCGCATCCCGCCAGACCCGCCCGAGTGTCCAGGACGAGATCGGCCCCCGCCAGCCCGGCGCCATCTACCAGAACGTGGACGGGAGGTTCGAGGTTCTCGTGCTCGTCACCGACCCGGTCGACGCCGCGCAGTTGCTGCGACGGAAGTCAGCGCGGTGGGCGGTCATCGTCCGCGACACCCTCCGCCCGGACGCGCAGCCGGTCGCTGTTGGCACGGTGTGGACGAACAGTGACTACCTGATCCGCCCCGCCAAGCGGACTTACGTCTCGGCTGCCTGACGGCCCGCCACGGTCCGTCTCCCGCCCGCCAGAGCGTGCAGGGGGCGGGAGACGGGTCGTGGCAGGCCGACCGGCCAGCCGAAACGAAAAGTGGACGGCCCCGAAACTCTGACCTCCCGGGACCGTCCGTGATCAAGAAAGCGAGACTCTCTTGAACACGACGATGATCACACGCGCCGGGGACCAGGCGCCACAGGGCGACGACATGTTCAACCGGGTCCTGACCGCCGTCAACTCCCACCGCCCTGACCGCACCCGTCCGGCTCGCCGTACGCGCGGTGTCGAGCCCGAGGCGGCGCTCGGCGAGCACCTCCTGGCCGTCGTCCGCGCCCAGGACGCCGCGATCCCGGCCAGCCGGCGCGTCCCGCGCACGGCCGCCGAGATGCGGGCCCGGCTGACCGCGCTGACGGAGGACGAGTCGGACGCCTGCCCGGTGTGCGGCTACTGGCAGTGCCGCTGTGCCCAGGGCCGGGCCCACACGGTTGGGACGGCGGTGGCCTGATGTGCACCCGCCTGACCACAGGCACCTGGTCACTGCGGCACCTGTGGCAGTGCGCCGTGTGCGGCCTGTGGTCCGACACCCCGGAGTGCCAGCACTGCTGACTGCCATAGACGCGGCCCGGACGGCGCAGCAGCGCGCCGCCCGCGCCGCCTCCGCGGTCGGTCCCGGGCACCCCCTTGCACGCCTGCTGCTCACGGCCGCCGCGCTGGCGGCCGCCACGGCGTGGGATGCCGGGCACCGCGTCACCGACCTTCACCCCCCCGGCCGGCACCACCACGAGAGGCGGATCCCGGCTGGCCCGCCGCTTCGGGCGGATCCGCCCGAAGCGGCACCTCGTCGCCGCAGCTCTCACTGGGGCGGCACCTCGACCGACAGAAGCAGCGGCAACGCTGAAGGAGATTGACCGTGAACGGTTTCGCCCATGACATCGTCCTGCGCCGCCAGGCTGAGGAGCGCGGCGAGATGGCGCTTGCGCAGGACGTGGAGACGTACCTGACCGGCGTGGCCGCGCCGGTGCTCAGCGCGGAGGCGGTGACTGCGTGGATCGAGCAGGCCCGGCGGCTCGCACGGGGCATCGACTGGATGGCCTGGGGCGGCAGCGGGATGCCGCTGACCGGGCGGGCGCTGGCCGCGCACGCCGAGAGCGCCGCGCAGATCTTGCGGACCGCCGGCTGGAAGCCCGGCCCGGCCTCCGGACGCTCCCTGCGGGACGCCCTCATCTACGCCGAGCGCATCGACACCGACGGCCTGCTCAGCATCGACACCCGTCTGACCGTCGCTGAGATCATCGCGCTCCTGGTCCGTGCTGCCACCGGCGCCCCGTACGCCTACTACGAGAGCTGGGACGCCCACCCCGGCCGCACCGTCGACCAGGTCCTGAACGTCCTCGCCGCCGCGGCCGCGTTCGCCCGCCGCTACGGCCCCGCCTGACCGCCCGCCCCCAGGGACGGAAGGCCACTTCCCCTCCCGCACTCTGCTGCTCCACGGGGCCGGCCGCCCGCAGGACGGGCGGCCCGTCTTTCGCACGTCTCCAGCCCGGGAAAGCCTCGGGATCCCTTCCTCTCCGGGAGAGCTCATGGACCGCACCATGCCGATCGTCACCGGCACCACCCGGCTGCCGGACTTGCTGTGCACGCACACCCCGAAGTGCCCGGCCGCCGAGAGCTCCGACCGGGAGGCCGCGCACGTTGTGGCCGCCCACCCGGAACAGGGCTGGAGCCTGCTCTGCAACGGCCTCGTGCTCTTCGAGGACACCGGCGAGCTGCTCCCCGACGGCCGGGTCATCGATCCGCACCGTCCCGTTGCCGCGCTGGCCTGACGGCTGCCTGATCCGCCCGCACCGGCCTCCGACCCCACGGCGGTCGGGTCGGGCGGTGACGGGGAGCCGGACAGCCCGGACCCAACGACCCCTGAGAGGGGCTCACATGCCCGAGACGATCAACTCCGCTGCCGTGTTCACCGAGGCCACGCTGCGCAAGGCGCAGGAGATCACGGCCGACTCCTACCTGCCGATGTGGATCGGCCCGTCCGGGGAGGAGTCCTCCGGCGAGGCCGTGGCCCGCCACCTGGAGGCCACCGTCGTCCTGCTCGACAAGGACGGCTGGATCCGCGCCTACAACTACAGCAAGGACTGGTCGGCCGGCGCGGACCTCGCCGACGACGACTCCATGACGGTCAAGGCGATGGTCCGGGCGCTGCTCCGGTACGTCCGCGACGAGAGCGGCACCGGCCCGCAGCGGACCCTGCCCACCGCGCTGCGCCACGTCGGCGAGGACGGCGAGCACGGTGACACGGACACCGCCTGCGTGGCCGGCCACGTCCTGGACCGGCTGATCCAGGCCCACACCGGATCGGCTACCGCCCGCGCAACGCCGTGGTCGGAGCGGCAGCACCGCACCCACGCGGACATCACCGCCCTGCTGTCCGCGGGCGCCCGGTTCGCGCGCACCTACGGGCCCAGCCAGGAAACGGCGGCCGCCTGACCCGACCCGCGCTGACCGCACCAGCACAACGGCCCTCCGAGCCCCCGGCATTGGCACTGCCGGGGCCCCGGAGGGCCTGGTGCCGACCCTACCGACCCGACGCCGACCGCGGTGACCTCTTGCACGGAGGCGCCGGAAGTAAGAGAGGACAACACCGTGGCCCCCAAGACCGCCACCCGCCGCAGGCGCCAGAACGCCGCGGCCGCGAAGCCCCGGGCCAACGGGCGGACCAAGGCGCCGGCGCTGGCTGTCGTTCCCGCGCAGCCCGCCGGCCCCGAGGGCACGACGCCGCTGGTGTTCGTGGAGGCCGACCCGGTCCTGGCTGATGCCGCCGACCGTGCCGCCGACCTCCGGGACCTGGCCGCCGACGACGCCGCGCGCATCCTCGCCGTCAGCGAGGCCCGCGCCACCGAGCTGCTGGCCGGCGCGCGCACCGAGGCCGCCTCGATCACCGAGGCCGCCACTGCGGAGCAGTCCCGCCTCCTGGCCGTCGCGGCGACGGACGCCGACCGGGTCCGCACCCAGGCTGCCACCACGGCGGCCGCCGACGCGGAGCAAATCCGCGCCGCCGCCGAAGCGACGGCCAAGAAGCTGCTCGCTGACGCGCGCGCGGAGGCCGGCACCGTCACGGCGACGGCGGCCAGTGAGGCCGAACAGGTCCTCACCGACACCAAGGCGGCTGCCGAGCAGCTGCGCGTCGACGCGCGCCGCCAGGCGGATGAGGTCGCCACCACGGCGGCCGCGCAGGCCGACGAGGTGCAGGCGGAGGCTGCGAAAGCCGCCGCGCAGGTGCTCGCGGACGCGGAAACGAAACGCACCGAGCTGCTCGCGGCGGCGGAGCGCACCGTGGTGGAGGCCCGCACCCGCGCCGCCACCGACGCCGAACAACTCGTGGAGCGGGCACGGGGCGAAGCCGGCCGGATCCGCGAGAGCGCGGATGACCAGGCCGCGCAGGTGCGGGCTGGAGCCGAGAAGGCCGCGGCTGGCCTACGTGCTGATGCCGACCGCGCCCTGGCCGACGCCCGTACCTCCGCCGAGGAACTGCGGACGGCCACCGAAAGGGACGTCACCCGGCTGCGTGAGCAGGCGGAGAAGGACGCGGTGACGGCCCGGGAGGCGGCGGCCAAGGCCACGGCCGACCAGGCCGCCGCCGCACAGGCCCTCGCTGAGGCCGAACGGATCCTTGAGGCGGCGACGCAGCGCACCGTGCAACGGGCCCGCCGCCGGCAGATCCGGACCGAGTCACGCGCCGCGCGCCGCAAGGCACGGGCCGACGCCCGGCCCGCCGGCGGTGTCCCGCCGCTGTCCGGGCAGGAGCTGGTCCTAGTCGTCGCGATCGTCCTGGCGGCCGCCGTCGTCTCCACCCTCGGACTGCTCTCCTCCTACACCGCGCTGGAGACCAAGGCGACCGGATGGGGCTGGGAGTGGCCGTGGCTGCTGCCGGTCGGTATCGACGTCGCCATCCCCGCGTTCACCGGCGCCAACCTTGTCCTGATCCGCATGGGCATGGAGCTGCGCTGGATCCGCTGGGTGCCGAGGGTGTTGACGGCGGTGACCGTCTACCTGAACTGGAACGCCTCGGACAGCGCCTCGGGGCGCCTGGGGCACGCCGCCCTCACCCTGCTGTGGGTCGTCTTCTCGGAGATCGCCTCCCACGTGTACGCCACGCGGATCGGCGCGGTCACCGGCAAGAAGCGGATGGAGGCGGTGCGCCGCTCGCGCTGGATCCTCGCTCCGATCCCCACCGCTCGCCTGCGCCGCCGGATGATCCTGTGGGAGATCACCTCCTACGACGAGGCGCTCACCCGCCTCCAGCAGGAGACCTGGCTGCGAGCGCGACTGCGCGAGGAGCACGGTCTGCTGTGGCGGTGGAAGGCTCCGTTGGAGCAGCGGATGACGCTCAAGCTCGGCTCGGCGCCCGCCGCGCTCGCCGACACGCTCACCCCCGACGACGCTCACACCGTCGAGCGGGTGGAGGAGAGCGGCGACGCTCACGACGCTCACCCGGAGGTGAGCGCGCTCACCTCCGGCGATGCCGAGGGCGAGCGTGCGCGGCTGGCGCTCACCCAGGACGCTCGCACCGGTGAGCGCCCCGATGGGGACAGCGACGCTCACCGAGCGGACAGCCCTCGGACGCGCAGCGAGACCGACGCGCTCACCGAGCGCCGCCGTGAACGCGTCCGGCTCCTCTACACCGAGCTCGGGCGCCGCCCGCAGTGGACGGAGATCCGCGACGCGCTCACGAAGGCGGGCCTGTCCGACAAGCCCGTCTCCCGCCCCACCGCCCAGCGCCTGCGTGAGCAGGTTGAGGAGAGCGCCCAGGACGCGCTCGTGAACGCGAAGGCGAGCGCCCCGGTGAACGCCTGAGCTTCTCCACCCCGGCACAGCACCTGCCGCTCATGGTCGCCCCCGGCACCCCGCTCACGCCTCCGAGCGTGAGCGGGGTGCCGGTGACGGCCACGGCCGGCAGGCCGCCCGGCCGCACCCGCCGCGAGCGGGCGCGGCCGATGGAAACGAGAACAGCGGGGGCCTTCGGCTTTCCCCTGACGACGCGTGAAGAAAGGAGCACGATGGCACCCACGACCGTGGGGCTGGCCCCCGAGCAGGGGCCTGTCGCACGTACGACGAGGCCGCCGACTCCCCGGCTGGCACCGCCGGCGGTCATCCCGCCGGCCCTGGCGATCTGGGCGCCGGACCCCCCGACCTGGGGGCAGCGGCTGATCCCGAAGGCGGTCCGGGCCGGGATGGCTGACCTGGGCCTGTGGGTGGAGCCGCGCCCCTTGAAGCCCTCGTTCCACCTGGTCCAGGTGATCCAGGTACTTGAGCGATACGGCTGGTGTCAGTCCTTTGACTTCAGCCCGACGGGAAAGATGTGCATTCGCGGCGCCCAGACGTTCCTGGAATCCACCGGGCACGTTTCGGCTATCGGTCGCGGTAAGGCCGTGAACTATCTTCAGTCCGCCCTCCGCAATCAGGGCAGCGGTATGGAGTTCTGGGCCTGGAATGACCTTCCCCACAACACCTTCGAAGGCGTGCGGGCGATGATCTCTCACGCCTCCGATATTGCACGGAAGAACGGAGAATGACATGACCCCCGAAGAGGAGGCCATGTTCCAGAGCATTTCCCAGGGAATCAACCAGGGAATGGCTTTCGGGAATGACGACCCGTACGAGGACGTCAATGCATACGGAACCCCGGTCACGAAGAACCAGAAGGCCGGTCTGACACGCCGCGGAAAGGTCGCCATCGCGGTAGCCGGTGTCGCACTCGTGGGCGGCGGAACCATCTGGTGGAACGTCCACTCCGCCAACGTGGAGGCCGACCGCAAGGAGGCCGCGGCACTTCAGGTCCAGATGAAGAAGCTGGAGCTGGAGGAGCTGCGGATCCGGAACGAGGCGAAGGCGAAGGACGACAAGGCCGACCAGGCGGCTGCTGCCGCCCGCCAGGCCAGCGTGGACCGGTGCGTGAAGGCCTCCTCCAACCTCCTCGGCAAGGGGTACGGAGCACCGTCGAAGGCCGACGTGATCGCGGACTGCAAGCAGCAGTACGACGCGGGCGTGAACAACTCCGACATGGCCGCGGTCGGCTCCGCGACGAACACCGACGGGGACGGCGGGGGGATCAACTCCGCCACCCTGCTGGGCCTCGTCGCCGGCGGCGCCCTGGTCGTCGCGGTGGTCGCGAACAAGGGCAAGAAGACCGCCAGCTAGTAACCCAGTGTAGTCAACGTGGTTACTCCTTACTTACTCCCGACCGCCTTGAACAGCGAAATGGCCCCTCTGAGGGTGCCGTAGGCGCTCTCTCGGCCTGGGAAGTAGGTAAGGAGTAACCACCCTGAGTAACAATCGAGGGGAATGACGCATGTCGACCGATACGGCTCCTCCTGCGGTCCCCGGGCCGCCGGATCCGCCCGCGACACCGGCCGCCAGCGGGGGGCCGACGCCGGTGACCGGGACCGGAGCCACCCCCAGCTGGCTGGCCGCGATCGAGCCGGCCCGACCCACCATCGACCCCTCCGCCGCGCGGCCGGCCGACGACGACCTGGGCAGCAAGACCAACGGCATCGTGGACGCGGACGGTGCCCTGGACCGGTCCGCGCCCGGGGCCTCCAGCGCCACCTACCGCGGCGCCGACGACCTCGTCGGCAAGGGATCCGACGCGGCCGGTGTGAAGCACAAGCGGAGCGTGATCAAGGAGTTCGGTCTGGCCATGGCCCAGCGCTGGGCCAAGGGCGGCGGGACCACGAACAAACGCCTGGACCTGGAGAAGGCCCGAGCCCAGGCACACCAGGTCAAGGAGGCCCGGACCACCACGGTCACGAAATCGGGTGGCCTGCCTCCCCGGAACAACTCCGGAGGATCTGGTGGGGGCGGAAGGAATTCCGGAGGAAACAGCGGTGGGAATTCTGGTGGGAAGGCCCAGCAGAATTCTTCCGGAAACGGATCGAGCGGCGTCGGCGGGCGCGGATCGGGAGGCGGCCGCAGCTCGTCCGGAGGATCCGGAGGCCCCGGAAGTGCCTGGGGTTCCGGGAGTTCCGGTTCTGGTGGATCGGGTGGTGGAAAGCAGCAGGCCAGTGGCGGAAAGCAGCAGACTGGCGGCGGTAAGGATGAAAGGACAAACAGCGCCGGTGGTCAGGGTGCGTCCGGTTCGGGCGGTTCGAGTGGCGCATCCGGAGGGCCCGGGAAGAACACTGGGTCCTCCGATTCCGGTAACGGGCCCGGGAAGGGATCGCAGGGCAGCGGGACGGGCTCCGGCGGCGGGTCCGGGAAGCCGGGCGCGCCTGGCAAGGACGGGAAGTCCGGCGGGACTGGCTCGTCCGGCTCCGGCGGCGGATCCGGCTCCGGTGGCAGGTCCGGCTCCGGCTCCGGCGGCGGCTCCGGCTCCGGTGGCGGCTCCGGCTCCGGGGGTGGGTCCGGTGGCAGGCCCGGCTCCGGTGGTGGGTCCGGCTCCGGCTCGGGCGCCGGCGGGAAGGGCTCGCAGGCCGGGCACGGCCAGGACGGAGTCGACCGTCGCACTCCGTTGGAGAAGTCCCGGGACATCGGCTACGGCGACGGAGGCGCGGTCCGTAACGGCGTCGACCACGTCAAGGCGTACGCGAAGGGCGCCAAGGACGGATGGGACGACAAGAAGGCGGAGAACGCGAAGGAACACGCGCGCCTGGACCAGGCCCGCGATGACCACCGGGCGCGGCAGGCCGCCAAGGACGGCCAGCCGAAGCAGGCCGGGGACAAGCCGGAGGACAAGGCGGGGCCGGCCCCGACCACCGCGACCACGGGCGACGGCCGGGCCGTCGTCATCACGACCGACGAGGGAGACGACGGAGTGAGCACGGACGTGAAGCCGCTGATGGTGAAGGACATCGACGCCAACACCCTGACCCTGGGCACCGACGGCTCCCGCGGGACGGTCAGCCGGAAGGAACTGCGCAACTTCAAGCAGTACGAGCGGAAGCTGGAGACCAAGGAGACCTACCTGGTCAAGATCGCGGAGGCGTGCAAGCAGCTGGAGAAGGCCGCGGAGAAGGAAGCCGAGGACTGCCAGAAGCTGCTGGAGCAGGCCAAGAGCGTCAAGGGCGGGGAGAAAGTCGCGGAGAAGCTGTCCAAGCTGGTGGAGGCGGCGAAGAGCCAGGCGGCGGAGGCCGCCGAGCTCCGCAAGCAGGCGCAGCGTGCCGCGGAGATGTGCAAGGTCGTGCGGACCAACATCGACACCCGCTACGCCCCGCTGTACAAGGCGGTCGTGGACTCCGATGAGACGAAGCCGGCGGAACTGCGCTTCTACAACGACAAGGGCTCGTACGCCGCTGCGGCGTGACCCGGGGACGGAGATCTGATCATGGCGGAACTGACGTACAAGGCCCTGGTGGCGAAGGTCGCGGCCAAGGAGAAGGCCCTGGCGCGTAACGCGGAGTCCGTGAAGAAGGCCGCAGACAACATCAAGGAGCTGGCCGACGACACGGTGAGCGACGCGCAGGCCCTGGCCGCGAAGTCGGTCGACCCCGACTCCCGCTCGGAATGCCAGGAGCTGGCGAGGATCATCCGGGGGGTGTCGCAGGGCGCGATCCAGTACGCGGCGAGGGCCCAGGACACCTCGAAGTCCGCCGCCGCAGCGGGCGAGCAGGCCCGTACTACCCACGCGGGCATCCAGGAGGCCTTCGACCGCTCGAACGTGACCGACCTGGAGAAAGTCTCCAGGGATTGGCTCGAGCAGGAGTAGCCGAACACCACTCACCACCCACTGCGCGCCCGTACCGGACTTTCGGTACGGGCGCGCTTGTGCTGACCACCCGGATCCAGGAGGAGAGTCCTCGATGCCCACGACCTTTCAGACCGTGCCGAACGCCCAGCCGGCGGAACGGGCCGCGGCCATCACCCAGGTAGTCCTCCCCATCGGGGCCGGGCTCCTGGCCCCCGCGCTGGACCCGAACGCGGCCGCGGCGGCCGGCGTCGGCTTCCTGGCCGGTGCGACCTTCGCCGGCGCCAACTACATGAACCGCCTGGGCCGCTGGGCGAACGTGCTCCCCGGCATCGACATCGCCCGCGCGCACCGCGACACCATGGGGATCTCCACGATCACCACGGGCATGTCCCTGGCGCTGGGCCTGGCCGAAGGCACCGACGGCGTCGACATGCTGATGGCCGGCGTCCTCGACCCCGTCTCTGTTCCCGGGATCCTGTCGCTGGGCTGGTGGGCCGCGGTCGGCCTGATCGGCTACCGGCTGCGCCGAGTCTTCGGCAAGCACCAGGTCGCCGTCCAGCAGCACACGCCAGCCGCCGCCGCGGCGAACACCAAGGCGCCGGCCCCGCTCACACCGGCGGAGAAGATCATGGCCGCCTGGGAGCGGACGATCTCCGACCCCGACAAGGGCCAGCACCGCCACCAGGTCCTGACCGACGTCTCGGTGTACATGACGTACTGGACCGGGCGGATCATCGCGCCCGCCGGCACGTCCGTGAACGTCACCAAGGAGGCCGTCTCCAGCGTCTACCGCGTGAATCCCGCCTGGATCACGATCCTGCACGGCGACCACGCCGGCGAAGCGCTGATCACCGTCTCCTACGTCCAGCCCACCGAACTGGACCCCAACACCCTCCAGGGCGCCTGGGAACGCGTGAAGAAGCGCATCCTGCCCAAGACCCACCTGGAAGAGGTCGGCAAGGACGAGAACACCGGCGGACAGGTGGCGCGCGTAGTGGCCGACGACGACCTGGACGCACTCCCCCGCGTCGTCAACCTCGGGGAACTGGCAGGCGCGCTGCGCCGCTCCATCGACCTCGTCTCCTACGAGCCGGGACGACGCGACCCGCGCCGGGCGGTCATCCGCGTCATGGACCACAACCCGCTGGAGGCCGGCCACGAATTCCAGGGCCTGGACTCGCTGAAGGCCACCCCGGGCGGCTGGGTCAACATCGGGAAGATCGTCTCCGGGTTCCCCGCGAAGATCCAGCTGTTCGACCCGAAGCTGGGCGCCCTCCACGTCGTGATCGCCGGTACCACCGGCTCCGGCAAGGGCGGCACGGCCCAGATGATCAGCCTGGCCTACCACGCCAACAAGATGGCCCAGATCTACGGCGACCCCAAGGGCGCGTCCAACCCCGCGATCCCGAAGATGGCCGCCTACAGCGGCCTGACCCAGGCCGGCGCCCTGGGCGCCATGCGGATCTCGTGGTGGGTCCTCAAGCACCGGATCGACGAGGCCGCCCGCCTGGAACTGAAGAACTTCCAGCCGTCCGCGATGCGGCCGTACTGCGCCACGATCCTGGACGAGGCCGCCCAGCTGCTGGCCCCGGGCGCACCGAACCGCAAGGAGGCCGTGAAGATCGTCAAGGACGGTGCCTCCCTGACCCGCTCCCTGGGCATGCCCTGGGTCCTGATCAACCAGACCGTGAACCTGGACCAGCTGGGCAGCGAGCAGGCGATCCGCGCCAACCTCCTGGCCGGCGGAACCTGGATCATCCTGCGCACCGACAGCGACCAGATCAACCTGGGCGACCTTCCCCCCGGCTTCGACGGGATCGACCCCTCCTTGATCCCGCCGGTGTGGGTGGAAGACGACGACGCGCTGGTGTACGACCCGACCATGGCGGAGTCCGACCCGCGCCGCACCTTCGGCCTGGGCTACGTTGCCGCACCGGGCGGCCGCGCGGGCATGATGCGCATCGACAACCTCGAGGACGCCACCCCCCACATCCGGCCGGAGAACATCCTCGCCCCGGTCGACGTCCCCTGGTGGGGCGACCAGGCGTACATGGAGGAGCTGGCCCTGACCCCCATCCCCGGCTTCGAGGAGAAGGACGGCGAGGGCGGGACCGGCGAGGCCGGGACCTCGTTCCCCGGCGTCGACCTCCCGAAGGCCAAGGAGCTCACCTCGGAGGAGAAGGTCCTGGCCGCCCTCCGCGACGAGTCCGACCCCATGTACGTGGACATGGTCGACCAGGGCGACGACATCGGCCCCGAGGACATCGACTACGTGGAGCGGGGCCAGCTGCAGGCCGCCTGCGGGGTCGCGGAGAGCACGTTCGCGAACGTGCTGAACAAGCTGGAGAAGGCCGGGAAGATCCACCGGCTCAAGAACGGAAAGACCTCGAAGGTGGCCCTGGGCCCCCGGCCGGAGGGGACCGGCGAAGAGGCCGCCTGACCGCTGACACACAACGGCGCGCTTCCCACACGGGAGGCGCGCCGTTCCCGTCCGCGCTGAACCCCGCCCCGGCCGCTCCGCCTAACTCCCGCCCACAGGCTGGGCAGAGAGTTGGCCGGCCGCTTCGCACGCGCCCGTTGGCGAACCCCGCCAGCGGGCGCGGCGCTTGCTGCTCACCGACATGTGACCGAGGAAGGACTAGCTCGTGCTCATCCTTCGCCCGCGCCGCCGGATCGGCCGGCCCCGCCCGCAGCGCCCCGGCCCCCGCTACCCGCAGCGTCCCGTCCGGCTGTCCGGCGCCTGGAATCGGTGATGCCCCGCCCCCGGAAGAAAGGGCGCCGCCGCGAGGTCAGGAAGGTGCCGCGCAGCGACGTGACCCTGGAGGAGTTCGACTGGCGCTCTTGTCCCGAGGGCCTGGTCACGCGCAGGCAGTTACGTGAGCGCGGGCTCAGCCCAGGCGGGCACGGACCGGTCGCGGTCCTGCGCTGCAAGGGGTGCTCATACCGGCCCGACCAGTCGTGCAACCACCCCACTCGGGCCTGGCTCTACGACGTGAGCCTCGCCCGGCCGAAGCGGACGCCGACGCTCGCCCAGGAATGGGCGCTGGACCGGGCCATGGCCGCAAGGTCCACGTGCCCGGAATGCGGGCGCCGGTACTACTTCTGCCTCCCGCTGCGCACCCAGGGCCGCTGCGACCCCTGCGCCAGGGGCTACGAGCCCAGCCCCGACACCTACTTCACGTCCACGGCCCCGGTGACCCACCGGCTGGCCGCCTGATCAACGCCTTTTTGGAGGAGAAGTCACCGATGCTCAGCCTGTTCACCCGCCGCCCCGCCGTGCAGGACCCGGCCCTCTCCTGGACGCCGCCGGGCACCACCGTCGTCCAGCGCTACCGCAACATCCTCGGACCGCTGGAGGGCGCGGTCGTCCTCGTCTACACCTCCGCCGGCGACCGCAGCTCCGCCTACGGCGCCGCGTGCCTGGGCTGCACCTACCGCGCGGCCCGCAACGACCGCCGCGTACGGCTGGGGGAAGCGGAGGCCGCCGACCTCGCCAACGCGCATGCCGCCCACTGCCGGGCGATCAACCGGGGCATCCCGGCGCCCCCCGACGACGCTGCCGCCGCGCGGATGGTGCGCAGCCGCCTGCAGAGCAAGCGCGCGCACGGCACCGCGGCGCACCAGGTGGACTTGACCGACTTCCTCGAGGACCGCGTGGACCTCCAGCGCGACGACGACTTCATCAAGCAGGCGATGTCCGAGATCGTGCGGACCGAGGGCCACTTCCTCAAGGCCGCGCCCGCGTACAGCGGTGACACCGGCACCCGGTTCCTGGTCCAGCCACGCCCGCCCCGGAAGTGACGCGGTGCGCCCCCGTACGACCGTGCTCCTGGCGGCCGTCGTCCCGGCCGCGGTCGGTACAGCGGCCGCCGTCCTCAAGGCCGGCCGATGGCGGCTGCACGCCGACCGGCACCGCATCGAGCTGACGCCCCGGCCCCGCCGCTCCTGTCCCGACTGCCGGGGCACGGGCGGTTGGTGGGTCGGCGGCGCGAACCCGGAGATGGAGACGTGCGGCTGCTGGGCGAACCGGCCCGAGCTGCGTATGCACCTCCTGCCCGCCCCGGCCTGGCCGGACGAACCACCGTTCTGACCCTGCCGGGCGGAGCCACGCGGTCCGCCCGGCAACGACAAGGAGATGCAACGCCCATGACCTCCACGGTCCCCTCCCCCGGCATCGACAAGAACATGGACGCCGCCTGCGCCTCGGTCGTCAGCGAGATCAGCCGCACGGACAGCAAGTCGGCGTTACTGCTCGCCTTCAACGGCGCCGTCCTCGCGGGCCTCGCGTCCGTCGCCGACAAGGACCTGCCCCTGTTCACCAAGGTGTTCGGCGCGAGCGCCGTCCTCGCCCTGGGCACAGCCGCCGTGCTGCTGCTCCTGGTCGTCCGCCCCCGGCTCAGCGGCGCCGACCGCGCGTCCTTCCCGTACTGGGCACGTCTGGACGAAGACGAGATCCGCGCCTGCATGGACGGCGACACCCGAGCCGCCCGCATCCGGGCCCTGTCCACCTTCGCCGTTCGGAAGTTCACCCACCTGCGGCGCGCGGTCGACCTGTCGCTCGCCGCCCTGGTCCTGCTCGCGCTGGCCGCCGCTGGACTCGCGCTGTGATGGCGGCCGTAACCCGCACACGCCTGGACCGCGTACGCGCCTCGGTCGGGATCGCTTCGCTGGCCCTCCAGCAGATCGAGGACGACCTTCGCGCCGACGACGTCGACCAGGAGGAGCTCGCCGCGATCCTGCGCGAGCTCATCGAGGACACCGACCCGCCCGGCGGGTTCCTCGCGGCCGTGGCGCAGCTGCTCACCGCCGCCGCGCGCCGTGCCGAGCAGATCGAACCCGACCGCGACGGCGACGCCTCCTGCCCGCTGCACGAGGCCGCCGCCCTGGTCACCGACAACGCCGGGCAGCGCCTCATCCGGTCTGCCCGCGCCCTTCACCCGCAGCAGGGAGGCATCTGATGCCGAGCGCGAAGGCGACGAATCCGCCCCGAGGAGAGTGCACGCAGTGCTGGTTCCACGCGTACGCCAGCCGCGAGGCCCACGCCGGGCTCGGTCCGCGTGAGGACTGCCCGCAGTGCGTGGATCACATGAAGAACGGCCACCCCGACCACATGATCGTCCGCTGACGCCGCTGCGGAAGCCCTCGCCCTGCTCACCGCCCACGCCGGGCAGCGTCCCATCCGGGCTGCCCGGTGCCCTTCACCCGCAAGGAGATCTTGCATGACCGTCTACCCGCCGATGCCCGAGCACAGCCTGGTGGTTCTCATCGGCCCCTCCGGCGCCGGGAAGTCCACGCTCGCCGCCACCTGGCCCGCCTCACAGGTCCTGTCCCTGGACGCACTGCGCGAGACGGTCAGCGACGACGCGGGCGACCAGGACGCCACCGCCGATGCGGTCGCCGCCCTGCACCTGCTCCTGGAAGCGAGGATGCGGCGGGGCCTGTTCACGGTTGTCGACGCCACCAACGTCACCCGGGCCGCCCGAGAGCCGCTGGTCGCCGCCGCCCTGCGGTACAACATGCTCCCCATCGCGGTCCTGGTCGCCACCCCTGACACGGTGTGCGTCAAACGGCAGGGCCCGCGCCCGGCCAACCGGACGGTGCCGGAAGCCGTGGTTCACCAGCAGCACCAGGACATGCTCGACTCACAACGGACCTTGAAGAGCGAGGGCTTCCGCGAGGTCATCTTCGCCGACGACCTCAGCCGACTGCTGCCGCTCCTGGAGCGGCTGAGCGCAGCCCGGCAGGCCGACCTCGGTCTGGACGGCGGCGACGGCCTCGGTGGTCTGCTGCTCGTACGCCGCGTCTTCGGCCCCGAAATCCTGCCGCTGTGGCAGTGGAAGCCCGGCTCGACCCTCGCCGGCGGTGACCGCGTCGCGGAGATCCGCCTCGGCCGGCAGCACCTCACCCTCGCCCTGCGCACCGACGTCGACGGCGAGGGTGACGTCGGGTTCGACGTGATGGTGCCGTGCCCGCACGACGACGCGTGCACCGGCCACGCCTGGGTGCCCGCCTACAGCGTCACCTGCCTGTACCGGGCGCTCAACGGCGACCTGGACGACGACGAGGACATCGTCTGCACCGTCCACGGCCCGAACACCGACGAGGAACAGGAGGACGACCCCGAGGGCCGCGCCGACCTGGAAGCGCAGTACGCGGACGCAGTCCGCGAGTGAGGCGTACCGCCGTCACGCCGAACACCCCCACCCCACAGGCGCCGGGCACGCCCGGCGCCCGCCGCTTTCCCAGGAAGGACACCCCGTCATGGGCATCACGATCACGAACACGTACGGCACCCCGCACAACGTCAGCGAGGACCACCCGGCCCACGTCACGGGCTGCGACTACTACCGGCTGCCCTTGGTCGCCACCATCACCCCCACGACCCCCGGCTACGAGGACATGGTCGACATGCTGAAGGAGAACGGCCACGACACCCGCGAGGGGTACGGGCTGATCTTCTTGGAGTCCGAGGAATTCAGCGCGACGTACTTCGGGTCGATCGAGCAGATCGAGCAGTACAAGCGCGAGAACGTCGACGGCAAGGCGACCTTCGACGCCTCGCAGGGGGTCCTGTACGCCCAGTGGCCTCACGGCAAGGGCTGGGACACGTTCATCCCCCGCGTCTTCTGGAACCAGGCACAGTGCGGCGCGATCGCGGACGGCGTCGGCCTCGTCACCGCCTTCGCGCACACCGAGATCCCGGGCGCGGAGGTCGTCGTCTTCGAGTTCGAGGGCAAGTGGCTTCCCGACAGTGAGCCGCAGCAACTGGTCACCTACCACTGCACCGGCTGCCACCTCGACACCTTCCACGACTGCGGGCACGTCCACGAGAACACCGGCCCCAGCAGCCGCCGCTGGGCCGCCCGCCAGGCCCGCCAGCACATCGTCAGCGCCCACCGGCACGGCGTCGGCGACAAGCACAGCGCCTGCCGCCCCAACAACGGCGAGATGCTGCGCGCCGTGAACGCGGTCGCCCGCGACATGTGGGGCACCACGGGCAACGCCCTTCCGGACACCGACGACGCGTACTGCGCCACCAAGGGCCCCTGCTCGATCATCCGCGAGCTGCGTGCCGGAGTCCGCCCGCCCGTCTACCGCGCCTGACGGATGCTCCGTGCCGCCCCGGCCTCTTCGTACGACGGAGGCCGGGGCGGTCGCGGTGGTCCCTCAAGCAGCCAAAACCCCGGGACCAGGACCAGAGAGGGATGGACGTCATGCCGAACCAGCAGGCCCACCGTGAAACGAGCGCGCAGCCGGACCGGACGGACTGGCAGCTCGCCCAGGAGTACCTGCATCGCGCCCGGTACGCCGACAGCGCCCGCCTCGCCGAACTGTTCACCGACGAGGAAGCCACCCGGGCCACCGCGTACCTGGCCGCCCAGCACCCCGACGCGGACCGGCTGACCGCCATCGAGGCCCGGCTGAAGGCCGTTCCCGGCGGCTGGTGGCAGAGGGGCGGTGACACCGGCGTCATCGAGGACGGCGACGGCCGGCCCGTCGCCGTCCTCGGCACCAGCGGCGTCGAACACCTCCCGCTGGGGGAGTTCATCGCCGCTGCCCCTGGCGACACCGAGTGGCTCACGCAGCAGCTGCGGCGGGCGTGGGCGCAGCTGGACAGGCTGCGGGACCGGATCGACGACGCCGGAAGCCTCATGCACATCCACCACGTCGCCACGGCCATCGACTACGTCCCCGGCTCGAGGGAGACGGAATGAGAGCCCAGCCGCCGCACCCGCACCCGCTCACCCCGGCCGACCTCCCGGCCGGAGACGACTGGTGGCACGGCTGCCGGGAGTGCCACCTCCCGATCCAGGGCGGGGCCGCCGGCCTCGCCGCGCACCGCCGCACGGTCCACACCGACGCGGGAGACCCCCGGCGCCCCATCACGATCCAGCTCGACCACTGACAAGGAGGCCCCTCATGGCCACCCAGACCCGCACGGACACCTTCGCCGCGCTCCGTGACTGCTTCGCCGCCGACCTCGCCGCCCTCATCGGCGACCAGGCGTCGCTGCTGGCCTGGGCGCGCACCCACCTGCGCGACGCCGCCACGACGGCCAGCTGATCCCCGCCTTCGAGTGAGCGCACTCTGTGCCGCCCCGGACCCCGTACCCGCCGGGGTCGGGACGGTCGCAGTTGCCCCTCAACCACGAGAGCGAGAGGAGATGGGTCGTCATGCCGCACCGCGAGGTCTATGTCGACGTCCCGATACACCACACCAGCAACCCGGCTCTGCGGGGCCTGCACGTCTTCGCCGGTGAGGCGGACTCCCGCAGTACAGCCCTGCGCCGCGCCCACGAGGTGTACGACGCCGCGCTCGCCGCCCGGCAGGCCGGACTGGAGATCCCCGGCCAGTAGCCGGACAGCTGGACCGCGCACGGGCTGCGACCCGGCTGGGAGCTCGACTGGCTCACCGCGAAGGCCGGCCCCTGGAAGAGCCCTACAGCTGGACCACCCGCAGCGACTTCGAGCTGTAGCTACGCCCCGGGACGGACGACACGGCGTCCAAACCAACCGCCCGTCCCGGGCCCACCCAACCCGTACGAGACGAGAGGGAGATCCCCAGTATGGACTCCGTCCTGCGCGTTCAGGGCCGGATCGGCCCGCGCACCCTCCTGATCACCACCGCCGCGCTGCCGCTGACCGGCTGGATCATGCACGCCGTCGCGCTGCACCGCCGGCTCGCGGCGACCCGCAAGGATCCGCTGACCGGCCTGCTGCGCCGCGACGCCTACACCGCCCGCGCCCGCCGACTCCTGGCCCGCCACGGCGCCAACACGGCCGTGGTCCTCATCGACCAGGACCACTTCAAGACCGTGAACGACACCATGGGTCACGCCGCCGGCGACGCCGTCCTGGCCGCCACCGCCGCCCGGCTCACCGCGTGGGCGGGCCCGCGCGCGGCCGTGGGCAGGCTCGGAGGCGATGAGTTCGCCGTCGTCCTGGAGCTGCCCGCCACCCGCACGGAGCAGCGCCTCGCGCAGCTGGTCCGCATGCTGCACACCCCGGTCGTCACCGAGGACGGCCGCACTATCGACGTCGCCGCCTCGGTCGGCGCCGCGACCCCGCACGCGGTCAGCTCCCGCGACCTGACCGTGCTGCAGCGGGCCGCCGACGCCGCCCTGTACGACGGCAAGCACACCGGCCGACCGCACCTTGCCACCGCCGCTCACACCACGGTGCCGTCCATCAACGGCCGCCGCGCCGGGCGCCCGGGAACGGCCGCATGGGGGCGAGCCGCATGAGCACCGCGCCCCTCCCGCAGGGCGACTGGATCCGCGGCATCACCGTCCAGCAGCCGTACGCCACCTGCATCCTCACCGGCGCCAAGAGCATCGAGAACCGGCCCCGCCCCTGGAGCTGGCGGGGCTGGATGCTCCTGCACGCCGGGCAGCGCACCGACGCGGCCGCCCTGCGCCTCCCGCTGGTTGCCCACACGATCCGCGGCCGGGAACTCACCACCGGAGCCGTCATCGGCATCGCGCGCCTGGTCGATTGCCACCAGGACCCCGAGGGCTCCGAGCCCTGCACCCCGTGGGCACAACCCGGCACCTGGCACCTGGTCCTCACCGACGTCCAGGAGCTGCCGTTGCCAGTCCCGGCTGCCGGGCAACTCGGGCCCTGGCAGCCGACGGAGGACCTGCTGGACCGCGTGCTACAGCAGCTGCCCGACTTCCGGCCGTGACCCGCCAGGGACGCACGAAGGAGAAGCCGCCGTTCGAGCCGGGCCTGATCCCGGCTCCCGGCGAGCTCCTCGTCTGGCGAGACGGCCAGCACTTCGACCACTGGCAGGACCTCCCCTGCACGCTGTGCGGACAGCCCACGCCCATGCGCTCCCACTCCGACGAGCCCGCGCACAAGGCGCGCGCGGAGGACTGGATCACCGCCAACCCCGTTGAGGCCCGCCTCGGGCGGTTCGCCTCCGACCTCGCGCCGAAGCCCAAAGGCCAAGGCGACCACGCCTGACCTCCACCTGGAGGACCTCCATGAACAGCACCGACCGCGACGTCGACCACACCCTCGCCTACCCCGAGCCGCCGGCCTCCCCGCTCTGGCACCGCCACGGCGCGAAGACCCGCCCGCTCACCGAAGCCCAGCAGCGGCGCAACCGCGAGCTGCTGGACCTTGCCCAGCGCACTACCCGACCCCGCTCCCCTCGCCCCACCGAGAGCCTGGCGGAGGCCAGCTGATGGACACCAAGCACTGCGCCGTCGACGGCTGGGTCGACGCGATCCCCGTCCCCGGCCCGCGTGACACCGTCACCTTCGACCTGGTCGTCCGGCCCGCCGACATCGACGCGCTCGACGACGACGCCCCCGACACAATCATCACCTGCACCAGCGGTGACCCCCGGATCACCCACGAACTGCTGAACGGCATACAGCCCGGCGACCTGCTGCGCGCGACCGGCACCCTGGTCCAGCCGCCGACACCCGGCGAGCACGCCCGGCTCACCGTCGACGCCCTGGAGGTCCTGGACACCGCACTGGTCCCGGTCCTGCGAGAGATGGTGCTCGACAGGTACGGCGACTACGTCGTGATCTTCGACGGAAACACGGACGCCGTACCCGTCTTCACCGCGCACGGGCAGTGGGTCGGCCTGGCGGACAACCCCGACGCCATCGCCACCCTCATCAACATCCACGAGCGCGTGAACGGCGGTGACGCCTGATGGCCACCACCACCGCGCCGGCCACCCGGACCATCCTGGAACGGTTCCCCGCCGGAGCTCCCCGCGGCTCCTGGCCGGCCGAAGAGTGCGCGGCCGCCCAACGCGCCCAGGGCGTCAACGCCCAGGTCGTGATGGACCTGCGCAGCGACCAGTTCCTCGTGGTCACCGACACCACCCAGTAGCACCAACCCGGAGCGCCGCACCCGCCCTCCCGGCAGGGCGCGGCGCTCTGAGTGTTCCCGGTCGGTGATGCGTTCGCGGATCCCGTCACCGCCCAGGGTCTTGTCGCGGTGGCGGACGGCGCCCTGGTGATAGTCGCTGGCAAGAGCAGCTCGCCGGCGGGAACGATGCGCTACAGGACACGATGGGGGCGATGACGACCTAGGGAACCCGCTCGGTGCCGGCGGAGAGGTGGTTGCCATCGAGGGAGGTCTTGAACTGGCGGGCGCCAAGACGCGAATCCACGGCGCATGGCCCGATACCCACCGGCTCCTCACTCATACCCTCGCCGGGGCGCGACCCCTCGGCTGACCTCAACCTGACCTTCCAAGACCGCGAAGCGGCCCTTGCCACCTGGACCCGGTCCAGACGGCAAGGGCCGCTTTTCTGCGTCCGCGCCCTGCCCGCTGAGCAAGATCGTTCTTACACAATTGTGCAAGAAGGATCTTGCGGGTATGCATGCTTCAGCCTGCAGCTGCCTCGGTGAGGCTTTCCACGAGCAGCTCCGCAACAGCGGTCAGATCCTGCGGAGACAGATGCTCCTTCAACGCAGCCACGATGCTTGCCGGAGAAGCAGCGGAGATGACGATGGACGTGGGAACCGAGGGAGCCGGGTCTACCGCCGCGGCGTTAACGCCGTTAATGGTCTGCTCCGGTACCGCGGGAGCAGAGGAAGCAGCATCGGAACCGTTAACGCCGTTAACGGTCTGCGCCCCGCTCCCGTCCCCCAGCCGCCGACGCGGCGCGCGCTGTCGCGGCGTCTTCGACGCGGCCATGACCTCCTGTGCAGCAGGCGCCTGCTGCTCCTTAGGCAGCCGTCCGATGCGCCTGGCGGGCTCTACCTTGAGTTCACCGGCCTCGACGGCGGTCTGAAGCTCTGGGGTGAGTTCCAGCAGTGCCAGCCGCTGCGATACCCATGCTGGCGTCTTCCCCAGCCGCCGGGCGACCTTGCCCTGGGAACCGTGTACGTCGACCAGTTGCTGGATGGCCTTGGCCTGGTCGAGGGGCGGCACGTCTACCCGGTGTACGTTGGCGATCAGCGCCGACTCCAGGATGTCGGCGGCGGTGGCGGCCAGATCGTCGTTGACGTCGATCCGCAGCTCGGCCAACCCCGCTGCACCGGCGGCCTTGAGTCTGCGGTTACCGTCGATGACCACGTACTCGGCTGCCCCGATCTGCTCCTCCTGATCAGGGTGAGCGGCGAGGAAGGCGGCCCGCCGTGCGACGGTGACCGGCTGGATCTGCCCCCGCACACGAAGAGACTCAGCAGTCTCCTCGATCTCGGTGTACTCGTCGCGGGGATTGAACGGATTGTGCGCCAGTTCCGCCAGCGGAACCGAAGCCGGCGGACGCTTGCCCTCCCCGTTGATGATCTGCTGACGTGTCCGCACCCGCCGCGGCGCTTCCTTCGGACTGGCCTGACCGTCCTCGTCCAGGGTGAAGCCGCGCGTCACACGCTCCTGCGTCCCTTTGGGCTTGGTCTTCCTCATACCGCCAGTTCCTTCGCCAAGTCGCGCATCGCCTGCGCATGCTCACTGTCGGGCGCGTACTCCAGCAGCGGGATCTCCCCGTCAGCCGCTTCGCGCCCCTCCTTCAGATCACCGATGACTGCCAGCACCGCCGGTGAACTGCTGCGCTCCCACTGGTCGCGGTTCTCCTTGACCAGCTTTCCGCGGCGGCTGTCATAGGCGTTGATGACCAGGCCGAGGTAGTCGATGGTGATCCGGCCCTTGCGGCACAGGTCTTCCATCTGCTCGCGCAGCAGCCGGAAGGCCCGATGGGAAGCCTTGTTCGCCCATACCGGCGTGATCACGCCGGACCGGTCAGACAGCTCGCCGTCGCGGCGCCGCACGTAGTACAGGGCCGTATCCATGTTCAGGCCGAGACTGGGCGGGCCATCGATGATGATGACGTCGTAGTCGTTCTCCAGCGGCTCAAGTGCCCGCTCCAGGGCGGCCTCGCTGAACGACACCTTGGACAAAGCAACATCCCGCAGGAACGCGTCATCGCTCGCGGGCAGGAGATGCAGACGCTCGCCGAAACGCTCCTGGTCCAGGGCTACCAGCAGGTCGTGAATGTCACCCTTGGCGGTCCCGTCCATGTGCATGAGCAGTGTCTCGACGTCGTCCTCGTACATGAGGTCCTCGAAGCCGAGCTCCGCTGTGAGATGCCCCTGGGGGTCGTAGTCGACGATCAGCACCCGGTGGCCGGCTTCCGCGAGCGCTTGGGCGATGCCGCTGGAGATGAACGTCTTGCCGACCCCGCCCTTCTGATTGGCCACTATGACGCGGATAACCGGCTGCTCGGTGAGGGGCGACGCGGGGGAGGGGTGCGCCTCGAGCCAGAGCGTCACCGCCTGAGCCAGGCCCTGGACGTAGGTGACCCCGCGCTCGCTGCACGCGTTCTTAAACGCCTCGGGCTCGCCAGCAGGAAGGAAAGTCCCCCATGTCTTCGCGCCGGTGGTATCGACGTCAGGGACCTGGTCCGCGGTGTACCAAGCCTTGATGGCGTGCTCAGTGGCGTCCTGAATGTCCATTCCATGCTCGAAGGCACGGATCTTCAAATGTCTGCGGAGCTGGGGAGTCAGGGCTGTAATTAGCTTCTCCCGCTCCCCTCGGGGGCTAGGGATGCTCATGCGACCGAACATTACTAGGCCATCAGTGATGTGCAGAGGTGCCGGTCCCCGCATTCACCCTCCCGGTCGGGAGCGGCAGTGCCACGCGACGACCCGTCGGAGGGCGGCCTCCAGGAAATCTGCACCCCAGATGGTGCGCGCGGCATCTAATGGTCGGCATGACAGACCGCCCTACCTCACAGCTCTGGCGCTACGTCAGCGATGACGACTCCAGCTCCCTGACCCTGGTTGTCGAAACCCCTAACGGGCCCTACATGCGGCGCATACCGCCGGCTTTGCCCCTGCCTTCCGGCGTCGATCACGGCCCCGGTGCCGAAGCAGCCGCTCACACCGCCGCCGCTACATGGGGCCTGCCCGACTTCGTCTTCCAGCAGACTGCGCACGCAAGCAAGGGCTCGGGGCAGCGAGAACTGGGCGACCGCCTGCTGCTGGCCGGCCAGCGGGGCGCGGTCGTGCAGGTCAAGGCCCGCACCATCCCGCCCAAGCCGGACGCCGAGGAAAGCGGCTGGATCCAAAAGGTGGCGGCGAAGGCGATGCGTCAGGCGAAGGGCACCGTACGCCAGTTGCGTCTGATGCCCGCAGACATGGTCAATGGCAGGGGCCGGACGCTGCACGTCGACGGCAACGCGTTCGAATGGATTGCGGTTTTCCTGCTGGACCACCATCGGCCCCCACAGGGCACAGTGGCCCTCTTGGAGCCGATTGGTATGCCAGCGATTGCGCTGACCCGCCGCGACTGGGACTTTCTGTTCGACCAGCTGCGCTCCACCACCGCCGTGCTCGACTACCTGTTCCGTGCTGCTGCCGCGCCTGCCATTCCGCTGGGTGAGGAGCCGGTGCGCTACTACGAGTTCGCTGCCGCTGATGCCGCCGCACCGCCCGGCGACATCGACACCGAACTCGTCGGCCCCGGTGGCATGCTGCACTCCACGCCTCTGTTGCCCCAGGCTCCCGTCGGCGCCGCCACCACCCGTACGCATGTGGTGATCCGGTTGGTCCTTGAGGACGTCACCACCAGCGCGCTTCCCAGCCACGCGAGCGAGGCCGACCGGCATGCGATCCTCTCGGATCTCGACAGCCTTCCGGTCGGCGACCGCGAAGAGTGGGGCCGCCTTCTGCTGGACATGCTCGACGACGTCGTCCAGGTACCCGACGATCAGCTCAAGTGGCGCTTTCGCCGGCACCTGAACGCCGAGGCCACGCGGCAGACGATCTACGCATGCGCCACCCGCTTCGACCGTGACGTCCAGGCCATCTTCGGCAGTTACGTCCAGCTACGTCACCACGAAATAGCCGAGCGTACCGGCCGGCCGGACGAGCTCGTCACGATCGGGGTGATGCTGACACCGAACTACGGCGGAAAGCGTCCCTGGGACACCAGCCTCGTCCGCACCTACGGACCCAGCGATCTGACGGAGGAGGAGTTCACCACGCTGGATCGGATCTGGAACCGCGATCACAGCCAAAGCACACCTAACTGAGCCGGGCCAGGACATGCTGGCGTCGAGGCCGACGCGACGAAGGGTCTTGAGAAGAAGCTGCGATCCCGCCCGCTGCCTTGACCGTCCGCGTCACCGCAACGAAGCCCTCGGCGGTTGCCGAGGGCTGGGTAGGCGGTCGTTCCTTGGCGGTGCTTGTCGGCTCGTGGATGTCCGATGGTGCTCAGTGGTGTTGTTCAGGTGTTGCCGGTGTTGCCGGAGAGCGTTGACACTGGGTCGCTGGTCGAAGCCGCGTCCCGCCCGGCGGGACGCGACAAAGAAAGTTCGGCCGCTGCTCCCGTCTGGCGGGACGTACCGCTGATCGGTCTTTTCTTGCAGGTCAGAGCCGTGTGGCGTGGTCTGCATGACAGTGGATATCAGGGTTGTCCGGGCCGGTCAGATGTACCGCTACTACCTGCGCGAGACCGTGGTCGGTGACGGCCGCCGACCGGCGCGTACGCCGCTGCGCGTCGCCCAGGAGCAGGCCGGGGTCCCGGTCGGGCGCTGGATGGGCCGGGGACTTGCCGTGCTTGGGCTGACGGCGGGTGAGGAGGTCACCGAGGCGCAGCTGCGGAACCTGTTCGGCGAGCGGGGACGGCACCCGTACGCGGACCGGATCGAGGCCGAGCGGCTCGCCAAGGGCGACTCCCCGAAGAAGGCGTTCCAGGCCGGCGCTCTTGGACGCCGAGTGACGGTTACGGGTGTCGACTTCGTGTTCCGGCCGCAGCCGACGATCTACCTCTTGTGGGCGCTGGGGGACGAGGAGACCCGGCGGGTGATCGAGGCCGCGCACGAGTACGCGATCGAGCGGGTGCTGGAGTGGATCGAGGACGAGGTGGCGGTGATCCGGTACGGCAAGGACGGCATCTACCGGGTGCGGCCGCCCGGCGGTCTGGTCGCCGCCCGCTTCCGCCACTACGAGGCGCGCTCCGGGCGGCCCTTGCTCCATGACCATCTGCTGCTGTCCGTGAAGGGGCAGCGCCTGGACGGGAAGTGGGGCTCGATCCACACCACGGCCCTGCACGAGAACACCGTGGCCGCCTCCGCGCTCTACAACGAACTCGTGGCCGCGGAGGTCTGCGAGGCGCTGGGGCTGGCGACCGAGCCGCGCACCGTCACCCCGGGGCGCCGGCCCGTGATGGAGATTGCCGGGGTGCCGCACGAGCTGATCCGCTGGACCTCCCGGCGCAGCGACCAGATCGCCGCCTGCCTGACCGAGCTGGAGCACGAGTACGTCACCGCCGTCGACGACGACGGCGAGCTGAAGTTCCTGCCCGTGGTCTCCGAGCGGGCCCGCGCCAAGATGAACCAGATCGCCGCCCGCAAGACCCGCCCGCCCAAGCGGAAGACCCAGCCGCTCGCGCAGCTGCGCAAGGAGTGGAAGGAGAGTGCGATCCGCACGTCCAGGGTGGCCGCCGACGTCATCAACTCCCTCCTCGAGCACGCCCGCGCCGCGGCCGCCGCGATCCGGGCCCGGGTCGCCGCCGTGGTCGACGTCGCCCTGGCGGCCGTCGACGTCGCCGCGACCGTGTTCGTGATGAACGAGGGCGGCCGCTTCCACCGCCGACACCTGCTCGCCGAGGCCCGCCGCCACCTCGCCCTCGTCCTGCGCGGCCGCCGCCGCGACCCCGGCCTGGACGAGGAGATCGTGGCCACCGCCATCTCCACCCACTGCCTGGACATCAGCGAGCCGAAGACCGTCCGCGGCCTGGAGGCCGGCTACCGCCTCTACACCACCCGGTGGTCCCTGTCCGACCTCCCCGCCCGCCGCCGGTCAGCCACCCCCGCGCCCGACCCGGACCGGCAACCCCCGGCCGATCCCGGCGAGCCGCCCGCGCACCGGCCCCCGGGCCAGGATGCGGGGGAGTGGGAGATCCCCCGCATCCCGCTCCAGTACGAGCGCGCCGTCCTCGCCGGCGCGGTGGTGCGCGAGCAGCTGCGCGCCACCACCGCCACCACCGTGCGGAGCCGGGCGTACGACATCGTCGCCCACCAGCAGGCGGCAATGCCCGAGCAGCTGCTCGCGCCCCTGGCCGCCGAAGCCGAGCACGACGACCAGGAGCCGGAGCCCGGCCGCCGGGAGGCGATCGACATGACGGCGCTGCGGGCCCTGCGGAAATCCCGCACGGACGTGGAAGCCCTCGATCTCACGGCCGACCGACTGCGCCACCTCCAGGAGGTGGCCACCAAGATGGCCGACGACTCCCGCGTCCGCGCGGACCGCCACACCGCACAGGCCGATGCCGACGCAGTGCGCCCGGTGCGCCCGGACGACCAGCAGGCGCACCGCCCGCAGCAACCCGGACCGCACCGCGGCCGGGAGGCCGGCCACTGAGTGGACCCGATGGGCGCGCAACCAGGTGCGGTGGTGCGCACCGACGACACCCCGCGTCCACTCCACCGAGTGGAGTCCACCGTCCGGGAGTGGAGCCCACCGAGTGGAGCCCACCGAGTGGAAGTGGACGCCACCGACGGGGGTGGGGCCGCGCCTCCACTCGGGCCCACTCCACCGAACCGTCTCCACTCGGTGCGCGCCACTCCCGCGCGTCGGCCGCACCCGTGCGCTCCGCCCACCGAGTGGAGCGCACCGGATGGACGGTGGTGCGCACCGGATGGGCGCGCCACCGCACCGGTGCGCACCCGATGGTGCGTTCCACCGCACCGGTGCGCTCCCATCCGGTGCGGTGGTGCGGTTGGTGCGGTCAGCGGTGCGCACCAGGTGCGGAGTGCGCCGCGTGCGCCAGCGCCAGGTGCTCGTCGCGCATCGCCTCCAGGGTGGCGTGAGTGTCTCCCTGGTCGTTGGGGTCGGGGATGACGTTCTCGATGCAGCGGATGATGCTGCGGGCGATGCCGGGCACCGCCGTGGTGGCGGAGTCGCGCGCCCAGTCCCGCAGCGCGGACAGCAGCACGCACCCGACCTCGTCCAGCACGAAGGAGTCCGCGCACAGGTCGGCGGCCTCTCCGTCCACGGCCGCGACGGGCCAGATGATGTCCTCGGCGAGCCGCAGCAGGATGAACGCCAGCTCCGGGGTCGCCTCCGCCCGACCAGCGGCGTAGGTACCGCCGCCCGTCTGCAGCGCCAGGAGGTAGTCGAAGCCCTGCTCCACCTGCTCGGGCGTCAGCGGCGTACGGGTCGGGATCAGGTACGGCATGAACCTCTCCTCACGATGACCGCCGTGCGACTCACGGCGTCGTCCCAGCAGGGTCGGCCCGCCAGCCTGTGGACAGAGGCCAGAGATTTCTCCCTCCGAGCCGAAACCGGCGAATCGGGTCTGCAAGGGGTAAACCGGGCCCCCTTGTCCAGAGCGGTCGGGCCGACCACGAACCCGACCGCACCCCCTTGTCCACCTCTGCTACCGACCCGACCACGGCCGCGTTTCTCCTTGACCTGGCCACGGTTAGACCGCGGACAAGGGGGGCCCGTGCACGCTGCTCCTTCGCCCCGACCGCCCCGGCCGGGGCCAGCGAAGGAGACGAGACGATGACGAGCACCCACCCGGGGGCCGGGCAGCACCGCCGCTCGGGCCGATCACACCGGAAGGCCGGCGCCTGGCGGGCAGGCCCAAGGGGGATCCCTGGGCGCCCCCTTCGAAGGCCCCTTGGGAACCCCCTTTGGTGCCCGCCGCCCAGGGGCGGCGGAAAACCCCTTGTCAGCGCGGGAATGGGCGCGAAAATCGCGCCGTCACAACCCTCTTCTCTCCTCTTGAACTTCTCTGTGTTGTCCGTGGAGGAGGAGATCATCGGGTTCCGGGAGGCCCGGATGCCCTCTCCGGCCGGGCGCGGCCGGCGCGCGGCAGGTGGCCGAGCGCGGTGGGCGACAGGAAGGGAGCGGGGCTGATGGCGGGGAAGCGGAAGACCAACCCGGCGGGATCGACGAACAACTACCGCGGTGACGTGCTGCGCGTGCTCGGGGCGCTGAAGGTGGCCACGACGGATCAGATCCAGCGGATCGGCGCTCCACACCTGACGTTCCGGCACGCCGACAAGCCGAGCCCGTCGAAGCGGAAGCAGGCCCGCACCGCCTCGCACACGGCCGCGCTCTCCGACATGCGGGGGCACGGCCTGTCCGAGAACGGCGGCTCCACCGAGACCGGCGACGCCCTGCGCAACCTGACCTCGAAGGGCCTTTTGGCCGCCTCCTACGAGCTGAACCGGCCGGTGACGGAGATGGGCTCCACCGTGCGCGGCGCGGGCTCCAGCGGCGCCTCCCACCCGATGGCCGTCAACGAGACGGTCATCGCGATGCTGCGCCCGAAGCCGAACATGGCCAGGCTCACCGTCGACCCACCGCACGTCCGGGCCGCCGCCCAGGCCGCCGTCGACTCCCCGGACGGCATCGGCACCATCGCCTCGTACTGGACCGAGGTTCCGCTGCCCGCGACCGGCACGTGGAACGCGCCCGGCAGGGGCGGCGCCCAGGCCGACATCGTCCTGACCGCCCCGCAGGACGGGGTGCCGCTGCTGTTCATCGAGGTCGACAACTGCCACGAGACCGCCGAGGAGCTCGCCGACAAGCTGGAGAAGTACGCCCGGTTCTTCCGGCGGAAGGTGAAGGACACCGACGGCACCGAGCGGCCGATGTGGCGCACCCGCTGGACCGTGCCGACCACCTCGTCCGGTGATGCGGCGCACCCGCCCGTCCTGCTGGTGTTCAACCGCATCGGCGAGCGCAACCCCGACCGCACCATCGCGCGCCTGCACGAGCTGACCCGCCACCTGTGGCAGGGGGAGCGGGCGGAGGGCTTCCACGACTACGACGGCAAGATCCCCATCATCGCCACCAGCCTGAAGAAGCTGCGCGAGCACGGCCCGGCCGGGCCGGCGTTCCTGCGCTTCGGCCGTACCCACCTGCAGCCCTTGCGGGAAGCGATCGGCAACCCCCGCCGTGAGGCGGCCCGGGCCCGTGCCCGCGAAGCGGCCAGGGTCCGGGAGGAGGAGTACCAGGCGCGGGTGCGGCGGGCGGCTCAGGAGCAGGCGGCCGAGCGGGAGGCCCGTCGTCCCGTCTGCACCGGCTGCGGGGCGAAGTTCACCGACGAGCGCTGGGAGGCAGCCCAGGCGAGGGACTGGGGAGCCCCGAAGGACTCCCACCCGCACCTGTGCGACGGCTGCAAGGCCGACGCCGTCGTCAGCCCAGCGGCTGACACCCAGGAGCGCCGGAAGCCGGTACGCGGCGTTGCAGGGCCGGACGATTTCTGGCCCGCGCCCCAACGCCCCGTCTGCACCGAATGCGGTGCCGCGTTCAGCGACGAACGATGGAAGGCGACCGCGCGCGTCGGCTGGGGCCCTTCCCTGGCGAAGCGCCCGTCTCTGTGCGGGGACTGCGACCAGCGGTTCGAGTCCGACGTGGACCTGGCCTGGGGTGTGAGTCACCGGCAGGAGGAGCGTGACCAGGAGCAGGAGCCGGCCGTGCCCGAGCAGAAGGCAACCGGCTGGCTCTGGCGCCTGCGCCGCTGAGCCGGGCACGCCGCCGGCGGCCGGGCGACGGGTACACACGTATCGGTCCGCCCGGCCACCGGTGGTGCCGGTGGACCTGGTTGGTGATCGCCGCCTATGCCCAGCTCCGGCTCGCCCGACCGCTGGCCGCCGGCCTCCGCAGGCCCTGGGAGAAGCCGACCGAGGCGAACAAGCTCACGCCCTCCTGCGTCCGGCGAGGGTTCAGGAACCTGCGCACGAAGACCGGCTCCCCAGCCGGTGCACCGAAACCATCTCGTCCCGGACCCGGACGGCCTCCGGGCTCGAAGAACCGTCAGATGGCCACCCGCCATGAAGTGGGGAGAGTTCTCGCGACCGGCGAGGCATACACCCGTCCGGCCCATCACAAAGTTGGCACCAAGCCCCGACGTCAAGCGTCTCACCCGCCCCGGCAGTGAGATCTCCGCGGCAGTCGGGTTGGATAGCGATGCGGCGTGGCAGCCAGAAGCAGCGGGGAAGGGATTTGTTCACGTTCCTTGTACTGAGCTTTGTGCTGGTTGCCCTCGCCATCGCCCTGGCCGTCATCGGGGTGCACGCTCTACTGCTCGGCCGTATGCCCGGTCGATGGCTCCAGCAGCGAGTACGGCAACCCAGATTCTGGGGAGCAGGGGCGATCTTGATACTGATCAGCTGGAACTTGCGCTCCTCAGCGCTCCTGGTTGTCGGTGTCGGCCTCATCGCGATTGGACATGCAGTGAAGCCCCCGCGATGACGCGGGCCGACCCTTGACGTTAAACGTCAAGCTGAGTAGCTGTGCCATATCCCTTGATCAGTGACGGCCTGTGATGGATGGGCAGGTTCGGTCACTTCGAGGTTGGGGTGGGGCCCACTTCAGTTGCCCGGCCCCTTACGCTGGTCCAGGAGGCTGAGGAGATTCACATGGTGCAGGTCCAGGCTCTCCACAGCGTCTCTCCTGCTCTGCGCGATCAAGGACTCCGTCCAATAGCTCGGGGGTTCCTTGATCACACGCTCCAGCACGGCCAGGATCTGCCCCAGCGTGTATTCGGCCTGCATGTCCCACCGCCATGTCGAGACGATGAACAACGCCACTTTGAGTGCTCCCAGCATGTGCCGCACGTCCTCCGTCGACGCGTCGGGGCCAAGGGCGCGTTCCTGGGTCTCGCTGCGTAGGTAGTCGGCGTGCATCGTGGCGGCGATGCCGTCCTCCCGGAGTCGGCGGGCCAGAGCCGCGCAGGCGTCCACGTCGACGGAGTCGGCCTTCACGAGAGCGCCCAGGGCCGCCGAACAATCTGAGGCCAGACGGAGCCTGTCAGGGGTCATGGAGGAATCCTCCCTCCTCGGGGACGAGTCCGGCCCCGCTTCCGAAAAGGCCCGGAGAACAGGACTGCCTATCACCACGAACAAGTGGCAGACCGTCACTGATCAAGGAATATGGCACAGCTACTGAAGCGTCATGACTGGTCCTGTTCGAGGAGTTGGGCTTCGAGCGGGCGCCCTCGAGTGGCGTGCCGCCTCCACGGCTCCGGTCCCGCGTCGGGCGAGGCGCTGCTGGAGCCGCTCGAACGTGAGCCGGCCGGACTCCCAGACCACGAGCTCGCCGTCCAGGCCGGTGTCGGCGGGCAGCTGCGCGAGGGCCGCCCGCCGGATCTCGGGGAACGCCGAGGTCATGTCCGTTCCCTGCCTCGAGCGCAGCAGCACCCGGCCGCCCGTGTGCACGGCGAGCTGGGCGCGGAAGCCGTCCCACTTCGGCTCGGCGGCCCACCCGGCGGACAGGGCGGGGCCGTCCACGGCCACGGTCAGCATCGGCTCGGGCAAGGACCAGGTCATGAGTGATGCCTTCCCGCCGGCCGCCAGGAGCACGGTGCGCACCAGCCCGGTCACCCGGCAGCCGGCCGGGACGACCGGTCTACTCGAGGATGCCGAGGGCGGTATCGGGCCGGCAATGGACACAGGCCGGGACGTGCTGGAGCAGGGCGTCGCGTGCCTGCTGCCGGGTGGCGGGGCGGCACCGGCCGCTCTTGGCGGCGGCCCAGCAGTCACCGGTGTGCACGGCGTCGACATTCGAGCGGTTCAGGCCGTACTGGATCAGCCACTGCGCCGGCTCCGGCCGCCGCTCCTGGCCGCGGCGCCGCTCGGCCTGGCGGTGTTCCTCGTCGGCGATCCACCGGTCGATGAGGGCCAGCTGCCGTGCCGCCTGCTGTGCGACGACGCGCCGGGCGAAGCGCAGCGCGTCCAGACGCGAGAGCGGCTGCTCGCCACCGCTCACCTGCTCCTCCCGGTCCCTTAAGTCCCAGCTTGCCCCTGAATTCGAACAAGCGCTCTAATTGGATTATGCACCGCGTTGACCACCTCACCGACACCCAGGAGCGCATCCTGCGCTGCATCCGCCGGCACATCGCCGACCACGGCGAAGCGCCGACGGTGCAGCAGATCGGGCAGGCGGTCGGCATGCGCAGCCGGGCCTCGGTGCACTACCAGCTCATCGAGCTGGAGGCGAAGTCCGCGATCGTCCGCGAGCCGGGCCGCACCCGCGGCATCCGCCTCACATGAGCGGCCCCGGCCGCTACCACCTGCTGCTCACCATGGACGGCAGGCCGGTGCAGCACGGCTGGTGGAACCAGGAGGAGACCGCGCAGGCCAAGTTCCGGCGCTGGATCGGCGAGCGCGGCGGCAGGCCGGGCACCCGCGTGGTCCTCCTCGATGAGGAGACCGGTGGGGTGCTGGCCGACTGGCCCGACCAGTAGCCGTGGCACCGCCCGCGGAATTACTCGTCGGCTACGCTGTCCTTGGGCTCGGGGTGCCGTACGGCCTTCTTCACGGCCTGCTCGAGCTCGTACCGGCTGGCTTTGACAGCTGCGGCGTGCACGGTGACGGCCGTGTGGAAGGCGGCGGAGGCCTCGCGCCAGCGGCACAACTGGGCGTCGTAGTCGTCACCGGTGAGGCCCGCGAGCCGGGCCCGCTCCTTCTCGGCGGACCGTTCTAGGCTGATCAGCTCGTCGGGGATCTCTTGCACGCTCATGGATTTTAGGCGGCCGGTGTGCCGTGCCGGCTGCTGTCTCCGCCGTCCGATCGGGTACGGCGGCGGCCGGCGGGCGCCTTTCCACCGGTGTACGTGCCGGGGCCCGGGCACGGCCGGGGCCCGGCGTCCTGTGGCGGGTTAGGGGGCGGGGTCGTAGGTGAGGGTGGTGTTGGGGCAGCCGGCGGCGTAGTGCAGGAGGGCGTCGCGTTCGGCGGGGTCGACGGAGAGGTTCCAGCGAAGTTTGGTCTCCACCCATTCACCCAGGTACTGGCAGCGGGCGGCCGGGATGGGCATCCATTCCGCCGGGTCCTTGTCGCTCTTTTGGCGGTTGGAGCGGGCGCTGACGGCGACGAGGGTGGTGTCGCTGTCGAGGTCGTTGGCGTAGCGTTTGCGGCGCTCGGGGCTCCAGCTGTGGCCGCCGGAGTCGTGGACCTCGGCGAGCGGCACCAGGTGGTCGATGTCGATCCTGCCGGGGCCGGAGCCGTGAATTTCCTGCGCGTCGTAGTAGGAGTACCAGACGCCGCCGGTCAGCTTGCAGCCCGGGCCGACGTCGGGGTCTTCGATGGCCTCGTTGATCAGGACGTCCTTGTCGGCCGGGCAGCCGTTGCGGTCGAGGTCTTTCCAGTGCGGGTAGAGCTTGTCGCGGTCGTAGCCGGTACGGTTCTCGGCTTCGACGGGCAGGGAGGAGATGCCGTCGAGAAGGCGGGTCTGGTCGGCGTGGGCGGGGCTGGCAGTGGTGGGCGCGAGGGCGGCCGCGACCATGACGGCCGCGGCCAGGGAGCGCCTGAGGCTGGTGATCACCGTCTTGTTGATAGCGGTGCACCGGGTCCGGGCGGGGGTGCGCGCCGGTTGTCTCACCTGGGCGGGCGAAGCGGTTCACCGCAGAAACGACCCTGCCCGGCGCTCTGCTGACACTGCGTCGCGTCGGGACCTGGTGCCTGGTTCCGCCCTGGAGGGCAGGGCGGGCGGCGTGGCCGCGCTGACACCGCTTCTACCTTGGCGGACGTGTGAAACCACGTGCGCGTCGTGTCGGCTGTGCGATGCGTTGGTTGCTGCTTGATTTTGTTGACACGCTTATTGATCTTCAGCAGGGCGGGAGGGGGGCGCTCGGTGGGCGCGCGGAGGGACGGGCGGGTCTGCGCGGGCGCACTCAGAATCGCGTATTCATCCCGGATGTCCCGCTTTGGGTGACCGTTTCTGATCGAATGCTGCCGTTTGCGCGCAGGGCTTTCTGGGCGTGACCGCTCGGAGGGCGGCGGGCGCCCATACCCGCGACGCTACGTTCCGGCATCACGGCGCTGCGCAAGGTAGTAGCGTCCTGGTCCCGGCAATCTTCCGCCGGACGGCAAAGACCCCGGCGCCAAATGGTTGGTAGCCCGTGCGCCGGGGTCCTGTCGCTCTCAACGCCAGCCCAGTACAAGGGAGAAGCCCGATGCTCCTGCGCCGACGCCGAACTCATTTCCCTGCGCGTGCAAGCGCACCCGCCCGGAAATCGAGTCGTGACCGTATCATCCCGCCGCCGCCCCCGGCCCAAACATGGGTGTGGCATGTCAAGGCTGTCACGCTCCGCGGAAGCCTGCCCATCGCCGTCATCTGCCTTCCCCTGCTCGCGATCCCGCACGCTTGGCCGCCGCGTCTGCTGCCCCTCGCCGCCCTCTTTCTGACAGCCGCTCACGGGTCTGTGCTGGTCCGCCACTGGATCTGGCGCCGCTGACCTGCTCACCGGCACGGGGTGCGCACCACACCGCACCCCGTGCCGGCGCCGACCCCCGCCCGGCCGCCCGCGGCCGGACGACCGGTACAGATACCCGTCCAGCACCCCCGAAAGAGGTGTCCCCTTGTCCACCCGTTCCACCATCCAGACGGCTGACGGCAGCCCGCGGCCCTCCCGACCCGCCACCCCGGCCGGCCCCACCCGCGTCACCCGCATGACCGAAGCCATCCGCGACCTCGCCGAGGACTGCACCATGGTCTCCGGAGACCTGCTCCTCAGCGCCGACCGCGCCGCCACACCCAACACCGAACTCCTCCAGCACCTCATCACCCTCCGCTCCCTGGCCGACGAGGCGATCGCCGCCGTCGTCATCCGCCAGCGCGCCCAGGGCAAACCACTCGCCGACCTCGCACCGATCGCCGAGCTGACCGCGGACCGCCTGCGCAAGAAGTACGACCCGCTCTCCGTCGAGAAGGCCCTGGAAACGCGCCGGCGGCCCAAGCCGGCCACCGCCGCCCACGACACCGCCACCGCCACCGGCGCCCTGATCCTGTACCGGCCCAGCCAGCGCCTGGCCTGCGCCCTCACCCGCATGAAGAACGGCTCCGGCCGCCGCCAGCGCGAACTCGCCGAGCGCATGGCCGTCGACGAGTCCTACGTCTCGCGCATGCTCTCCGGCCAGCGCGCCCCCTCCTGGCTGCACGTGAAAGGCATCTGCGACGCATGCGGCATCGAACCGGACCTGATGAAACCGCTCTGGGAAGCAGCCGCCAACGTCCAGCCCTCCAACAGCGACGACCCCGTCCGCTACCTCCAGACCTACCTACGGGCCCTGCACTACGCCTTCGGCTCCCCGGCCCCCGAGAACATCACCCAGCACTCCATCAGCCCCGACGACCTCCACCACGCCCTCAACGGCCCCGGCGTCCCCGACTGGCCGGTCATCCACCGACTCGCCCTCGCCCTGCAGAGCCTGCCCAACATCGCCCGGCCCCTGTGGCGCCGCGCCCGCTCGGCCGCCGAAGAAGACACCACCACCCCGAGCTGAACCCGCCAGTCCACCACCAAAATAGGGGGGAAGGACCATGAAGCCCGCGCCGCCCGCCGCAGCCGTACTCACCACCGCCTTCTACGCCTTCTACGACCTGCACCGCCCCGCCTACCACGCCTACGCCGCAGCCCGCCTCCCACACGAAGAAGCCCAGCTCAGCGTCACCCAGACCTTCGACCTCATCGCCAGCAACTGGACCTGGCTCATGACCAGACAGCGCCCCTCCGCCTGGGCCTGGCAAGAACACACCCGGGCCGTCGCCCGCCGCGCCGGCCGCACCCCCTCCCCGGCCGAGGACACCGCACTCCTCCACGACGACCTCCGCCTGAGCATCGACCGCATCGCCACCGTCACCGGCACCGACCCCGCCCGCGTCACCGCCCTCCTGGCCACCGCCCGCCGCACCCACCAGACCCGCCAACCCCCCGGCCCCAGAACACGCCGAGCCCGCCAGCCCCCACGGCCTGCCCGGACTCCCGGACCCGACCGGCACGACGACAGCCCCTTCCCCAGCTGCCCGAAGCGAGCGTCACCGACCAGCCGCCTGACCAGACCCCCCTGCTGAACACCCCCGTACCGGCCCTGACCGCGCCGTCCTCCTTCCACCCCCGGCCGGACCGCCGGCGCCCGATCGTCGGCGGGACCCCGCACGCCGTGTGGTCAGCTGCCACAGCAACCCTCGTCACCCTGGAGCGCGTGCGGGACCCCGGAGGGGTTCATAACCTGGTGGTGCTCGGGGTGAGTGGGAGAGGTGTGCCATGCCCCGAACGATCTGGTCCGGCGCGATCACCTTCGGCCTGGTCACGGTGCCGATCAACGTGGTCGGCGCGTCCGAGGACCACAGCATCCACTTCCACCAGTACCACCTGCCCGACCAGGGCCGGGTCCGCTACCGCAAGGTATGCGAGCTGGAGGACCGGGAAGTCCCCCAGGACGAGATCGGCAAGGGCTACGAGCTGACCAAGACCCAGGTCATCCCGATCACGGACGACGACCTCGCGAACCTGCCCCTGCCGACCGCGAAGGCGATCGAGATCGACGCGTTCGTGCCGCTGGAGTCGGTCGACCCCATCCGGATCGCCGAGGGCTACTACCTCCAGCCCGCCGGCCAGGTCGCGGCCAAGCCGTACAAGCTGCTGGTCAAGGCCCTGTCCCGCTCGGCGAAGGTGGCCGTCGCGAAGTACGCCTGGTCCGGCCGCGAGCGCCTCGGGCTGTTGCGGGTGCGCGACGACGTCCTGGTCCTGCACGCCATGCGCTGGCCCGACGAGATCCGCGACCCCACCGAACTCCTGCCCCCACCCACCGAGGTCTCCGAAGACGAGATCGCCGGCGCGCTCGCCCTGATGGACACCATGACCGTCGACGCCCTGGAGGGACCGGAGTTCACCGACCGCTACACCGAGGCGATCGCCCAGATCATCGAGGCGAAACGGGAGGACAAGCCCCTGCCTGCGGTGGAGGAGCCGGAGCAGCCGGCCCAGGTGCTGGACCTGATGGCCGCTCTGCAGGAGTCGGTGTCCAAGGCGAAGGCCTCCCGTGGCGACGCCGGTCCGGCCGACGTGCACGAGCTGCCGCGGCCGAAGAAGAAGACGGCCACGAAGAAGCAGCCGGCCAAGCAGACCGGGGCGAAGAAGACGGCGGGCCGCCGACCGCGCAGCGCCTGACCCGACGACGCGGTTGACGGCGACGACGCCGTGTTCACGGCTGGTTGAGGATGTCGTGGCCTCCGATGCGCCGCCAGACGATGTGCTGCGTGCCGCGCACCTTCTCCGGCCCGTAGCACCAGGTGGCCCGCCCGCCACCGCTCCAGGTCAGCTCGTAGACCCCGGGCATGAGGCGCACACCCTTAATCCGTAACCCCGGGCGGAACGTGCGCCCGGCGCGCAGGTCGTCGACGAACGCGTTGACGGCCTGGCGGAAGGCCCGGCGCTGTTCGGTGGTGAGGCGGTTCAGGTCGGCGGTGAAGCGGGGCAAGGCCTCGTACGTAGGCACGGCGAACTCCTCCGGGAAGCACGAAGCCCCCGGCCGGGCGGCCAGGGGCGGGGGTGGCTGTTCGTGTTGAAGGGCGTCGGTGACGTAGTGCTCAGTCGTGGTGCGTGGTCGGGGAAGTGGTGCGGTGGTGCACGCTCAAGGACCGTGCAGTCCGCGAAAGTACAAATTTGAGGCTGGTGGTGCTCTTGTGGTCGCGGCGCAGTATTCGCACGGCGTCGTCAGGCGTCCTCGTCGCCGGGGAGCGGCGGCATCTTCTTCCTCCAGCGGTCGTGGTGGAGCAGGTGGCAGCCGGCGGGGCACCAGCGGTCCTTGACGTGCTCTCGCTGGGGGAAGGGCGACTGGGCGCTGAGGACCAGGTACACCAACTCCTCGGTGGTCGTGGGGCAGAGGGGACAGCCGATTCCGGCTCGAATGATTTCCATGCGGGGAGAGTGCACAGGTCGGTGGCTTACCGTCTCGGGCTGGCCCGGCGGCCCGCCTGACGGGCGCTCCGGTAAAGAGTTGGTGATGTGCTCCCGCCCGGCGGGACCGGCCTCGGATCACGCTTCTGTGCAGGTCAGCGCCGGGGTTCCATGGGCTGGTGATCAGCATGTCGCCTGTGCGCCCGGGGGCCGGGCCGCGTTACCTCTTCCGAGGCGTGATGGTCGGCGACGGCCACCGCCGGGCGGGCACGCCGCTGCGCGCCGCCCAGGACGAGGCCGGCGTCCCGCCCGGCGTGTGGAAGGGCCGGGGCCTGGCCGCGCTCGGCCTGACGGCCGGGGACGTGGTGACCGAGCGGCAGGCCGAACTCCTCCTGGGCGAGGGCCGGCACCCGGACGCCGACCGGATCGAACGCGAGCTCCTGGCGCAGGGCAAGAGCCCGGCCCGTGCCCGGCGGGCGACCGTGCTGGGCAGGCCCATCGAGCACAACCGCTCCCCGAAGACGGAGAAGGCGAAGGAGCGCACGCCGTGGCTGGCGATGGACCTGGTGTTCCGGGCCCCGTCGACGGCCCACATCGCGTGGGCGCTCGGAGATGACGGGACCCGGCTGGTGCTGGAGCTGTGCCAGGACATCGCCCGGGACAAGACGCTGGCGTGGCTGGAGGAGTCGGTCGCCCAGATCCGCTGGAAGGCTGGCGGCAAGCGCCGGGCCCGGGTCAAGGACGGTCTGATCGTCGCGGTCTTTAGGCACTACGAGTCCAGAGCCACGGAATCGAGGCCACTTCTTCACGATCACGCGGTGGTGTCGATCCGCGCCCGGCGGCCGCACGACGGGAAGTGGGGCAACCTGTCGGCGGATTCAATGCTGGCCCACATCGTCGCCGCCGACACTCTCTACACCCTGTACTTCATGGAGGAGGTGACGGCCCGGCTCGGGTGGGCGTGGGAGCCGCGCGAGGTGACCCCGGGCCGCCGGCCCGTCATGGAGATCGCGGGGATCGACCGGCGGCTGATCGGCTGGCAGTCGACCCGTCGCCAGCAGATCGAGGACGCGCTGCCCGTCCTCACCGTCAAGTACGAGGAGAGGCACGGGCACGCGCCGGGGGAGCAGGTCTCCTACGCGCTGGCCTGTCAGGCCGCCGACCAGACCCGCCTGCCCAAGCGCACGGAGCTGCTGTCGCTGACCGAGCTGCGCAAACGGTGGCGTTCCTCGGCGATCCGGGCGTTCGGGGCCTGCACCGTCTACCGGCTCGCTGAGCGGGCGCGGGCGGCGGCCGCGGCGGTGTGGGCGCGGGTGCGGCCGGTGGTCGACGTCGTCCTGGCCGCCGTGGACACCGTCGCCGTGGTGTACGTGATGCGTGGCGCCTTCGCGCGCCATCACCTGCTCGCCGAAGCCCGCCGCCACCTCTCCTACGTCCTGCGCGGCCGGCCACACCAGCCCGGCCTGGACGAGAGAACCGTGCAGACAGTCGTCGATGACTACACCCGCCCCGCCGGACGCGGCCGAAAGATGACCGCCGACCTGCGCGCCCTCTACCCGCGTGACACCGAGGACCAAACCGTGCTGCGTCCGCTGACCCGCAACCGGACCGTCCCGCCGTACGAGCGGGCCCGCCTGGCCGCCGACGCGCTGAGGACCCGGGCTCAGGCCGTGCGCCGCGCGGACCGACTCGGCTCCCGCCCCCGGCCGCGCACCGTCGCCGTGCCAGCCGCCTCGAGGCCGCGCCCGCGGCCGTTGCGCACCGGCCGGAAGGCCGGCCGCCTCCTGGAGCAGGAGACCGGCGTCGGCACGGTGGAGCAGACGCGCCGGACGCTCGAAGCCGTCGCCGCCGAGCTCCAGGACGGCATCCGCGAGCGCGCCCTCGCCTTCGGCCCCAGGCCGCGGCCCGCCCCGGCGACAGCCCCACAGCCGCACACCCCGCAGCCCGGCACCCGGCACACACCGACCACAGGAGGAGTTGCGTGAGCACCCCGGAAGAACGCCCCCACCCCGACGAAGCCCTCGCCCGCGCCCAAGCGGCCCGCGCGAAGATGGCCGCCGCGCTCGACAAGGTTCGGGAGCCCGGGGCCGCCGAGTCGCTGGGATGGCAGCCGGTCTGGAAGCGGCCCCGCAAGCCGAAATCGAAGGCGGCGAAGAAGGCAGAGCTGCGCAGGCAGCGGGGGCGGCTGAAGGCTGCCGGACGGCGCCGCCTTGCCGCCGGGCAGTCGCGCCGGCCCCGGCCCCGGCAGAACCGGATCGGCAACGCGGCCGCGCGCCGGGATGCGCGGGCTCTGTCCCGGCTGCGGCACTCAGGCGCCTGGCTGGGGTGAGGATGGGCGGCACCGTCCACTGAGTGGAGTCCACCCGACGCCGCGCATCGCCACCGGATGCAGACATCGAGTGGGCTCCACTCAGTGGGCTCCACCCGATGGACTCCACCGAGTGGAGCCCACTCTCCGGTGTGCCGGACGACGGTGGACTCCACCGTGGTGCGCACTGCGATGGTGCGCTACCGCGTCCGGTACCGCACCACTCCGGCGATGTCCGGTACTCTCGCGCGCCGGTGCGCCACACCCGACGCTCCGCACCGGTGTGCCCCCGTCGGGTGTGGTCGGACGCGCGCGACCCCCTTGACCGGCTCCGCTACCGCGACGTTTCCCCTTGCCATTGCCGGTTTCCGCTGGCGAGCAGGTCCCGGTCAAGGGGGCGTGTGATAAAGGCGCCCCGGCTGTAGTGCGCCGCGCCTCGGTGCGGTGTGGTGCCCGGCAGCGGTGCGGATGGCAATGGTGCGGTCCCGGTGCGCACCGCACCACCGCAGTCCTGGAGGTGCGGCTACCTGGTGGTGCGGTGCGCCGGGTCCGCCTCTAGCGCCTGCTTCATCCCCGCGGCCTCCAACTGGCACAGGACGTCGGCGACGTCGCCGTGGTCCTCGGTGAGGATGTTCTCGGTGAAGCGGATGATGGTCCGGGCGATGCCCGGCGAGAAGGCCAGGCAGGCGCCGTCGGCGTGGCACAGGACCTCCAGCAGCAGTCGCCCGAGCGCTGCTGCCAGGAAGGAGTGCGCGCACGGCTCCCCGTCGCAGTCGTCCACGGCGGTGACCGGGATGACGATGCGCGCGGCGACGTCCAGGAGCAGCCGGCGCAGCTCGGGGCCCGTGTCGTTGGCGACCGCGCAGGCGGTGTCGATGTCCCCGGCCTGCAGCGCCCGGATGTAGGCGAAGGCGTCGGCGACGTCGTCCAGCTCCATCGGGGCGAGCGGCGTGGTGACGGTGTTCTCGGTCATGGTGGCTCCTCATCGTCGGGCCGCCCTGCTGATCGCGGCGGCCTCGAGCCCGATGCTCGAACTGCGGCCCTGTGGACAGAGTCCGGGCCGCCGACGGAGGAAAGCTCTCCCCCTTGATCGAAACGGGACGAATCGGGGCTGTGCCACGTCGACGTCCGTGCGGATGCGGTGCGGCCGGACGGGGTGTCGCCACCGTCCGGCGCTGTCCCGGGCGACGTCGACGGCCACCTCGTGAGTGTGCTCGTACTCGCGTCGGTCTTGCGCTGGGCCGGGGCCACCGGTGCGTCCAGGCCGCTGTCGAGGGGCTGGCAGCGGGCGAGAGTCCGGGAGCCGAGCAGAGTACCGGCGAGGTGCGGGCTTCGCCGACCTGCCGAAGAATCGGTTAGAGCCTGGTTCCTCGCCATGGCCGCTTTCACCGCACCAGGCGATTTCCACTCACCATGGATCGGTCCCGGTTGGCCCCGGGTCCGGACGGGTGCCGGTGCGGCTGCGGGCGCGAGTCGGAGACGGCGATGGGCCGCTGTCACTTCTGGAGAGGTGTTCACCCGATGCGGATCGATCTCAGTGGACGTACCGCGCTGGTCACCGGTTCGACGGCGGGGATCGGGGAGGCGACGGCACGGGCGCTGGCCGACGCCGGGGCCGATGTCGTGGTAAACGGCCGTAATGCCGACCGTGTCGCCGAGGCCGCCAAGCGGATCGGCGGGCGGGGTGTCGCGGCCGATGTCGGGACGGCCGGGGGGACGGCCGAGCTGATCCGGCAGTTGCCGGATGTCGACATCCTGGTCAACAGCACCGGCATCTTCGAGACCAGGCCGGTCTTCGAGATCACCGACGCGGACTGGCTGCGCCTCTTCGAAGTCAACGTGCTTTCCGGTGTGCGGCTGGCGCGCCACTACGCACCGCGGATGGCCGGGCGGGGATGGGGCCGCGTGATTTTCGTCAGCAGTGAGGCGGGTGTGCAGACGCCGACGGACATGGCCCACTACGGGATGACCAAGACGGCGCAGCTGGCCGTGTCGCGCGGCATGGCCCAGGAGGTCGCCGGTACCGGGGTGACGGTGAACTGTGTGCTGCCGGGACCGACGATGAGTGACGGCGTGCTGGCCATGTTCGACGAGCTGTATCCCGGTCTCGACGCTGACGAGCAGGAGCGGCGCTATCTGGCCGAGAACCGGGCGGCCGGCTCCCTGCTCAAGCGCCTGATCCGTCCCCATGAGGTGGCCGCCATGGTCACGTACGTGGCGTCGGAGCAGGCCTCGGCGACGACGGGCAGGGCGCTCGGTGTCGACGGCGGCCTCGTCCCCACGATCCTCCCGTGAGGCGGGCGCCTGGCATGGGGCCGAGACGGTCACCGCACAGGCGCCTTCGGCTTGCGGGCCCGTCCGTACCGCGGTGGGGCTGGAAGCGCCCCCGTCACTGGCCCCGCGTGCCTGCTGCACTCGCATCGGCCGGAACGCCTGACGGGACCCCCTTTGCATTTACCCCGCGTCTGCAACTATTGTCTACGCCTGTAAGGCGCTCACGCAATCATTGCTGCGGCGTCCCGGCCCTGACGGAGGACCGCCGTGCATCCAGTGACACGGCCCCGTACGGCAGGGCAGCCCCCACAGAGGCACCCGATCCCTCCCGTGCCTCCCCTCCCGTGTCAGGGACGCCCCCGGCACGGAGACACCGATCGAAAAGGCACCATCATGACCCTCAAGAACCTCCTTCCCGGCCAGCTCGGCTTCGGCACCGCCCCGCTCGGCAACATGTTCCGCGCGATCCCCGACGAGGAGGCCCGCGCCACCGTCGAGGCCGCCTGGGACCAGGGCATCCGCTACTACGACACCGCCCCCTTCTACGGCGCCGGCCTCTCCGAGCAGCGCCTGGGCCAGGTCCTGTCCACCAAGCCCCGCGACGAGTACGTCCTGTCGACCAAGGTCGGCCGCGTCATCCTCGACGAGCTGGAGGAGGGCGCTCGCGACCTCGGCGAGAAGGGCGGAATCTTCGAGCACGGGAACCCGAACAAGATCGTCCACGAGTGGACCGCCGACGCCACCGAGCGCTCCATCGAGGGCAGCCTGAAGCGCCTGGGCGTCGACCGGCTCGACATCGTCTGGGTGCACGACATCGCCCAGGACTTCCACGGCGACGCCTGGATCCAGAAGTTCGAGGAGGCCCGCACCGGCGCCTTCCGCGTCCTGTCCCGCCTGCGCGACGAGGGCGTCATCAAGGCGTGGGGCCTGGGCGTCAACAAGACCGAGCCCATCGAGCTGACCCTCGCGCTCGACGAGCCGCGGCCCGACGGCTTCCTCCTCGCCGGCCGCTACACCCTCCTCGACCACGAGCACGCCCTCCAGCGCCTGCTGCCCATGGCCCAGGAACAGAACGTCGGCATGGTCGTCGGCGGCCCCTACAGCTCCGGCATCCTCGCCGGCGGCGCCCACTTCGAGTACCAGCAGGCCCCGCCGGAGATCATCGAGAAGGTCAACCGCATCAAGGAGCTCACCGCCAAGCACGGCATCTCCATCAAGGCCGCCGCGCTGCAGTTCTCCCTGGCCCACCCGGTGGCCGACGCCGTCGTCCCCGGCGCCACCAAGCCCAGCCGCATCGCCGAGGACATCGCCGCCCTCGACGAGAAGATCCCGGCCGCGTTCTGGTACGACCTGCGCGCCGCCGGCCTGGTCAGCCCCGCCGCCCCCCTCCCCAACGGCGCCTGACCCACCCACCCCGAATCTCTCACCCGGTCCCAGAATCCAGGAGAAAGACCATGGCCTCCACTTCCGTCAGCCGCATCGTGCCCGCCTCGCCCGAGAAGGTGTGGAGCCTCATAGGCGGCTTCGACGCCCTGCCCGACTGGCTCCCCTACATCCCCGAGAGCACCGCGCTCGAAGGCGGCCGGGTACGCCGGCTGAAGAACCCCGAGGGCGAAGTGATCATCGAACGCCTCGTCGACTTCAACGAGACCGAGCGCCACTACAGCTACGCCATCCTCCAGGCGCCCTTCCCGGTCAACGGCTACGTCTCCACCATCCGGGTCCACACGGTCCCCGGCCGTGACGACGTTGCCGAGGTGCAGTGGTCGGGCCGCTTCAACCCCGACAACGCCACCGAGACGGAGGTCGTCGAGCTGTTCACCGGGATCTACCGCGACGGCCTCGACGCCCTCCACAAGACCCTCTCCACCTGACACTCCAAGCTCACCCACCGCGCGGCCCGGGTACGCACCCCGCTTACCCGGGCCGCGGTGCGCCCAGGACATGGAGCCGATCATGGGGAGGGATACAGGACATGCCGGGGTCTCAGCAGCCGGCTCTCGCCGAACTCGGCGACCAGAACGGCCAGCGGCTGCTCGCCGCTCCCTCCGCGCGTCAGCGCGGCCAGGGCGTCGTCGTCACCGTCCCATGCCGCTTCCAGGGTGGCGATCACACGCAGGACTTGGTCCGGAGTCAGTTCTGATGGCATGGGCAGCACCGTAGCTCCGCCGGGTACGGGCCCGGGCGCGCTTCGGCAAGGTCAGCTCGACGAGGACCAGGAGCCCGAGTCCGATGTATCCCTGGGTGGCAGCCGGTCTGGAAGCGGCCCCCAGCCGGAGACCGCCCGGGCGGCTGAAGGCCGCCGGACAGCGCCACCTTGCCGCCGGGCAGTCGCGCCGGCCCCGACCCCGGCAGAACCGGATCGGCAACGCGGCCGCGCGCCGCCCCCCCCCCCCCCCCGCGCCAGCTGCGGCACTTCACCGCTTGGCTGCGGTGACGATGCCGGACATTGTCCAGTGAGTGAGTCTCCGCCGAGGAGACCACCCTCCCGCGGGACTACCAGCGCCTTCTTGCCGCAGTACGGCAAGCCGCAGGACTGGTGATGGCTCGGCAGGTCGGCGAGATGCTGGGAATCGACGTCACCGTGCGGTCCGAGCTGGAACCGTTACGTGGAAGATTTGTCCGACTTGTTGACTGCGGCTGGCTGTGCAAACTGCCCGATGGGCGCTTCACCACTCGCCTGTGATCAGGCACGACCGGCGGCGCCTGCCGCCTGCTTCAGCAGTCTGCGGCCAGCCGGGCGCCGTGACGCATTCTGATCACACACCAACCGAAAATGCGTAGCTACTTTCACCCCAAAGGGTGGTTTGGACTTCTTCCGGGCGCTGTCCGTCACGGGTGACGTCAAGATCACTGATGTTCCGTTCAGCTTCGGCCTGCCGCTTCAGAAGGCAGCCTCATGGGAGGAAGCGAGTCTGATGTCCGCTGTGTTCACCGCCGCGCTGATCGCCCGGCACAGTGAGAAGGCCGTGTCTGTCAACGGGGAGAAGAAGGATGACGGCACCGCCGTCATCCAGTGGCCGTTCCAGGGCGGCGACCACCAGAAGTGGAACCTGGAGGCGACGACCGGCGGCTACTACGTGGTACGCGCCGTGCACAGCGGCAAGGCCCTGTCGGTGGAGGGCGAGAGCACCGCCAACGGCGCGAAGGTCATCCAGTGGGGCCAGGTGACCGGACCGCATCAGCAGTGGCGTCTGGTTCAGAAGGACAACGGCTACTTCGCCCTGCAGAACCGCCACAGCGACCAGTACCTGTCCGTCAACGGTGAGAGCACTGACAACGGCACCGATCTGGTGCAGTGGCCCGGCGGCGACGGACATCACCAGCAGTTCCGCCTCGGCTGATCCGTGACCTCCCCCTCTCCCCGGCCTCTATACCAACTGCTGCGGGAGGGAGGAGGCGTCCTTGGCCGTCAGGTGGGTGAGCGGTACGTGGATGTACGGGCGGGTGGCGTCTGCTGGTGGTTTCGGGGCTTGTGGGGCGGGGGTGACTGGGCGCCGTGCAGCATTAGGTGACGCCGGGCCTGTGCCCGGTGATGGAGATAGCCGGCGTCGACTCCGGACTCACCTGGCCGACGCCAGCCGGCTGCGGACGGCGCTGTACCCGTCGCCGAAGCCGCGGCCGGTCCCGCGCCGCTCCCGGCAGTATCCCGGCGGCCGGCCGAACCCGTGGCGCACCGCGCGCCTGCGCCGCCGCTACTTCCGGTGAGTGGACACGGTGGACTCCACCGCCCACCCGGTGGGCGGCGTGACGCCCGGAGAACGGAGCCCACCGTGAGGATCCACCCGAGGGGAGTCACGTCAGTTGGGGCGGCCATCTGGCCGTTGATATCTGGTGCTCATGGCATGGAAGACCTTCTTCGGTTCCCAGCGGGTCTCGTCGAGCATGCGCACGACGCCGTAGGAGGCGATGTCACGGTCTCGGGGCTTGTCGTAGTTGGCGAAGGAGAACCACAGCGCGGTATCCACATCTTCTTCCTCGAAGGTGTCGAGGAGTTCGTTGAGGTAGCGGACCTGCTCGTCCTCGTCCGGGATCGCTCCTTGCGGTGGCTGCCAGGCCATGCCACCGAGGTCGCCCGCGCCGCGGTAGGCGCACGTGCCGTACTCGGTGACAGCGACAGGCTTGCCGTGGGAGAGGGCCTCGCGCAGGTGGATGCGGAAGGTGTCGGCGTTCTGCGCGGTTCGGTAGGCGTCGATGCCCACCAGGTCGAACGGGCCCCAGTCGACGGGCTCCCAGGGGCCGGATGCGTAGGTGATCCTCCCGCCGAAGTGGGCGCGGACCGTCGTCGCGGCTTGGGCAAGGAAGGTGTTGAGGCGTTCGGGGACCGGCCCGAGGGAGGTCCACCACTGGATGTCGGCGGTGGCCATGGCATGGAGGCGGTCGAGGTAGGTGTCGCCGGGAAGGAAGCCGTGGGCGAAGGCGCTGAGCTCGCAGCCGGCGACGAGCACCACCTGGGCGCCCTCCTGTCGCAGGGCCTCCGCGCGCTGCGCGCAGTCGGCGAAGAACGCCAGGACCTGCCCCGGGGGAAGATCGGCCGGGAACGGGGAGAACCAAACTTCGAGGCCGACATCGGCTGCATGCCGGGCTGCGATGCTCAGCCGCTCGGCGTCGCCGCCGGAGATGCGCACGGCGTCGCAGTGCAGGCTGTCGGCGATCGCGGCCATCTCGTGCCGGACCTGCTCGGGATCGAAGGTCTTTCGGGTGAGCAGGTGGCCAGGGAAGGTTCCGGTGTCGTAGTTGATGCCTCGTGCGCGCAACGTCAGTGCCCTTCAGCGTGAGTGAGTCCGTGTTCCAGCAGGTCGAAGGCCAACTCCACGTCCCGGGCCAGAGCGCGGCCGGCGTCCTGGGCGGAGGTGCCGCCGAGCAGGCGCTGGAAGTATGTCTCCTGGAGAGTGAGCAGGGACGCCGCGATCTGGGCGGCCATGAGCGCGGCTGCCGTGGGGCCGTACTCGTCGGTCAAAACCTGCGCCAATGCCTGGCGCTGCTGGTAGAGCAAGCCGTTCGCCGCGTTCAGCAGTGCCGGGCTGTCCTGGATCACACGCACGCGAGCGAGCAGCGCGTCAAGGCCCGCATCTGGCATCTGTCCGGCCGCGAACGCACGATAGTGCGCTCGTAGCGCGTCCAGGAAGGTCTTGTCGGCCGGGCGCCGGGCGACAATCCCGGCCAGGTCGTCGCCGCCCACACCATTCAGGGCGAGTGATTCCTTGGTCGGGAAGTACGCGAAGAGCGTCGCCTTGGCCACTTCGGCGGCCTCGGCGATCTCGTTGACCGTCACTGCATCGAAACCGCGCTCGGCGAACAGCCGCAACGCCGCCGCAGCGATCCGCTGCCTGGTCTGTTCCTTCTTGCGCTCGCGAAGACCTGCCACCCAATAATCATACTCGGTTCAAAAGCGAACTCGGTATGCCATTCGATTCACTGACAGATGATCTTCTCCGCGGACTGCCACCCACAACCAGCACGGAAGGCCGTCACACCATCCCCGTGACCTGTTTCTTCAAGTTGGCGGAGGCTCAGCGCACCGCACCGAGCGCACCACTGCACCGGGAGTGCACTCCACACGGTGGACTCCACCGCACCCGGTGGCCGGACGGGGTGGACTCCACCCGATCGACGGCACCGGGTGGGAATGGATAGCGGCACGGCGGGGGAGTGGGCGCCGCCCGTTCCACCGTCCACTGCAGGTCGTGCACCCCCTTGTCCGCCTCCGCTACCTACGACATCACCATCGAAAACGGGCGGCGCCCGGGGGAGGAGAGATCACCGTCCCGGGGCGCGGTCCCGGCCGGTCCGGCTCAGGTCGCAGCCGTCGGCCGCCCCGCGCTGGCGTCGCGGCGGACGTCGGCGAGGAACTGGTGGACCTGGTCGACCTCCTGCATGCACTCGATTAGGAACCCGGCGGCGATCCACGCGGTGTGCGCCCCGGCCCCGCTCGCGAGGCACCACCGCTTGAGATACCGGCCCGCGACCGTCGCCAGCTTCCCGGCGACGTACGCGGACTCGCAGTCGGCGTGCTCATCGGGCACGACGGCGAGGTAGTCGGCCAGCAGCAGCGCACCGAACTCACCGATCAGCCGCGCCAGCTCCGGGCCGTCGGCGTGGAACTCCTCCAGCGCGGCCTTCTCCTCCTTACTGCCCTGCTCCTGCCAGACCAGCTCCACGGAGTCGCAGGCCCGCAGGATCTGCTCCGGCGCGAGCTGGGGCACCTTGGGCGACATCGTCTCCATGACGGCTCCTTGCTGTTCGCTGGCCGGGTGCCTGGTGCGCCCGGCCGATCGCCCTTACGGTGCGCGCCCGGCCCTGTGGATACAGTCCGCGCTCCGGGACGCGGGCCGGGCGTGACTCCGGTCACGGACAAACTCAGACTGCAAGGGGCGGTCAAGGAGGAATCGGGCGCCGGTTGTTGGTGGCCGTCAGACCGCGGTCAAGGGGTGGCTTCACACGGTGGTCTCGGCCCGTGCGCAGATCCGCGTGCGGGCCGGACGACCGCCGACCCGGCCCGCCGGCCGGAGAAACCGAGGACACCGTGCCGACCGACCACACGCCCGACCCCACCCACGAGGACCGCGCCGCCCGCGACTGCCGACCCTGCGACGGCGTGGACCAGGTCCCGCCGGCCCCCTCCACGGGCCCCTCCATCGCCCCCTCCACGGCCACTTCGCCCACCCGGCGCATATCCGCAGGCCAGCCCCGCACGTCAAGGCTCCGCGACGCGTTCGACAACCCTCCTAGGCCGGCACAGGTCTGGAAGCCGACCGGAGCACGACGCAAGGAAGTACTGAAGGCGCTGGGGATCTTCCAGCGGGCGACCGCCGATCAGTTGTGGCGGATGCTGCGTCCCGCCGACCGGCACGACCGGATCACCCGCGACACCCTGAACGCGTTGAAGGAGTCGGGCCTGGTCCGGGTGGAGACGCGACTGCAGTCGGGACACCAGCTGTGGGTGCTCACCGAGAAGGGCCACAAGGAAGCCAGGCTGCTGCTGCCGAAGACGGTGCGCCTCTCCGCGCTGCGCAAGCTGGACCATGACGACGAAGGCCGGCCGGTCCAGGCCGACGGCTACGACGAACACGCCGCTGCCGTCACCTCGACCGCCGCCGTGCTCACCGGGGCCGGCTACGGCACGCCGCTGTCCTGGCAGACCGAGATCGCTCACAAGCTCCCGTACGGGTACACCCAGTACGCCGACCTGACGATGCGCGCGCCGGACGCCGGGGTGCCCGCGATGCTCGTGGAGGTCGACCGGGTCACCGAGCCCGTCGACGTCCTGGTGGACAAGCTGCGCCGCTACCACGAGTGGTTCGAGCTCCTGGCGCCGAAGGCCGACGCGAACAAGGAGATGGTGGCCCGTCACCACAACGGGGCGGCGGTGCACGCTTTCCGGCTGTGGTCGCGCCTCTACCCGGCGACGGGCCGGGAGGGGTACGTGCCGGTGGCGTTCGTGTTCACGGGCAAGACCGCCGCGCAGCGCGCCAGCCGGATGCGGCGCCTGGAGCAGGCCGCCCGCTGCTACTTCGCCGGCACCCCGCACCGGGGCGCAGGGTTCACGTCGGTCGACTACCACCAGGCGGTGCCCGTGGTCGTCACCGAGCTGGAGCGGATCACCGCCTACCCGGCCGGGGCCGCGGGTGCGGTGTGGCGCAGGCTCGGGCGCGATGAGTGGCAGACCCTCACCCAGGCTCTGGACAATCCCGACGGCGAGCGGCTGTACCAGGTCCAGCTCCGCGAGGCCCGTTGGCGCCAGGCAGAGCGCGAGGCCGCGGAGCGGGAGGCGCAGCGGCCGGTGTGCACGCAGTGCGGCATCAAGTTCACCGACGAGCGCTGGCAGGAGACCAAGCGGTCCTCGTGGCCCGGCGCATGGGACCGGCTGTGCGGGCCGTGCGCGACGCAGGCCGCCGACCGTGCGGAGGCTGAGCGCGCCGCGCGCCACCAGGCGGAGGAAGCCGAACGCGCGGCAGCCCAAGCGCCGGCCGTGAAGCCCCGCAGCGGGTTCGGCATCGGGCGCCGCCGGTAACAGACGGGCTCGGGGGCCAGGGTGGTTGGGAACGCTTTCCTGAGCGCACTGCCTCACGAGGCGCCGGGCAGCGGCGGTCGCCTCGGTGGCCGCCAGTGCCCGCCGCGCGGGTGGTGGCACGGTGCACAGCGCTGGCCCCCGGATTGCTCGGCAGGGCTGCCGCGGTGGGTAGGTCACGCGCCGGGCGGATGTCCACATCGTGCGCCCGGCGCAGCGGGCCTAGGGGACGGGGGTGTAGGTGATGGGGGTGTTGGGGCAGCCGGCGGCGAGGCGGTTGAGGGTCTGGAGTTCGTCCTGGTCGACGGACAGGTTCCAGGTGAGTTTGATGGGCACCCAGTAGCTGATGTACTTGCAGTGCTCGGAGGCGACGGGCAGCCATGTAGTGACGTCCTGGTCGGCTTTCTGCCGGTTGGAGTGCTGGCTGACGGCCTCCAAGTGCCGGGGGTCGTCGAGATAGTTGGCGTAGGCGACGCGCTTGTCGTACGTCCAGGCGCTGGCGCCCGAGTCCCAGGCTTCGGCGAGCGGGACGACGTGGTCGATGTCGGTGAGGGTGACCGTCTGGTGGTCGTACCAGCTGTACCAGCTGCCGCCGTCCAGGGAGCAGCGGCCGGTGACGGTGGGCGGGGTGACGGCTTCGGCGAGCAGGACTTCGGCGCGGGTGTTGCAGCCGTCGCGGTCGGCGTCGATCCAGCCGGGGCCGAACTTGTTCCGCTCATAGCCGGTGCGGTCTTCCGCGGCCACGTCGAGCCGGGTGATGGCCGTCCGCAGCGGCACGGTGACGGCCTTCGTCTGGGCCGGGTGTGCGGGCGCGGCCGCGTCCGGGTGGGAACCGCTGGCGGCAGCCGGCCCGGGCGCGGTCGCCGCAGAAGTGGCCAGGACGGCCAGCAGGGCTGCCGCGGCCAGGGCGCTACGGCGTACGAGGTGGTGCATGGGGTGGCTCCCCTGTCTCGTCGGTGTCCGGTCTCCGGGATACCGGCAGGCCCGGCTTGCTTTCCGTCTCAGGTGGTGCCGAAACCACACCAAAGGGCGTGCCGGTAGCGGCAGGTGAGACGGGTGTGCGCGCCGGGCGCGCGCCGGGGGAGCGTTCTCGGAGCGAGTGATTCCGCATGGCTGGTTACCTGCTGCGTGCATGGCAATGCTGTACGTGAGTGACCGCCGGGAGTGCGCTCGGAGCACGCGCCGTGCACGGCGGCGCACTTCAGCACTTCGGCGCCGGCCGCGCATCGTGCGGCGTGACGGCGCAGACCGTGATTGCGGGTCCGGGGCTGGGGACCGGACCGGGGGCACGGCCACAGCGGGCGCCGACACCGCTCCCGACATCTACTCCACCCGCGCGAGGGCATTGGCATGCCTCTGCGTGCCCACGGAAAGAGAAAGGCCCGTCATGGCCGACATCACGAAGATCACCGCAACCATCAAGAACGCCGACGTCCCCGAGGCACAGACCAGGAACGGCACCGCCTACCTGGGCATCGCCGGCAGGGAGTTCGTCCTGAAAATCGCAGACGCCACCGACAAACAGCGGGGCACCACCGACACCTACGTCTTCGGTGAGGACGCCAACGTCGCCGAAGCGCAGTACAACGACCCGCGCAGCCCGCAACTGACCACCGCCGACCTGGACCGCTACCCGGTCTACATCCGCTTCACCGGCACCGACGGCTGGTGCATCGAACGCGTCTGGGTCAACGTCGAACCCGGCGGCCACGGGTTCGACAACCTCGACCTGGAAAACGTCGCCGACAACCGCCGCATCTGGCTGCGCAACGACTACGGCCAGGCCCTTCACCTCACCCGGACCAAGGGAACACCCGACCCCTCCAACGGCGGCGGAAACGGGTCGGAGGCGGAGACAAGCGGACTCAAGGGGGTGCAGTTGGTGTGGGGCGACATCGACGCGAACGGCGACGTACACAGCGGCAGTGGCAACTTCTACGTCTTCAAGGACGACACCGGTCGCTACCGTATCGAGTTCCAGCACCCGTTCGCCGCTGTGCCAAGTGTCACCGCCAACATCCGCGGTGAAGGCTGGCGCATGCTGGACAACACTCACGTCAACGTCATCGAGACCGGCCACACGGTCATCACCACCGGCCACGATCGCGGTGACTGGGCCGACCGTCCCTTCAGCTTCCAGGTCATCGGCCGTGGCGCGACGCGGCCGACGACGCCCACCCCCCAGCCCCGCGTCTTCTAGGCACCATCGCGCACACAAGGCAGCCGGGCCCGGGCCGCCGCCGACCGGGGCACACCTGAACATCCCCAACCGCGTACGGGTGAACGCGGACAGTTCCTGACATGTTGAGTGCCGGTACCTGGCACCCTGCTGCTCAGCCGGTTCGGGTGACAGAGGACGGTTGACGATGGTCCTTGATCCGCATCGCGGGATGGAACTGCGGCGCTTTCGTGGCCTGCTCGAAACCGGGACGATGAGCCTGCCGGAGATCACCCGGGAGACGGGTCTTGACCGTAAGACAGTCCGCAAGTACCTGGCCGGCGGTGAACCGGTCTCACCGCCGCGGCGGGCTTCGAGCGGTCCACCCCAGCAACGGCGTCGGCTAGTTCTAAGCCGTGCGTCACCGCGCCGGATGCCGCCACGGGCTGGGCCAGTCGGGCGAGTTGCCCCGCGCGCCCGGGCTCTTGCCTCGGGGGTGCCTGTAGTCACCCCTGGGCGGCCAACACCACCAGATCTGCTCGCAGACCCGCACGAAGAAGGTCCCGCTCCTCCAGAAGCCGGACCACCAACTGCCCCCCCGATACAGGAGGAACCATGCGCTCCACCAAGCTCCAGTCCCTCGTCCGTGCCCTGGCTGTCGCCGGTGTACTGGCAGCGAGTCTGGCGCCCGCCTCGACGGCGTCAGCCATTCCCAACGACCGCTGCCCCGAGGGCTACGTCTGCTTCTGGACCGGCTACGACTTCACCGGCACCATGTCCGTCTACAACAACCCCCGATTCCCCGACTACCTGTGCACCGGCATCCGGCCCGCGGCACGCACCGTGTTCAACAACGACGACCAGCCCTGGAACTTCTACCGCGACACCAACTGCCAGCAGTTCGCCGTCGCCCTCGAGCCCGGCGATGTCGAGACCTCCGACCGGCTCCTCAGCTGGAAGTAGTCCTGTCGCTCGCCGGCCCCGGTGTACCGGTCGGCACGGGACCCGAAGCGCCGGTGGCGGTGCTGCCGGCATGGGTCATATGAGATTCGTGACCGGCTGTCGGGGAGATACCGGCTGGGCAGCCTCCCGCAGCCCGTGGGGCCCTCGCCGTTCAGAGGGCGAGGGCCCCATGGCGACATGGTGACGACGGTGGACCGGCCGCAGGGGCGGTCAGCCGATGGCCTGGAAGCTGAGCTTGGCTCTGTCGGGCATCGAACGGCCGAACGACGGACTGTAGACCAGCCTCATGTCCCGTCGGCAGAGCGACACGAGGCATGGCCGTACCGTCCTGCCGGACCCGCGCTGCTTGCACGCGAACGCCACCATCCGGCGCCGTTCTCGCCCGGGGCAGCTCACTGGAGTGGGCTGACGCCGTTCCGGCAGCCGCCACCGTCGCCGGCCTGCTCGGGCCAGCTTGAGGACTACCCGTGGCGGGCCGACGACCATGCAGGTTGCCGTCGACCCGCCCCGGTCCTGCTGCCGGCTGTCGGCGCACCGGATCCAGAGGCCGTCGTAGGGAGGTCGTTCGCCGGGAGTTCGTATCGCCGGTGACCGGTACCAGTGGCTGGTCGCCGGCGAAGAGCCGTGCGGCGGCGGTGGTGTGGGCGGTGTGGGCCGGGAGTTGCGCTTGGTGGTCCTGGTGGGGTTCCGGGTGTGAGCAGCAGGGGTGCTTGGTAGCCGATGGGGGTGAAGTTGGCGCTGTCAGGCCGCGCTGCTGGAGGCTGCCTGGGGGTGGTCTTGTGGGGCTACCAGGTGATGCGTAGGTGTTGGGGGCTGCGCAGGGCGGTGTTGGCGGGCCAGTGGGCGGGTGTGTCGGTCTGCGGGGTGCGGAGGGCTGGTCGGGGGCAGGACGTGGTGAGAGCGGTGATGGTTCGCTGGGTGAGGTGGAGGGCGAGCGGGGCGCCTGGGCAGTAGTGGATGCCGGCGCCGAAGGCGAGGAGTGGGGGTGTGTCGGTGCGGGTGGGGTTGAAGGTGTCGGGGGAGTGTACGGGGTGGTGTTCGTCGCGGGCCGCCGAGCCGAGCAGGGGGAGTCGGGCCGCTGAAGGTGGGCGGCCAACATGGCGCTGGACGCGGCGCGCCCCCGTCCCGTGGTGGCGGTGGTGTCGGCGATGCGCAGCAGGTAACTGGCGACGTCGCGGACTCCGGCGTGCCAGCCGTCCTCGAACCGCGGCTCGGAGCCGTGCGGGGCGGTGCTCTCGGAGATCCAGGTGTGGGCGCCGGCTACCGCCCCGGCCTCCAGCTTCGCCACGATGTCGTCGGCCTGCTCGTGTCCGATCCCTGCGGCGGCCAGGGCCTGGAAGACCGTGAACCGCGCCGCCATGGCCTCGTGCTGGTGGTGGCTGATGCGGGCCAGCTCCTGGCCGTACGCGTCGGCGTCGTGCTGCTCGGTGCTCACGGGGTCCCTCCCTTGTCGTGGTGGGTGCGGTTGGCGACCCAGTCCGGATCGCGTACGGGCACCGGCACCGGGGCGTCGGTGGCCGGGGCACGCATGATGCGCCAGCTGGTGCGCGGCGCGGTGACGGCGTGGACCAGGACGACGACGGCCTGGCGGCCGGCGCCGCCCCGGACCCACGCCCCGGTGAAGCGGACCTGATCGGCCGCCCAGTCGCCCAGCCGCTGCCACGGGCGCAGCCGCCCGAGCAGATAGCCGGCCGCGAGCGCGACGGCCGCGATGACGACGACGTCCATCAAGACCACCGCATCCCGATCGCGGACAGCAGCTCCACCCGCTCCGGGGACAGCGTCGCCGCCCGGGAGCGCTGATTCCCGATCCAGGCCCCCAGCTTGTGCTCCCGCACCTCCTGGCCCTCGCCGACGATCCGCTCAACCCACTTCCTGGGAACCTGAAGGTGCCCCTCACGCTTGTAGAACTGGCGGGCGGCCTCGTAGTTCATCGCCCACTTGTCGGCCTGCGTACGGCGCGGCGGCGGCTTCTCCTCCTCGGCTGCGGGCTCGATCCCGAGAACCTGCTCGCACAGCCACTGCTGCACGGTCGTGAGCTGATCCCACCCGAGCCGCACCGACTGCACCCACCGGCCGAGATCCTCGCCCTGGCGCACGACGGCGCCCGCCTCGGTGGGCAGCGCCTCACCGGCGTCCAGGTGCATCCGCACCAGGTGGAAGCATCGCTGCCACGTCACCGGCCAGCTCGGGCACCAAGACGCGTCGATCTCCTCCAGCTGCTCGCGCCGCTCGTCCGACAGGGCCCCGGCCGACGACTCCACCGGCAGCCCTTCCGCACGCCGCTGCGCGATCTCCTGCGCCTTCCGGGCGGCGGCCCGCTGGTTCTTCAGCCAGATGCCCACCCGGTACCCCTGGTAGGTGGCGTCCAGCGGGGCCAGGAGGTGCCCGTGTTCGGCCGCCCACCCGCGCGCGGCCGCGAGACCCTCCTCCCACGCGACGTCGAAGTGCGACCAGATCATGCCGAGCTTCTCCAACTGCGCGACGCGGTCCTCGTCCATGTCGCCGCGGGCGTAGAACCGGCGAGCGTCGGCGATCCACTGCCCCAGCGGGAACCCGGCGAGCGAGGCCGGCCACCCCTCCCCTTCCGCCTCCTGGTCCTCGACGGCGGGCACGCGGAACGTGAACGGCACCTTCAAGTCGTCGTGCAGCCGTGCGTAGATGACAGCGGCCTCCACGCCGCGCCGCCAGTGCTCGTGCTCGGGGTTGAGGACCCGCAGGTTGATGAACGCGGCGAGGGCGGCCGGGTCGCGGGGCGTGGAGAACTTCAGCAGGGCCTTGGCAGGGGCGCTGATGCCGCCGGAGCCCTCGCCGCTCCCGCCCGTGCTCTTGCCGCTCTCGTCCTTGCTGACGGGCTTGTAGCGGCTCGGGGCCTGCTGCTCTGCCAGGGTCTCCACGATCCGCGCGTCGTGCGCCCGCAGCGCCTCCAGCAGCTTCGCCAGCCCGCCGAACGCCCGCGAGGTCAGCATGTTGTCCGCCGTCTCCCCGGGCCCGAGCAGGACCGGCACGACCAGGCTGGCCATCTTCCCCTCGCCCGGCTGCATCCGCAGCGCCCGCCCCACGGCTTGGACCAGGTCGGGCATCGAGCCGCGAACGTCAGCCCAGTACACGGAGTCGCAGTTCCTGGTGTCGACGCCCTCGCCCAGCACCTTCACCGAGCTGAGGAAGCACTTCTCCACCACGGTGCCGTCCGTGGCGATCCCGGCCGCGAACTCGCCGAGCAGCCGACGGCGGTGAAGCGGCTTGTGGTCGCCGCACAGCCAGTCCGCCCAGATCGTCTTCGGGTACAGCTCGGGGTCGGAGGCGTGCAGCTGCGCGGCGACATCCGGAAGGCCGGCCGCGAACGCCTCGGCCTCGCGAACCTGGTGGTGGAAGACCAGCGTGCGCCGGAAGCCCTCCTCCGCCGACGCCTTCACCAGGGCGGTCTGCAGAGCGGCGAGCCGCGCCCCGCGGACCTCTGCCGAGCGGCCTTCGGCACCGAGGAGCTGCGCGGCCTGGAGCGCGGTGTCGGTGACGTCCACGCATACGACCTGGTAGGGGGCACAGATTCCCCGATCGATGGCCTCCGAGAGCGACAACGTAAAACAGCGGCTGCCGAAGGGGCCCTCAGGGTCGTCTTCCATGCTCGCGACCAGCTCGCCCGGTGCGCCGGCCGCGTCCTCGTCCCCGAGCTGCCACAGCCGGGGCGTGGCCGTCATGTACAGACGGCGCAGGGACGGGATCTTCTGGTTGTCGTGGACGACCGCCCACGGCTTCCCGATCCGGCCCGAAACGCGGTGGGCTTCGTCCACCACGATCAGGTCCCAGGCCGCAAGGCCCCCGGCGTGCGCCCGCTCCAGCGTTCCCAGCCCGAGACTGGCGTACGTGGCGTACACGGTCACCTTCTCCAGGCCCCGCGTCCACTCCACCAGCTCATCCACGTCCGTGGTGTTGGGGAAGGGCACCTCCTCACCCCGCAGCGAGGACACCCCGATCATCGGCCCCCGGCGGCCCCCCTCCCGCCACGCGGCCTCGGTCTGCGCCAGCAGGTCCAGCGAGGGCACGAGCACCAGCACACGGCCCGCGTGGAGCTCCTCCGCGCTGCGGACCGCCACCCGGGTCTTCCCGGACCCGGTCGCCATGATCACCTGCGTTCGAAGCCCTCGTTCGGGCACAAGTGATCTAGCAGGCAATTCGAGGGCACGCACGACCGCGTCAATGGCTTCTCGCTGGGCTGCCTCGCGCTGATCAGCGCGGTCTGTGCTCGACATATCGCCTGCCTTCTCCTGCGGTGCCGTCCGGTCGATTCGAGCGGCGGAAAACGGGAAACCTGCACGTAGAGGAGCCTCAAGGACTACGGTTGGTCTGACGCGATCGGCTGGTTGATCCGCCCTACCGGAGCACCGGCGAGGCGGCCGGGTGGATCTCGATAACCCTCCGGAGCGATCCGGGGCGGTGTGCTCTGAGTCCAGAGTCTATCTTGAACTCAGAAATGAAGCACAAAGAGTGCCGAGATTCCCCCGAACGTGGCTCAAAGCTGTTAGTCTTGCCTTATCGCCAGCCAATCCGGGACCTTGACGCCCCCTCAATTCGGTCCGCCCCTCTGGGTAGTCGGCCCTGAGCTTCCGTCACCCGCCCGACTACCTGTCACCTCCCCTTCCTCTTGCTGCTGCTCGGGCCGTCAGGCCCGTGGGTGGGCCGCGCGAAGCGTGGCACACCTGGTGGTACGGCGGGTGACGTCAGGTCAGGGGGCGGGGCGGCGGGTGGCTGGAGCGCAGCGGAGGCCACTGGTCTGGCCGGAGGCCGGCCCCGGCCCGCAACGCGGGCCGGGTGCGCTGCGGTTGGCGGGGCGCGCGGAGCGCGTGCCGCCCTGGCGGTGAGCGGAGCGAGCCGCATCCGCTCACGCGGAGCGGGAGCGGCCAGGGCGCGGAGCGCCCTGGCTCGCTTCTTCGGGCGAAGCCC
>NZ_OZ186801.1:0-6199 GCF_964272715.1 Streptomyces sp. SudanB182_2057
CATGCGATTCAGGCGATCCGCCCCGGTGATGACGATCGGGGTCTTCTCCACGACGGTGCCCAGAGCGCCGCGTGACGCTACGAGTCCCTCGCTCTTCAGCAGGGCTAGGGCTCGACTCACAGTTTTCGACGCGACGCCGAACTGCTCGCGAATCGCGGCGACCGAGGGCAGCGAATCGCCTGGAGCGAGTTCCCCGCCCTTGATCAACGTGCGGAAGTGCGCCGCCACATCGGCGTAACCCCGCCCCTCCGGTGCCTTGTATGCCACGGCATATCTCCCTGTTTGTCGGCTGCTGGGTCTCTCTGAAGGTACATCAATAACCGCTGAAGGTACATCCTTGCGGCATCTTCGCGCTTCATGTACCTTCATGGCGTTCGCAAGGTACTTCGAGTACGTATCGAGCGGCAGTTTCGTACCTTCACGCGTTGCAGTGGGGCTACGAAAACGCGGCGCGACCCCAGGGAGGCACCCCTGGGGTCGCTGCCGGAATCCGCCCTGGTGAGAGGGAGATCCGACATGACGATCGTGGCAGAGCGGCCGGTCAGGGCACACGTGACGGAGCGGCGGAGGACGCCGTCGTACATCGAGCCGGAGCGGGTGGACCTGCGGACGGCGGAGGACCGGCCGCTGTCGCCGGTGCAGGCGGAGCGGGTGGCTCGGCTGATGGAGGAGCACGGGGACCACCTGGTGCGCTACGTCCAGGCGCGGTTGGGCGGGTGGGCGTACTGGGCTCAGGCCGAGGACGTGGCTCAGGACGTGTGGCTGGCGGTGATGCGGGGGCGGGTGCCGCAGCTCCTGGAGGAGACGCCGGATCTGCCGTGGCCGCGTCTGGCGGCGACGGCGAAGTGGGTGCTGCTGGAGTCCACCACGACGAAGCGGCGCCGGGAGTGGCTGGTACGTGTACCGGAGGGGGACGACCGGTCGGCCGATGAGGTGCTGGAGGCGCTGGCGGGGCCGGGGCCGGACGGCACGGTGTGTGCGGTGGAGGAGCTGCTGGAGGCGGAGACCGGGACGGCTCCGGGCGGGTGGGCTCCGGCCTGCTACGCGGAGCGGATCGCGGCTCTGCCCCCGCGCCAGCGCGAGGCGCTGGAGCTGCGGTGTGTGGAAGGGCTGACCACCCCGGCGATGGCTGCCCGCATGGGCGTGACCAGGCAGAGCGCGGAGGCGGCCCTGCGTAAGGCGCTGACGACGCTGGGCGGTTCGGGCCGGATGCCGGGGGCGCGGACTCGGGGCGCCGGCCAGCCCCTCCCGGCCGGGTGGGAGCAGGTCATCGAGCGCCTGCCGTCCGAGAGGCAGCGCGACGTCGTCCGGCTCCGTGCGGCCGGGCGGTCCTTCCCCGAGCTGGCGGAGCAGTTGGGCATCCATCGCGGCTGGGCGCACGACCTGTACACCCGTGCGGTGCGCTCGCTGCGGGAGATGGTGGCTGACCACCGCCTCGACCCCGTACAGGCCGCGCCCGCGAAGCCGCGGCGTCCGCGCCCCGCCGACCGTTCGTGCACCGGCTGCGGGACCGGCTGCGCCCTGCGCCGTGGTGTGGAGGTGACGGCCTGATGACGCGCCAGATCCAGATCGACCGTGACCTGCTCGGCTGGCTTGCGATGGGCGCCAGCGTGGTCGTCGCCGCACAGGGCGAGTGGTCCCTCGCGGTGGCCTGCCACTTCGGCCCCTGGGTGGCGGCGGCGCTGCCCGTGGCGATCGACGCGTACGCGATCCGCGCCATGCAGACCGGCCGGGAGGTGCTGCCCGCCGTGCTGCTGATGATCGCCACGAACGCGGGTGCGCACCTCCACCGTGGGGCGGTACTCCCGGTGTCCCCCTGGCTCGTGGTGGCCGTGTCCGCGATCGCCCCCGTCGTCCTGTGGCGGGTGCACGCCCTACGCCATCCGGCCCGGCGGGGGACACCCGCTGTCCCGCAGGGGGACACCCCAGCGGCCGGGCCTGTCCCCCCGGCGGCCCCCGTCCCCGCGATCGACTCCACGCCTACATCCGGTTTTCCGGCGGCCGTTCCCCAGGGGAACACCCCGGCGGCCGAGGGGGACACCGTGCCGTCCCCTGCCGTCGTGGAGGTGTCCCCCTCCCCCGCCCCGGAGGCCCCGCCGGCGCCTGCGTCTGCGCTGGTCATCTGCGGGGGACACCTGGGGATCCCCGATGTCCCCCCGCGTCCCCGGCTCGGCGCCGACGCCGCCCGCGCCGCGATCGAGCAGGCGTGGCGCGAGGGCCTGTCGATCCGCGCGGCGGCGCGACGGGCCACCCGCTCCACCACCCAGGTACAGCGGGTGTACGCGGAGCTGGACGCGACCCGTCCCATCGAGGGCCAGACCGCCATCGACGTGACGGCCGCAGACGCCGCCTGAACACGACTCAGCCCCGCCGGGACACCCGGCGGGGCTGTCTTCGGCCCGTCAGACCACACCCGTCCCACAGCCCTTCGGGAGTGGCAGAGGGAGCGGTCGGCCCAACTGATGCTTGGATCGCTGGCAGCACAAAGCGAAGCGGCCCGGGCTTAGGCCCCCGGACCGCTTCTGAAGTCCAGCCCATCGGTTCGCAGCCAACTGACAGGACTTATGACCAGAGTACGAGAGATCACGTCCGCTGTTCCAGAGGCGGCGGCCGCCACGCCCGCAGTTGCGCCGCTAACCCCCCGGCGTGAGCGAAGTGCGGCCATGACGACCACCCATGGCCCCCGCTGCCACTGCGGAACGGCGATTGCCCACACACCGGGTAAACGACCCAAAATCTACTGCTCGGAGGCGTGCCGGTCGGCGGCTCGCCGGGCCATCGCGCGCTCGATGCGGGATGCGGCCGACGGCGTCCGACCGGCAAAACCGGTCGCCCTTGGGAAAGAAACAACAGAGTTTCCCGCACCCCTCCGACCTGCGGAAACGCGGCGGGGTGCAACCCCGGACGCGGGCGGGAAGCCGGTCGGCCGCGACCAGGCGGCGCGGTCCCGGAAGGCGGGCCGGTACGCCCGGCGCCGGACCCTGTGGCAGGTGACCGGCGACGCCGCGTGCAAGGGCTGCGGCCGGTCGCTTATGGACCCTGCGTCCGGCGTGATCGTCGCGCAGACCGCTGCGGGGACGGCCGTGGTCCTCGGCCTCATGCGGTGCGGGCGGATCTGGCTCTGCCCGGTCTGCGCCGCGACCATCCGGCACAGGCGGGCCGAGGAGATCACCACGGCGGTGGTCGAGTGGATCCGTCAGGGCGGGACCGCCTACCTCGTCACCTTCACGGCCCGGCACGGTCACACGGACCGGCTCGCGGACCTCATGGACGCCCTCCAGGGCACCCGGAAGACCGCCGACTCTCCCCGGCGGCCGGGCGCCTACCAGCGGCTCATTACGGGCGGCACGTGGGCCGGACGCAGGGCCACGGACGGCCGCGGGCACGCCGACCGCGACGGCATCCGGGACCGGATCGGGTACGTCGGCATGATCCGCGCCACCGAGGTGACGGTCGGCCAGGCCAACGGCTGGCACCCGCACATCCACGCGATCGCGCTCGTCGGCGGCCGGACTGAGGGCGAACGGGCGGACAAGCGGGTGGTCGGCACCTTCACCCCCGGAGACGCGGCCCTGGCCGAGTGGGAGAGCCACTGGCGGGCCGTGTGGACCCGGACCCTGCGCGCGGTGAACCCGGCCTACACGCCCGACGACCGCCACGGCGTCGACTTCAAGAGGCTGGAGACCGAGCGGGACGCCAACGACCTTGCCGAGTACATCGCCAAGACGCAGGACGGGAGGAGCCCAGCGTTGGAGCTGGCCCGCGCCGACCTGAAGACGGCGGCCGGCGGGAACCTCGCGCCGTTCGAACTCCTCGGCCGCATCGGAGACCTGACCGGCGGAGTTCCGGAGGACGAGGCCCAGGGGCAGGGCTCGCTGGAGTGGTGCCTCGCCCGCTGGCACGAGTACGAGCGGGCCACCAAGGGGCGCCGGGCCATCGAGTGGACCCGCTACCTGCGCGCGCTCCTCGGCATCGAGGGCGGCGACACCGAGGACGACGACCTGGACCTGCTCCTGGGCGCCGACGCCGAGGGCGGCGAACTCCGTGCGGGAGTCGCGGTCACGGAGGAAGGCTGGACGGCGGTCACCCGTCGCGCCCTCGACCTCGCGGCGACGGAGGCCGCCGAGGGCACCGACGGCAACACCGACCCGGCCGCCGTGGGCGAACGCGTCCGCGAGGTCCTGGCCCTGGCCGACGCCGCCGACACCGTGGCCGTCCTCACCGCCGGGGAAGTCGCCGAGGCGTACGCGGAGATGCTCGCCGCGCTCGCCCTGCGCCGTGAGGAGGCGATCGCCCGGCGCCGCCGGGAGGCGGAGGACCACGACCAGGACGACGACGCCGACGCCGACGCCGCCCAGGAGCGGGCCCGCCGACACCTCGCCCGGCGAACTGGGCCCACTTCGCACTAACTCGCTCCGCCGTCACGACTCCCGGAGGCGAAGTGGCCGGCGGGCGGGGGGGACCGGTTCCTCCGTCGCTCGCGCGCGGGGGTCGTCCTGCTCCTGGTCCTGGTGCTCGTTGCTGACGATCCGCTCGACGGGCAGCAGTCCGCGGGCGCGGAGGTCGGCGGCATCGGGCAGGTGGATGCCCTGCAGTTCGGTGTGGAGATCGGCCTCGCTGGCGCTGATGCGCCGCGTGCCGTCGGGGCCGGTGCCGAGTGGGCGTCGCATGCTCATGACGGGAGTCTGCTCTCGATCCGCAGCAGTCGCACGGGCGGGCCGGAGGTCGGGAAGTAATCCCAGGATTACTTCGCCGGGTGCTGGCGGCCGGGTTGGCGGCCGGGCCGGAGCGGGGCGGAGACAGGAGCGGCGGCCGGGCCGCCGAGCGGGCCGCCCGGCCCGCTCGCGGGCCGTCTTGATCGAGTAGAGAAACTTGTAACACGCCTTCCTCGAGGCAGGTCTATGCCGAGGCGTCTCGCGGAACCGCCGGCCGTTTCCCGGGATCGCGCGACCGCCTGCGGCGGCTGCGTCACCCGGCGGTGCCGTACCCCGCTCCGGGCTGGCACCGGACGGCACTCCTCGCGTGCACGCGTGTGCACGTGCACCTGTGCACGCCAAACGCGCGCGACCCCCGAACTCGACACGCTCGTGCGCCACGACGATGCCCGCGCCGACGCGGAGCGACCACACCGGCAGATCCGGATCGCGGCAGCAGCTGCTCCCCGGCGACCACGACCAGGAGCACGATCCGCTCACGGCCCGCGGCTGCGACGGCGGCGGTACGGCGGCCCGCCCATCCGGCCGGCGCACCCGGCGACCGGACCCGAGCCGACCACCCCTCCCCTCCCCGCTGGCCGTTGGACAGGACCGTCGACCCGCTGCAGTCGGCGACGGCGGCGCCACGTAAACCGCCCAGCGATGCCGCCCCCGGTGACGGTCGGTGATTACTTACTCCTTACCGACGGCCCTCACGCGCGCTTCACGCGCGCGCGTTGGGGCCCCCGACTCCCGTGTCCTGGGCCGGTAATGAGGAAGTGAGTAACCACCCTCTGTGACCGCGCTGGAGGCGCTGTGCGCCCGTCTCCGGGCCTCGGAGGGTGGGGGCGGGCCGATGAGTCGTCCGGGGGTCTGGGAGGCGCTCTGGGGGGCCTCCAACGCGCAGACGCCCAGGCGCCTAGGCGCCCATACGCGTGTGCGTGCGTGGCACGCGCGGCACGCGTCACGCGCGGCACGCGGTGGGGCAACAAAAAGCCCCCGCCCGGAGTCGGACGGGGGCTTTGGATGGATCACTCGCCGAGTGGGACCTTGGAGCCGGGTGCGTAGATGTCCTCCCAGTACCCGAGCGCCTGATGGTCGTCGTGGAAGGTCACCGTGGTGACCAGGACCGCCACCGCAGAGTGCGGGGGCGCGTCGATCTCCAGCGCTTCGAGCTCTTCCGGCGTCGCCTGCCGCGCCTGGGCGGTGCGCTGGCCCTTGATGACCGCGTGGCCGGTCCGTTCGGTGTAGAGCTGGTCGAACTGTGTTGTCATCCGAGCGTCTTCGGTGAGTTCGGGGACCGTGGCAGTCGTGTGGGGCGGATAGACCGAGATCCCCATCGACGTCGGCTTGTCGTCCTGGCGGAACACGCGGATTCGGATCAGCGCTTCGTCTCCGGGCTCCAGGTCAAGTGCCGTGCAGATCTCGGGATCGTAGACGGACCTGCGGAGAACGCGGTGACCCGAAGACGTCTCTCCCGGTGCGTACCGCCGGCCGTTCTTCGC